>CAZQSF010000004.1:0-80604 GCA_964595955.1 uncultured Saprospiraceae bacterium
TTATCCTTTACTCGAATGATATACCACTTCAATTGTTAAACCGAGAATTGCTGCCATCGAAGGCTGCCACTGTCAGGCCAATAGGGTCGCCCGGTATGCGACGGCTCTATTGGTCTTTTTGATGTGCGGCCAAAAAGGCCAGAACTTCGTCGAGCAGTTCCCGGGAATGCGGAGGCAAGGCGTCGGATTTCCAGGGGTGTCGCCCGCCAAATACGTGGTCGCCCCCCTGGATGAGGTGCAGGTGCGACCCCGGCGTCCATCGATGCAGATTTCGGGCCGCTTCTTCGGGTACGGCCGGATCCTGCGTTCCGTGCTGTATGAGGTAGGGTTTGTTCAACGCTTGGGCAGCGCGGTGCACGTCCATTTCGGACCGGTGGGCCCGGTAATCTTCGTAGAGCTGATAGTAGATCGGCATTTCCTGGCCGGTTCGCCCATTGACCACCGTGTATTGCCCCTCGCGCTTCCAACGGTCCAGGAAAGCCTGGTCGGGCCAGGCATAGGCGAGGCTGCTCACCGAAGCCCAGGTCACGAGCCCAGCGATCCGGGGATCGCGGGCAGCCGTGAGCAAGGCGATGGGGCCGCCACGACTATGCCCTATCAGCCAGAGGTTGTTCAGGGCCAGCGCTTCGGCCGGGATTTCTTCCGGCTTATCGCGAAGCCAACGCAGCACTTCTTCCAGGTCGTAGCGCTCTTTGCTGAAATTGTTCTGTCCGAAAGCCTCCAGGTCCACAAAATCCTGTGGGGCTTCCGGACGGGTGCCGTTGTGTGAAAAGTTAAAGGCCACAAACGTATAGCCGGCCTGAGCCAGATTTGTCCCCAGCAAATGCCAATGCCCCCAGTCCTTGAAGCCTTTAAAACCGTGTACAAAGACCAGCACCCCGAGAGCGGGGGCGGCCGGATACACATCCAGCAAAATGGGACGCCCTCCGGCGCCTCGTCGTTTCAGGTTTCGAATGCTCATAGATCTGCGGTCGAAGGATGATAGCGGTTCGCCACCTCTTTCGGATAGGAGAGGTAATACTTGGTCACCAGCCGGGGCTGTACATCGTGATCGGTATTCAAAGAAAGGGGGGCTACGGTACCGTTTTTGTAGAGGATCATGATCTCCTCTTTCGAGGTATTGTAGGTGTGGTTGGTCTCTTTACCCTGATACACCAGGTAGGGCAGGAGCTCCTTCGGAAAGGAAAGCCGCTTCTGAACCCGCTGTTCGATTTCGTCTACGTATGCGGGTTCAAAGGGCTCGTTTCGCAGCTCCAGCTTGAAAAGCCTGCGGTGAATGAGCCCCCTTGCAAAATAGGCGAGCAAGGGATCGGGATGATCCACCCACGCTTTCAGTGCGGCCGTGATGTCGAAATCGTCCAGGCGGGCGAAGCGCTCCAGCATGCCCTGGGGCTGGCGAAGGAATTCGGCCTCCCGGGGCGGATTCTGCAAAAAGAACTGAAGGGCCGGTGAGGCGGGAACCTCTTTGCCCTCTCCGGTCAGGTCCTTGGCGCGGGCCAGGGCCCGGATCAGCATCTGCTCGGCAGAGAGCACGGTCTTGTGCAAATACACCTGCCAGTACATGAGCCGCCGGGCGATCAGAAACTTCTCCAGCGAATAGATGCCCTTTTCTTCCACGACGAGTTCGCCCTCGTGCACGGCCAGCATCTTAATGATGCGATCGTAACTGATCACCCCTTCGTACACGCCGGTGTAGAAACTGTCGCGGCTCAGGTAATCCATGCGGTCCATGTCCAGCTGGCCGGAGATGAGCTGGTGGAGGAAGTGCTTGGGGTAGGAGTTCTGGAAGATCTGAATGGCGAGATCCAGGGCGCCGTCAAATTGATCGTTGAGCTGTTGCATAAACAGCAACGACAACTGTTCGTGGGATACCCCGATGAGGGTGTTTTCGAGGGTGTGGGAAAAGGGGCCGTGCCCGATGTCGTGGAGCAATATCCCTATGCAGGCCGCTTCGCATTCTTCCGGGCTGACGTCCACCCCTTTGCTGCGAAGCACCTCCAGGGCCTGGGTCATCAGGTGGAACGCCCCCAGGGCATGGTGAAAGCGGGTGTGGAGCGCCCCCGGATAGACGTAGTGGGTCATGCTCACCTGCTTGATGCGCCGAAGTCGCTGAAAATAGGGGTGTTCCAGCAATTCGAACAAGATTCCGTAGGGAACGGATACGAAGCCGTAGACGGGATCGTTAAATATTTTCTTCTTTTGCATAAATCCTTTGCCTGCAGGGGATAAGGGTTCGGGCTCGTTTCCCCAGGGCAACTTAACAAGCCTTTTGCGGAAAACCCAAATTAAACACTCTTTCCCGGCCACGAAACCCAAAGGCGGCCTCCGCTGTTTTTCAAACACGGAAAATTTTCACGCCATTCCCCCGGCAGCTAAAAACCTTTGATAAAAACTATATGGCAGATACGGTAAAGATCCTTTGGGCCGACGATGAGATCGACCTGCTCAAGCCCCATCTGATGTTTCTGGAGAACAAAGGCTACGAAGTGGTTACCGTTACCAACGGACACGACGCCATTGAAGAGTGCCGGGCCGACCGGGCCATCGACGTGGTCTTTCTGGACGAATCCATGCCGGGCATCACCGGCATTGAAACGCTGGAGTCCATCAAAGAGCACGCGCCCCTGCTTCCGGTGGTAATGATCACCAAGAACGAAGAGGAGGGCATTATGGAACAGGCGCTGGCATCCAAGATCGCCGATTATCTCATCAAGCCGGTCAAGCCCAATCAGATTCTACTGACCCTGAAAAAGATCCTGGAACGCAATCGCATCGAGGAGGAGGGCATCCGCTCGCGCTACCTGCAGGACTACCGCAACATCACCATGCAGCTCAGCCAGGGCCTGGACTTCCGCGAATGGGCCGAGGTGTATCGGCGCATTCTGGGCTGGGAGCTGGAGTTCGACCAACACGGCGAGCTGGAGATGGTTTCGGATATGCTCATCAACCAGAAACAGGAAGCCAATGCGGCCTTCTTTAAGTACATCAGCCGGCACTATCAGGCCTGGGTGCAGGCCGAGGAAGAGGCTCCCTTGCTTTCGCCCAACCTGCTTCGCACCAAACTGCTGCCCCTGCTGAGCAAGCCCGAACCGGTCCTTCTGCTGTTGCTGGATAACATGCGCTATGACCAGTGGAAGGTCATCGAACCCTTGATCAGCGAGCATTTCCGGGTGGAAGAGGAGGACTTCTACTATTCCATTCTGCCCACCACTACCCAGTACAGCCGGAATGCGATCTTTGCAGGCCTCATGCCGCTGGAGATCCAAAAGAAATACCCAAAGTGGTGGCGGCATGACTTTGAGGAAGGCAGTAAAAATCAATTTGAGGCCGATCTGCTGCAGGAGCAGCTTCAACGCCTGGTGCGAAAAGAGGTGCGCTTCGAATACATCAAGGTGACTAATTCATCCCATTCCGCCCAACTGCCGGCCAACGCTTTGAATTACCTCAACAACGATCTGACGGTGGTGGTCTACAACTTGTTGGATATACTTTCCCACCTGCGCAACGAAAGCGATATGTTCAAAGAGCTTTCGCGCGACGACCGGGCTTATCGCTCGCTGACTCGCAGTTGGTTTGAAAACTCCTCCCTTCGCGAAATGCTGCGCAATCTGGCCGATCGCGAAGTGCGCATTGTGCTGACCACCGACCACGGCACCATTCGCGTCAATACGCCTTCCAAGGTGGTGGGCGATCGGGAGACGACCACCAATCTCCGCTACAAAATGGGCCGCAACCTGCGCTATGAGGCCAACGATGTGCTGGCCTATCGCGATCCTGAGGATGTGTTGCTCCCCCGGCCTAACGTGAGTTCGTCCTTTATTTTTGCCAAAGAGGACCTCTATTTCCTCTACCCCAACAACTACAGCAAGTATCTCCACCAGTACAAGGACACCTTTCAGCACGGCGGCGTGAGCCTGGAGGAAGTCATCTGCCCGGTCGTTCAGCTGACGCCTCGCTAGGCCGTCACCCTGGCCCGGATATCGGGATGCTCATCCATGAACAACTCGTAGCGTTTCTGACTTCGAACGAAAGAAATGCGTTTGCCGAACCGTCCTTTTTCGCGCAGATGAATGACGCCCAGCCCCAGAAAGAGGAAGTCGCTGGTTTCAATCTTGGCCACATTGTGGTAGGGGTAGCGGTAGGTTTTGAAATAGTTGGTCACGTATACGAAGCCGTCGTCCATTTCCACCCGCTTGAGGCGCATGAGGGTAAAAAGCAGCAGCAAGACTCCGCTGCCGTAAAACAGCGCAGCGCCCAGGCGAAGTCTCCCGATCGGCATCCCCGCAAAATAAGGGCCTTCATACAGGAAAATGGCTGCAGTGAGCGAGCCGAAAAAGACCAGCCAGAATACCGGCACGAAGATGACCAAAAAGAGCGTAGCATTGGAGGATACGCGAAATGTGGACATGAGTAAAGCTTAAGTGAGGGATTCTTCCGCTTCTTTTCGCTCCACCCGCCGGGCGATGACTATGCTGATTTCGTAGAGAATGGACAGTGGAATGGCGATGAGAAACTGGGTGACTACATCCGGAGGTGTGATGATTGCCGAGAGCAGCAGGATGACGATGATGCTGTGGCGCCGGTAGGTGCGCATCGTCTCGGAAGTGAGCAACCCGATCTTGGTGAGGAAAAACACCAGGACCGGCAGCTCGAAAATGAGCCCGGCCGGCGCGGTAAACATGATCATGTAGTTGATGAACGAATTGAGGGTGGGCGAATTTTCAACCCCCGGTATGGTATACCCGGCCAGAAAATTGATCGCAAACGGGGCAATTATGAAATAGCCGAAAAGTACGCCTAAAAAGAACAGGAATGAACAGATGAAGACCACCCCGCGGGTATAGCGCCTTTCCTCGGGGTAGAGACCCGGCTTGATAAAGCGCCATATTTCCCAGAATACATAGGGGAATGCCAGGATAATACCGCCGATGATGGATACCTTGATGCTGGTGATGAACGCTTCGCCGAATCCAATGGCTTGTTTGCGAAATTCAGGCGGGGCAAAACACATGCGGTCACCCAGGCCTATCCAGTTGGAAAAGTCGCAAATCGCCTGATAGGAAACAAAGTCGGCATGGGTAGGCCCGAAAATGACATAGGCAAAAAACCATTTTTGAAAGACGAAAAGGAGGATAGCGGCTGCTACGACCCCGAGCATGGCCCGCAGGATGTGCATGCGCAGTTCTTCCAGGTGGTCAAAGAAGGTCATTTCCTTGACCTCGCTTTTTTCGAGTTGATCTACATCCACCTGATCTAGTGCCATGGCCCGTTCGTTGCTCGAATGCTTTTACGCCGAAAGCTAAAAGTACAAAAATTCCCTCCGTACATCCTTGGGACGATTTGGGAGAAGCGAAGGTTTAGCCCAACGGAAAAACCCTCCGGTTTTTTCGTTCCCGATGATTTTAGAACGCACCGTCGGGCGGGTTGAGATACATCCCGGCGTCAAAAAATCGGGGGCGGCATCACCGGTGGATTTGCGTCCGGGCTTGCAGGCGGAGCGATAGCCGCCTTGCAAAATCGAAAAAAAACTACATTTGTAGACCTGGCGGCCAAGCTTGCCGGGTTCTTTTTTTATGGATGTATTCCTCTACATCGGGATGTTTGTCGTGAGCCTGGCGGTGTTGCTACGCGCCTCCGACTGGTTCGTGGATGGAGCTGAGGAGATCGGTCTCTCGCTCGGCCTTTCGCCCTTCATCATCGGCATTACCATTGTTGCCTTCGGCACCTCGCTGCCCGAGTTAGCAACGGCCATGGCCGCGGTACTGCAGGGGCAAAGCGAGATCGTGATCAGCACGGTGATCGGATCCAATATTACCAACATTGCGCTGGTGCTCGGCCTGAGCGCGGTGGTGAGCCGGGTGATCACCCTGGAGTACAACATCTGGCATATCGATATGCCCTATCTGTGGGGCTCTGCTTTTTTGTTGAGCTTCGTCATTTTGGACCTGCGGGTGAGCTGGTACGAAGCCCTGCTGCTGCTGGTCGGTATCGTCATTTTTCTTTCCTACTCCATCACCGGCGAGGCCATGAAAGAGGAGGTGGAGAAGGTGCGTGCCGGCTGGCGCTCTTACCTCATGTTGCTCATAGGCGGCGTTCTGGTTTGGCTGGGAGCCCGCTACACCATTACGGCCATTGAGCAGCTCTCCGGTATAGCGGGGGTGTCCTCGGATATCATCGGCTTGTCGGCTGTGGCTCTGGGGACGTCCCTGCCGGAAGTCATTGTGAGCCTGAGCGCCGCCCGCAAGGGCAAGGCATCCATCGCCGTGGGCAATGTGCTGGGGTCCAATATTTTCAATACCTATGTCGTCGTGGGCATCCCGGCCCTGTTCGGCACCCTGGTCATACCCGAGAAGGTGCTTTCTTTTTACCTGCCGCTGATGCTGGCCATGACCCTGCTTTTCGGCATCATGGCCAACAACAAGAAGATTACCCGCTGGGAGGGGATGTTGTTGCTGATCTTTTTCCTGTATTTCTACGGCGAGCTGTTTAAAGATGTGTGAACGCGGCCTTCCGCATCTTGGGGGATCCGGCGAATTCCCCTATCTTTTTAAAAAATTCCCTCTCATGCTTTTGCTGTTTCTTCTCGAACTATTGACCCAAAGCTTCTTTTTCGCCGGGCCGGCCATGCCGCACGAGGACGGGCTGGTCGCCTACTACTCCTTTAACCGCTGCGATGCACGCGATGATTCCGGCGGGGAGTCCGAGGGGATCCTGCACGGGCAGGTGGGGTGTTGGTGCGGCATAGAAGGCGATGGGCTGTTGTTCGACGGGATGGATGATTGGGTGGCCTTCTCCGGGCGGGTAAATCGCTGTTTTTCAACGACGGACTTTACCGTGAGCTTTTACATCAAGCCGGAAGGCCGGGCTCCCTATGTGCAAGACCTGTTGTCCAAACGGGCCGGCTGCGGGGAGGAGCACCTGCTGGATATGCTCCTGGATCCGGCAGGTAAGCAGCTCAGCGGCCTGATTTACGAAAGTGCGACCAACCGGTTCCAGGATCTGCAAAGTTCGTTGCCCGGGGCTACCTGGATGCATGTGGCCCTGGTTCGGGAAGGGCAGGAGGCGCGCCTGTACATCGATGGCGAACGCCGCTTTGAGGCCTTTCGCTGCCGGGGTGTCGACATCGGCAATTCCGCCGCCTTGCGCTTTTCCAACAATCACTGCAACCGAACGCGGCCCTTTAAGGGCGTGCTCGACGAATTGCGCATCTACGATCGGGCTCTGGACGATGGAGAAATGCGGCGCCTGTATCTCCTACATCCCGTCGAAAATGCCGCCATGGATTGCCTCACCTGAGGATTAAGCGCGTAATTTGCAACCAAAAGAAAAAATATGCTTGGCGATCTGTTTGGGAATATGGAAGAACAGCAGAAAGAACTGCGCGAAAAGCTGGCCCAAATCCGGGTACAAACGGAAGTAGAGGACGGAGCAATACGGGTGGAGGCCAATGCCAACCGGGAACTCCTCCAATTGTCGATCGACCCGGCCTTGCTCACAGCGGGCGATGCCGAACAACTCGAGGACCTGCTGCTGGTAGCGATCAACCGGGTCCTGGAAGAAGCAGCTGCCAAAGAGCAGGAAGTGGTCCAGGCGGGGCTGAAAGATATGCTGCCCCCCGGCCTGGAAGGTCTGCTGGGCTAAAATACACCCTGCTTCCCGGACGTTATATTCGCGTTTTGTTTTCATCACAAGCGAAGGATTCCATGAGCCGTCTCTGTCTGCTTTTTGTTCTGCTTTTCGGCCTTGCCCCTCTGGCCGCCCAAACCACTATTGGCCTGGTTGCCTATTACCCTTTTGACGGTAGCCTGACGGATGCCACCGGCACCACGGCAAATACCGGCCTGGGCAACGGTGCGTTTTCCTATGCCTGCGGCATCGAGCAAAACGCTCTCCTGTTCAATGGCGTCAACAATTTTGTGCGCATTACCGGCCCTGTCACCGGCGAGTTCGATACCGAGGATTTTTCCCTGGCTTTCTACATGAAGGCCACCGGTATGGACGGCACCCAGTACCTGATCTCCAAGCGGGATTCTTCGTGCACCAACGAAAGGGTCTTTCTGATGCGGTATGCGCCGGCTACGCGCACCCTCAATGTGGTGCTGAACGAGAACGCATCCAAGAACGTGTCCTTCTCCGTCGTGCTGGATGAAGGGCGCTGTTGGTATCACCTCACTCTGGTGCGTCGGGGCAACCGGGTGCGCTTGTACATCGATGGTGAGCTGGAACAGGAATTGGGAACCATCTCCCGGATCGACCTGGATAATTCCGGCGACCTGCTCATCGGCAATGCCCTTTGCCGCAGCTCCAACGAAACCTTTTTCCGGGGCTTTATCGACGAACTTCGCGTGTATAATCTGGCTCTGGAGGACGACGAGGTGCGCGACCTTTTTGCTGATCCCGACCGCATTCAGAACCCCAACAGCCAGATTTTCCTGGGCGAAAGCGTGGACATTCTGCTGACCCCGACCTGCGGAACGGATTTCAATTGGACCCCGGCCGACGATGTGTTCAACCCCACCGACCCAGAACCCCGGATTATGCCCTCCGAAGCCGGTCAGCAAACGTTCCGCATCAATATCCAGGATGGTTCCTCTACTTGTATCGCTACCGATACCATTCGCCTGACCGTTATTGACCCCGAAGATCTGGACTGCAACAACATCTTTTTTCCCACGGCCTTTACGCCGAACGGCTCCGGTCCGACGAAAAACGAGACCTTCGGCATTAGCAATCCCTTCGCCGTGCAAGAACTCATTACCTTCGAAGTATACGATCGTTGGGGCGGAAAGGTGTTCGTCACGCAGGATCCCTTCGAGCGCTGGGACGGCACCTTCAAGGGAGCTCCCATGAACACCAATGTGGCCGTCTACAAGGTCGAATACATTTGCGACGGCCGCCGGCAGTCGCAGGTCGGCACGGTAGCCATCATTCGTTAGCGCAACAGCAGAATATCTCCCCGGTACAACAGGGTGCGATCGTCCTCGAAGGTCACTTCCAGGATGTATACATAGACGCCGGCTTTCATGGGCTCGCCTCTGAAGGTGCCGTCCCAGAAGGGATAGCCGTTGCAGTCCGGCATCAGATTTCGCTCTTCCTTGACGAAGTTGCCCCAGCGGTCAAACAAGCGGGCGTAGCTTATGGAGCGCACGCCCTGGCAAGTGAAAATCCGAAACTCGTCGTTGACCCCGTCGCCATTGGGGGAGAATACGTTGGGGATATAGATGTTGCGGATATTATCGAGCTCCACGAAAATACGGCCTGAACCGGTACAGCCGTTGACATCCGTCACCGTGAGCGTGTACTCTATGTCGTCTTGCGGCTTGACAAAAGGCCGCGCCGCCGAGCTGTCGGAAAGGAAGTCTGAGGGGGTGTACACAAACTGAGCAATGGGCGGTATGGCGTCCTGGTTGATGACGGGCTCCAGCCGGACACTATCGCCCAGTTCGACCAGGATCTGCTCCGGGCTGAAGAACACGTCAATGGGCTGAGGCTGGCTAACCTCAATGGGGAATTCGGCAAAACAACCGTTCGGGTCGAGCACGATCACGGTGTGAGGCCCGGCAAATACCGTTGCCGCCTCGTCCAGACCGAACTCTATGCCGTTAAAGTCTACGATATAGGTGTAGTCTGAGAGGTTAGTCCCGTTGCCTCCGAAGGCCGTATCCACCTGGATGCTGGTGGCGTCGCCAAAGCAGGGCGGGGGAGGCGGCTGGGGTACTACTGCCTGAATGGGGCTGGGTTCGGTCACTGCATATTGCACGCTGTCCTGACAGCCCCGGGTGTCCGTAACCGAAATGGTGTACAGCCCGGCCGAAAGGCCGGTGGCCAGGGTGTCGGACGGACCGGCCACATTACCCGACCAAGTGAAGGGAGCCGGCCCCAGGGGGTTGATGTCGTCTTCGGTATTGACCCGCACCCCTATCACGCCGTTTAACTGGCCGTTGCAGTCGATATCCCGGGTTACAAAGGTGTTGATATCGATGATCAGGGGATCGGGCTCTGCGATCTCCACTTGCTGGTTGGCGGTGCAGAGGTTATTGTCGGTGATCACGGCATTGTACAGCCCGGCCGGCAAGTCACTGATGGATGCCGTATTGTCGCCGGTCTCGATCCACAAGTAAGAGAAAGGTGCCTGCCCTCCCTGTGGGCTGAGGCTGACCGATCCGTTGCTTTCCCCATGGCAGCGCACGGGGTCGATCGTTACATCCAGGCTTATGGGCGGCGGACTGAGTATCTGTACGGAATCTTCCAGTACGCAGCCGTTGTCGTCCGTAATGGTTACGGATTCCCAGCCAGCGCACAGCATCGAAGCCGTAGAGGTGGTGCTGTTGTTGGTGAGCTGCCCCGATTCCCAGGCAAAATCGAAAGCCCCCATGCTTCCGTCGGAATAGGCTACCAGCAGGGAGGCCTGCCCGTCGCACAGCCCGTCGAAACAGCTCGCCGAATCCAGATTGGTAACGGTCAACCCGATGGCCGGAGCATCCGGCAGGTCGAGGGTTAGTTCCAGCGGCGGACAATTGTTGGCATCGGTCACGCTCACCGGATAGGTCCCGGCAGGAAGATTGCCCAGCATGCTGTCCATGCTCACCAACGGGCCGCCGGGCAGGTCCCAGGTAAAGGTATACGGTGCTGTACCGCCCTGGATGTCCAGGTCGAAGCCGCCGGTGCTATCGCCCTGGCAAGTGGGCAGGGTAGGGTTTTCAGCCAGCAACAGCAGAGGCGGAGGAGCGATCACAGAGGCCGAATCAATGGCTGCGCATCCGTTTGCTCCGGTGACCGTCACCGAATAGGTGCCCGGCGCCAGGTTGTCGGCAATAAAACCGGTATCTCCCGAACTCCAGAGGTAGCTGGAAACGGGTTCGCCGCTGGCATTGACGATCAGGTTGCCGTCGCTGCCGGTGGCACAGGCGATGGTGTCATTTGCAATAGGAGCCAGGGTGGGGGCATTCGGGTTGGGGACGGTGACGTCCAGCACGGCAATGCAGTCGTTGGCATCGGTGACTTGCACCGTATAGGTGCCCGCAGCGAGTCCGGTGGCAATGGAATCGGTCTGATTGTCGGACCACAGGTAGGCGTAAGGGGCTGTGCCGCCGCTGACTGCGATCGTCGCTGAACCATCGTCATTGGTAAAGCAATTGGCGGGATCGACGGAAACCAAGCTGGCTTCCAGCGAATCCGGCTGGCTTACCACGAAGGTGTCGCGCACCATGCACATGGCCGCATCGGCATCCTGCATGGTGAGAATAAAGGTGCCTTCGCAGAGCCCGCTGATCTCACTGCTGGTATTGGTGTTTACAGGCGGGTTTCCCAGCGGATCGTTCCAATTGAAGGTATACGGCAGGCTGGGAGCGGCACCCTGGGTCGCTCCGGTAACGACGATCTGCCCGTCGCAGGCGTTAAAACAGGTCACATCGGTAACCACGGAATTGATTTGCAGGACCTTGGAAAGGCCGATCTCGAAACAGGTATCCAGGGTACAGCCATTGTCGTCGCTGACCGTCAGGCAAAGGCTGTCCGGGGCGAGATCAGTAAGGGTAAAGTTGGTGGATGTGCCGCTGGCCCCGTTGTCCCAATCGAAAGCGTAGTCGCCGATGGCCGTAGTGCCGCCTGAAGCCGTAACCGTAATAGCACCATCATCAGAACCCGGGCAGGTGGCTTCGGTCACGGCGGCCGTTACCTGAATGGGGGGAGGGTTCAGCAACGAGCCGTTCTGGGTGGCGGTACAGCCGTCCGGGGCCGTTACCGTAAGGGCGTAATTGCCGGCCGGCAAGCCAGTTCGCGTAGGTGCGTCGGGCCCGCCGGCACTCCAGAAGAAAGAATACCCGCTGAGGTCGGCCACCGGAGCCCCGCCCAGCAACACTTCGGCCGATAAGGCTCCGGTGCTGTCTCCGCTACATTGCGGATTGGTGGGCAGCAGGTTGACCTCCAGCAAGGGTGGGGATTCAATGGTGAAGGTGTCGATCAAGGTGTTGGGCGGCATGCCCTGGTCGCTGATGCGGATCTCGTAATCTCCGGCAGCCAGATTGCCGAGGGTGAACAGGCCGCCTTCATTAAGGATGGTGATGGGGCCGTTGACCGGTCCGCCGGGCAAACGCTGCCAGGTAAAATCGTAGGGGGGCTGCCCGCCGAAAGGCTGGATGCTGAAGCGACCGTCCGCACTGTTCCCACAACGGGTGCTATCTGTGGTGACCACGGCAAACAGGCTTTGGTCCGTGATGTTGACCTGCCCGTCCTGGCCGTTGAAGCCCAACTGGATGCCTCCGGTGTTCGTCACCTCAAGGGCCGTGGGGTTGTCCGAAAAGAAGACCGGGGTGAAATCTCCCAGATTGCCCACGACATCGAAGCAAATTTCAAACAGCACCTGCCCGTCGGCCAGGTCTACACCGGTAAAGTTGATGTCGAGCCAGGAAAGCGTGATGAAGCCGGCCATGTTGTCCACATTGATGTTGGCCGTCCCCAGGCTGGGTACGCTGGGGTTGAAGTTCTGGGCATTTGTGAAGTTGAGTACGTTCGGGTCCCAGTTGATGGAAAACTGCACCGATTGAATGTCGGTAAAGTTGGACACCGTGATGGGCAGGCAGATGTTTTGCCCCGGCAGGGCACTTTCAAATGGCAGGCTGAAGCGCACAGCATCGCAGGCGGCCAGGTTGGCCGTAAACGAAAGGGAGCAGCTCTTGCCATCCGATACGGTGATGGTGTATTGCCCCGGCTGAGGCACCGTGAAAACCGCATTTTGCCCGGCCATGGGCGCATTGAGCATATTTCCTGTCACATTGGGGTTGGTGGAGAGGACGATGTCGACCTGATAGGTGGCCGCGGGATCCCATTCGGGCAGGCCGCCATCCAGGGAGAAGCTGGCCCGGCAGTCGGCAAATGCAGGATCGGTAGTAACGGGTCCGGCTTGTATGGGGTTGAGAAAGACCACGGAAAAGGCTTCTGCCGGGTTCACGTTCACGCAAGGACCCGGAGGGCCGCCCATGCCGTCGGTCTCGAAAGCCAGATTGGCAAAGTCATCTACGGTGATGGGGGCAAACCAAAGTTGCAGGGGGTCGCCGCCGTTAAAGGCCTGCTGAAATCCCCCGTCGTTGGCCAGGGCAAAGTCGCCGCTCGGCTGGTCTCCCACCACCCAGATCCCTTGCGTCAGAGGCACGGGTATACCCCCCGGAAAAATGGGATCCGTGGTGTTGAGGCAGGGGTCGCCGGTGATGGTGGCGAGATCCGGGCCCGAGAGGGCCGGATCAGGCTGGCAGTCGTACAGGGCATACCCCATGCCGGGGAGCGTGGCGGCATTCGGGTCGCCGCTCAGGTTGGCATTCCCGTCGTGAGTGATGAAAAGCGAATCGCCAAAACACAGAAAAAGATTGGGCGGATTCGTGTCGTTGCTCTGCCCGCTATGGCCGGCAATGGTGATGTTGCCCGCCAGGTTGGGGCAGATTTGGGCGGGCAGCTGGAAGATCGTAAGCGAAAACAGGCATGTCAATGGGATTATCAGATTGTTCATGGTTGCGATGTATTTCGGTATGGGATCCAGGCAGCGCGCGGCTCCTTTTTCCTGCTCAATGCTCGTCCAAAAATAAACGGAAATCCAGGACTATGCCGGATCAAACGGAATTTTGTCGTCCTGTGGAAACTTCCCGGCCGCCGATCCAGCACCGCTCAATGAGCTGACTGCCAAAGGCATAGGGCAGATAGGCCAGGGAAGGGATGGGACGGGTGAGCGAAAGGTTGGCCATTTTTCCCGGAGCAATGCTGCCGAAATCCTCGGCCAGGTCGATGGCGTAAGCGCCGTTCAGGGTAGCCGCAGCAATGGCCTCTTCCGGTAGCATACCCATGTACAGGCAGGCAAGCGACAGTACGAAGGGCATGTTGCCCGAAGGCGAGGAGCCGGGATTGAAGTCGGTAGCCAGCGCTACGGTGATGGGGTTGTCGAGCAGCTTTCGGGCCGGTGGGTAGGGGTCTTTCAGGAAGAAGGGGGCCGAAGGCAGTAGCGTGGCCACCGTATCGGCATCGCACAGAGCTTCCAGGTCGGCATCGTTCAGTACTTCCAGGTGATCGACCGAACGCGCCCGTCGGGCTACGGCTGCCGCTACGCCGCCCAGGCTGTTGAATTGATTGACGTGTACCTTGGGGACCAGACCGTAGCCGGCGGCCGCATCCAGAATGCGATTCATCTCGTCCAGCGTAAAAAAGCCCTTTTCGCAGAACACATCCACATAGTCCGCCAGGCCCTCGTCTGCAATGCGGGGCAGCATGTCGGTCAGGATTAACTCGACGTAGGCCTCTCGCCTGCCGGCATATTCGGCGGGCAGGGCGTGAGCCCCCAAAAAGGTAGCTTTGACGGGCATGCGGTTTCGTTCCTTGAGCGTTCGGATCACCCTGAGCATTTTCAATTCGGCTTCCGGGCTGAGGCCGTAGCCGCTCTTGATTTCAACGGCCCCCGTGCCCATAGCCTGGATCTCTTCCAGCCGGGCCTGGCCCGAAGCCAGGAGCTCCTCTTCCGGCAGGTGCTGCAAGCGCCGGGCCGAGTTGAGGATACCGCCCCCGCGCTCGGCAATCTCGGCATAGGTGAGCCCCCGGATGCGATCTACGAACTCGGCTTCCCGGCTGCCCGCAAATACCAGGTGGGTGTGGGAGTCGCACCAAGAGGGAAGCAGATAGCGACCGGAAGCATCGACGGCGGTCATGCGGCCGGAAGGCTCCGGGCATTCCGGCATGGGGCCGAATGCACGGATCCGGTCATCTTCGACCAGCAGATAAGCGTTGGTGAGCAACGGGAGGTCTTTCATTTGAGGCCCCTGCACGCAGAGAGTGGCCTTTGGAAAGGTACCCACCAGCCCTTTGATGTTTCGAAAAAGCAATTGCGACATGCCCTAAAGATAGGGGTTGCGGTGGAGTATGGGGGGGCTCAGAATTTTTGGACCGCTCGTATCAGGCCTTTCCCAAGCTCTTTTTGGTAGCGCTTCTGCAGGCGCAGGGCTTCCTCCTCGGAAGCGAAAGCTCCGTATACTACCCGGTATCGGGCCCGGTTGCCCGTATCCGACAGAAAAACGATCGCCGGCTCGGGGAGCGCGCCGTCCAGGGAGCCGGCAAAATGGACCGCATTGGCATAGTCGCTGAACACGCCCAGCTGGATGCTGTAGTGGCTCACCGGCTGAAGGCGCGAGGTTTCAGCCACCAGCAAGGGCAGAGTAGGTTTCGGTGGAGTTGCCTGGGCCGGCGGTGCTTCGGCCGCCCCGGCCAGGTATTCGTCTCGTTCTTGCGGCCTGGCTGTGGGCTCCATCAGGCGTGGATTTTGAAAGACATAAGGCCGGGAAGGCGCCTCGCGCTTGCGCAGCAGCACCCGAAGCTCCATCATCAGGCTGGCTGCATTTCGGGTTTCTTCGTATTTGCCGATCAGGTTTCCCTCTGGATCGAGCACGAGCAAGGTCGGGAGAAGCTCCACCTCATACCGGCGGCATAGTTCAGCGGTCTGCTTTTCATCGGCGCGAAGCACAACGGGTACGAAATGCTCGTGAACGAAGGTGGCCAGGGCCTCATCGGCAAAGGCATGACGCTCCATCCAATGACAGGGCTGGCACCAGGAGGCATCGAAATGGACAAGCAGCAATTTGTCTTCGGCCCGGGCCAAAGAACGGAGAGCTTCCATTTTTCCACGCTTAAACGAAATCGATTGATGGGAGGGGGGGGATGTCGACATCCACAGAGGAGCTAGTGCCAACGCAAGGGTCCAAATCTTGTGCATACTTAACTTGGTTTGGGAGTGCGTTGACGATGCTAAAATGCAGCAAAAACCCTCCGGCTGCAAAAAGAGATGGGTAATTCTTCAGTTGATTTACGAAGTGGACGGTTTGGTGAAATGAGCGGCAGGCCGGTGCCTAAGTTTCGTCGCGGTCGAGCTGGCGAAGCAGACCTTCGTGCTGATGGAGCAGGGAGCTGGCTGCATCGTAGAGCTGTTCGAAATACACCAACAGGGTCTGGCATTCTTTCGGAAACGGGTCGGTAGATTCCGCGCTGTACCTGCAACAGGTGTGAATGCTCTTGAATAGCTTTTCCATTTCTCCGGCCTGTCGCCGGTAGCGCTCCAGTAAAACCGACTCCAGAGCCGGCAGCTCTGTTCCGTTGGTCACCTGCCCGGATTCCGAACTCAAGTCGCGGTTGCTGAGGTCCATGACCGATACGCCGAACAAATCGCATAGCTTCAGTAAATTGCAGATCCTGGGCTCGGCCGAACCGTTCTCGTAGGAGGCAATATTGCCGCGGTTAAGCCCGATTTGCTGAGCGAGTTCCTCCTGGCTCATATTGCGCTGCTTGCGCAAATACCGGATGTTTTGGTGCAAAAACATAAGCTGCTCTTCCTGATGTGCGATAAAGGGTAAACCAAGAAAAAACGACGGAATGCCCTTCTTTCTCGATCAAACTCATCATTTCAAACAACGGAGGGTAGGGAAATAGTTTAGCGGGTGTTAAAAAAATTAACAGTCCCCTGGGAAAGCCTTGTGAATTGTCATTATGGGAACATTTTATCGCTTATCAGACGTTGAAATGGTAAAAATATTTGCAATTGGATGTCTATACACTTATTTTTGTAAAAAATGATTGCAATTCCCTGTACCATAAAATCACCTGCCATGATTTACGCCATTCAGCATCAGATACAAGACCAACTGGACAGCATCAGCCAATCGCTGCGTGCCTTCTCCTTGAAGCTAACCGGCAACAATGCGGATGCGGAGGATTTGTACCAGGATACAGCGCTTCGGATCATTACCAATGCCGATAAATATCGTCCGGGAACCAACTTCAAGGCCTGGGCGGTCACCATCATGCGCAATATCTTCATCAACAATTACCGCAAGAAAGTGCGTCGCAATCTCATTATCGATCAGACCCCCAACAACTATTACATTAATTCCGGGGACCGCAGTATCGAAAATGAGGGCGAGAGCAACGTGACGTACAACGAGCTGGTCAGCATGGTGGATTCGCTTCCGGAAGATTTCCGAAAGCCCTTCCTCATGGCTTTTCAAGGATACAAGTACGACGAGATCGCCGATGAGTTGGACGCGCCTCTGGGTACGATCAAGAGCCGCATTTTCTTTGCCCGCAAGAAGTTGCAGAAAATGTACAAGACGCGTTTTAAAGAGCGCGCCTGAGGCCCGGGCCATGCCCTGCACCTGCGAGGGGGGCCGCTGGAACAGTTCCGGCGGCCCCTCTTCATTTATGGTGAGCTTGAACAGGGGCGATTTCGCTAGCAACCTCCCGGTAAGGGGTATTCCTGGCCTTTACCTTCCACAATCTGAGGTTTGGACATTCAGCGACCAGCTCAATCCTAGCCTCACGTTCACTTACTGAGCGCCCGTATCGTCCGAGCGCCAGATACCTCCGGGGCGATTTTGGGATTCGGCTTCCCGTTGCCTTCGCGTTTTGTCAAAGGTGTCCCTGGGGAGAAAGGGCCGGGAAGGCGTGGCCTCTTCTTCCTCCCAACTGTAGACCGGTCTTTCTTCGTCCTGCTCGATCTGCCCCTTAAACCAGTAGGCCACAAAAATACCCACCAGGGTGCCGAGCAGGTGGCTTTCCCAGGAAATGCCGTCCTGGCCGGGCAGGATTCCCAGAAACATGGATCCGTAGTAGAAAATGACCACCAGCGAAAGCACGATAGACTTCAGGCTGCGCCGGAAAATGCCGGTCCAGAATACAAAGGCGACCAGTCCGTACACCACCCCCGAAGCGCCGACGTGAATAACGGGCCGGCCAAACAGCCAGACTGCGACGCCGGTGAGCAGGTAGATCATGAGGAAAGCCGGGACGGCGATGCGGCGGTAGAAGAAGAACAGGATGGCCGACAGGGCGACGTAGGGCACCGTATTGCTGATAAGGTGCGACCAGCTTCCATGCAGAAGGGGAGAGAGCAACACCCCCCTCAGCCCGATAACCGACCGGGGATAGAGCCCGAAAACGGTAAAGGACATACCCAGGGCCGTATTGACGATGTGTATGCCCCACATGAGCAGCAGGACGAACAGGGGGAGGTACAGTCGGGAAGGAATCAGCGGTTTGGCGTCGGCAGAATTCAAGCAGAGATCGTTTTCGTCAGGATTTATGCTAATATATCAACCATCTCCAACAGCATGGGGTTGATCTCCTGATGGTGTTTTGTGGCCAGTTCGAGGGGCGTAAGGGCCAATTGGTTGTTGATTTCACCAATCATGAGCCCGGATTTGCCGTCGAGTAAGGCCTGTACCGCGGCAATGCCCATTCGGCTGGCCCGCACCCGCTCCATGCAGGTAGGGCGCCCACCCCGCTGAATATGGCCCAGGATCGTAACCTTGATCTCGTACTGGCTGAATTTTTCCTTGACCTGCTCGGCTATGGTGAATGCACCGCCGGCGTCGTCTCCCTCGGCCACCACTACAATACTCGAGTTTTTCTTTTTTCGAATGTACCCTTGTTCCAGCGTTTGGATCAGGTGTTCGATGTTGGTCTTGCTTTCCGGAACCAGAACGGCTTCCGCCCCCGTGGCAATCCCTGCGCGCAGGGCGATAAAACCGGCATCGCGGCCCATGACTTCCACAAAGAAGAGGCGATCGTGGGCGTTGGCCGTGTCTTTGATGTTGTCGATGGCATTCATAGCGGTGTTGATAGCCGTATCGTAGCCAATCGTGAAGTCGGTGCCGTACAGGTCATTGTCGATGGTGCCGGGGCAGCCCACCATCTTGATGTCCGGGTATTCGGCCATAAAGACCTGGGCTCCCTTGAAGGTGCCGTCGCCACCGATGGCGACGATGCCTTCAATGCCCGCATCCTGGAGTTGGCGATAGGCTTTGGCGCGTCCGGCTTCGGTGCGGAAATCCCGGCTGCGTGCCGAGCGGAGAATGGTACCTCCCTGTTGGATGATCCCGCTTACCGATCCCTGTTCCATGGGAATGATATCCCCTTCGATCATGCCCTGATAGCCTCGGCGGATGCCGAAGACCTCCATTTGGTTGTGCAGCCCCATGCGCACGACGGCCCGGATACAGGCATTCATTCCCGGGGAATCTCCTCCCGAGGTGAAAACCGCAATTTTTTTCATAAGCTGAGTTTAGTCCGCCAAAGGCGGGTTTTAGGATGTTTCGCATTCGAACGCTGTCACATAACCCCCTATTCGTTTTAAGGGGGAGGGCTCCTGCCCAACGCGCCTTTGCTCTATCATCGCGCCTGCTGCCGAAGCTTATTCAGCGCACAAGGCCCGCCAGAACAGCTGCCTCAAAACAACAAAAAACTTGCGGGGCAGAGCGCTATGTACAATCTCAAAAGTAATGAAGGGGTGTTCCCGTGTGCAATCCACCACGCCCACACTCAAACGCACACCGCAAAACCTTCGGCTTTGCACTTAGCGGCTAAATTTTCGCCTGACGGTTCGCACGAAGTCGCGAGCGATCTCCTCGCGCTCTTCGTTCAGCCATTCGTACTGATCGGCCATTTGTTCGAGGTAGTGCTTGGCTTCCTGAAAATGATCGTATTGGTCGAGCAGGTACAGCGCCCTTTCGAAGGTGTTGTTGTCGCCGCCGAAAAGCTCATTGGTGTACAGCAGGCGGTCGTTGATCGTGAATGCTTTCCGCAAATCGGCTATCGGACTGTTGCTGAGCTTATCACCCAATTCGTTGGTTCGGGGCTGTTCGAAGAGCTTGCCCATAGAGGCATGCCCACCCGTTGTGGCCGGTGGCTCGGGCCGCTCGGGTTGCGGGTCGGGCGGCGGGGGCGTATATACCGGAGTCCTTGTTGCCGGGGGCTCGGGCTCCCGGGGCGGCGCCGGGGGAGGCTGAACATCCGGCCTGTCCGGTTGTGGGCTCGGGGAATCCTGGAAGGCTTCGTAAAGCTGGCGAATGTAGCTCAGCATGAGATCTCGCTCAATGGGCTCGGGAGGAGTGTCGGCAGCGGCCAGGCTGCGGTACATGCCGTTAATTTTTTCCAGGAGAAGCCCGATCTTGTCTTTGTCCATATATGGGGTTTTGTTCCGAGCAGTAACTCGCCTTGCAAATATAAGGAGTTGGACTATTGATGCGGACTCTCTATTTTGGCTGCCGTCCTGTCTTCGGCTACTCAAGGTGGATCGGCCCACCGAAAATCCAGCGCAAACCCAATGTTTTTAGAACCTCATTTCAAAGGACAGCGTAGCGGATGGATCGAAGTAATCTGCGGGTCTATGTTTTCGGGTAAGACCGAAGAACTCATCCGGCGGCTGAGCCGTGCGCAGATCGCTCATCAGGAAGTGTTGGTCGTCAAGCCGGCTCTGGATACCCGCTACCACAAAGACCGGGTCGTCTCGCACAATGCCAACCATCTGGAGGCGACGCCCATAGCGCATTCCGAAGAGCTTCTCGACCTGGTTCGCGACGTGGAGGTATTGGGCATTGACGAGGCCCAGTTTTTCGATATGGATCTTCACCGGCACTGCCAGGAGCTGGCGATGCAAGGCGTACGCGTGGTTGCAGCCGGCCTTGACATGGATTACCGGGGCCAACCCTTCGGTCCCATGCCTCTGCTGCTGGCCGTAGCCGAATACATCACCAAGGTGCACGCCATTTGCCAGCATTGCGGCAATCTGGCCACCCATTCCTATCGCCTGGTGCCGGATACCGAAGCCGTCCTGTTGGGTGAACGAGATGTCTACGAGGCCCGTTGCCGGACCTGCTTCGCTATGGGCAATATCCTGCCCCTTAAGCCTGCCCGGCGGAAGGGATAAAGGGAAAGCCCGCCGACTTGCGGCAGGCCGTCCGTGCATGAGTCCATACCGGGCGTTTTCACAGCTTCAGGCCGGTAAAGTGGGCATTTTGGATAAGTTCCAATTCCAAAATACGTATAGCCGGACAGGGCGCGAAGCCTCTTTTTTCCAAAAGTCAGGATTCCGATTCTCGCTCGAAGGCAGGCCGGCGTCTGCCGGGCAGGTCCCGGTCTTTTACCCGGAAAATGGCTAGCTTTGCCCTTCCTTCTGAAAGCCAACTGACATGGAGCCAATAACCATCAAGACCGCCCTCATCTCCGTATATACCAAAGAGGGGCTGGACCCCGTACTGGATGAATTGCAGCGGATGGGCGTCCGGCTACTTTCCACCGGCGGTACCCAGCAATACATTCGGCAACGCGGACTTGAGGTGGAAGCGGTGGAGGATCTCACGGGTTATCCCTCCATTCTGGACGGACGGGTAAAAACCTTGCATCCCAAGGTGTTCGGAGGCATTTTGGCTCGTCGTGAGTCCGGTCACCTCCAGCAATTGGAATCTTACGATATACCCCCCATCGACCTGGTCATCGTAGATCTCTATCCCTTTGAGGATACGGTGGCTCAAACGGAGGACGAAGCGGCCATTATCGAAAAGATCGACATCGGCGGCATCGCCCTGATTCGGGCGGCGGCCAAAAACTACCGGGATGTGCTCATCGTACCTTCTCGAAGCGACTACGGGCCCTTGCTCGAACTGCTGCGCGAAAAAAAGGGCCGGACCCACCTGGACGATCGCCGGGCTTTTGCCAGCCGGGCATTTGCTACCTCTTCGCATTATGACACGGCCATTTTCCAGTACTTCAATCGCGATGGAGGCGAGCTTCAATTCAAGCGGAGCGAGGCCGAGGCCTTGCCCCTGCGTTACGGAGAAAATCCCCACCAGCGAGGCGTTTTTTACGGACGACTGGAGGATCAGTTCGAGCATCTGGGCGGCAAGGCGCTGTCGTACAACAATTTGGTGGACATAGACGCTGCGGTAGGCCTCATGGCCGAGTTTGCCGAAGACGAGCCCACCTTCGGCATACTGAAGCACACCAACCCCTGCGGGGTAGCCAGCCGGGCCAGCCTGCAGGAAGCCTGGCAGGCCGCTCTGGCCTGCGATCCAGTCTCCGCCTTCGGCGGCATCCTCATTGCTAACCGGCCGTTGGACCTGGCCACGGCTCAGGAGATCGACAACATCTTTTACGAGGTACTCATCGCTCCCGGCTTCGAACCGGACGCCCTGGCCCATTTGCAGCAGAAGAGCAAGCGCATCCTACTGCGCATCAAACATTTTGAACTGGCGGCCAAGAGCTTCCGCTCCTTGTTGCACGGTGTCATTGAGCAGGATACCGATCGCAGGACCGAAAGCCGGTCCGACATGGAGCAAGTCACCGAAAAGGCACCGGAAGCCTCCCACTGGGACGACCTCGTATTTGCCAACAAATGCGTAAAACACCTCAAGTCCAATGCCATTGCCCTGGCCAAGGGTAAGCAACTGATCGGTATGGGATGCGGCCAGACGTCCCGGGTGGATGCCCTCAAGCAGGCCATTGCCAAAGCGAGGGCTTTTGATTTTGACCCCAAGGGCAGCGCGATGGCCTCCGACGCCTTCTTCCCGTTTGCCGACAGTGTGGAACTCGCCCATCAGGCCGGGGTCATGGCCGTCGTTCAGCCCGGAGGCTCTATTCGCGATAAAGACAGCATTGCCTATTGCAATGCCCATGGCCTGGCCATGGTATTTACGGGCGTTCGGCATTTTCGCCACTAGCGGTTATGGCCATGCCTGATCCAGCGCTCAATCTGGTCTTGGATATTGGGAATACGCGGGTGAAGACCGGCCTTTTTCGCGGAGCCGAACTGCTGGAGAGCCGGCAGCTCTTTCACTGGGGAAAAAGGGAATTCTTGCAGGCTTTGACCAACCCTTCCGTCCGTTATCTGCTCTATTCTACGGTAGCCGATCCGCTGCCGGCCAGCTGGTTGGCGGAAGCCGGAAGGCCTCTGGAAGTGCTGGAGCTGACCGATCAAACGGCCTTGCCCTTCGAAAACACCTACCGAACGCCGAAGACCCTGGGAAAAGATCGCCTGGCGGCTGTGGCTGGAGCCATGGAGCTCTGTCCCGGACAGTTTGTGCTGGTCGTGGATGCCGGTACGTGCATCACCTACGACCTGCTCACTGCTGAAGGCACATACCTGGGCGGAAACATCAGCCCGGGCCTGTACATGCGCTACCGGGCGATGCACGCCTTTACCTCCCGTCTTCCCCAGGTGCAGGCGCAAGAGTTGCCTTCTTCCTGGATTGGGAGCAGCACCACCGAGGCCCTTCAAAACGGGGGCCTCTGGGGGCTGGTGTGGGAGTTGGAAGGCTTTCGAGATCGGGCCCGGCAGGAGTTCGGCCCTGTGGAGACGATCCTAACGGGCGGAGATGCGGAGGTTTTGGCTAAGTATGTGAAAAGCGAGATATTTGTGTGCCCGCATTTGGTACTCATTGGTCTCAATAAAATATTACGGCATAATGTGGAAGGCTTGGATTAAGCTGGCGGTGATGGGAATCCTGCTGGGCAGTGCGTTGGTGTCCGCCTGGGGCCAAAGCTCGGATATTCGTCCCAAACTCAACTCTCCCTATTCGCGGCTGGGGCTGGGCGACCCGGTGGCTCCGTACTATACTGCCCAGGCGGGCATGGCCGGCCTGAGCGCCGCCATTCGCACGCCCGCCTACCTCAATCTGGTCAATCCGGCCTCGCTGGCCTATCAGCGCGTTACATCCTTCGAACTGGGGATTTTCGCCCAGTTTTCCAGCCTGGAGTCCAATCGCGATCGCAACAATTTCTGGAGCGGCAATCTGAACTACATGGCGCTGGGCTTCCCGCTGAAGAACCCCATCAATAAAGCCATGGAGCCCATTCCGTCGCCTTTTCAGTGGGGCATGGCACTCGCCCTGCAGCCATACACCAATGTGGGTTACAATGTCATCTCTGAGGAAGAGGTGGGCGACCTGGGACTGACGACGACCAACTTCAAGGGTTCGGGCGGCACCTACCGGTTGATGTGGAGCAACGGCTGGAGCTATAAGAACTTTGCAGTGGGGCTCAACCTGGGCTATTTGTTCGGCAAATTGACCAACAGCCGCCGCATTGTGTTCGACAGCCTTGCCTTCAGCTACAATACAGAGTTTTCGGACGATATCTCCGTGAGTGGCTTTGTTTGGAATGCCGGCATCATGTACACTCACGACTTCAAGCAACCCGACGAAAACGGCATACCGGTACCTAGCGGAAAGCGGCTCATTTTCGGCGCCTACGGCAATACTGCCACCGGGTTTAGCACCAACAGTTCCCGCTTTTTCTGGCGCGACAACCTCAATTTGCTTCAGCTGGACACCATCGTCTTTGAAGAAGACATACGCGAACGGGGGCGCCTGCCCCTGGAGTTTTCCGCCGGCGTTACCTATGAGCAGATTGACAAGCTCAGAGTGGGCGTAGAATATCAGTTCGGTCAGTGGAGCCAGTACTTCAATGAAGCCAAGAACGAAGGGCCGGACGATAGCGATGAAGGCGGCACCTCTATCGCTTTTGACAACTCCTGGCGCATTGCCCTGGGTGGGGAGTACATACCGGATATAAAGAGCTACAACAATTACCTCAAGCGAATGGCTTACCGGATCGGCTTCTTCTACGGGACGGATCCACGGCTGGTGAACGGCAGTACCCTGACGAGCTATGGCGCCAGCTTTGGCCTCGGCTTTCCCGTGGTCATGCCGCGCGGAACCACCTCCTTCATTCAGTTTGCCGTGGAGGCCGGACGGTTCGGCACCATCGAAGCCCTCCGGGAGACCTATGTTCGCATGACCGTCGGGTTTACCCTCAACGATAATTCCTGGTTTTTCAAACGCAAATTCAACTGATCATGATCAAGTTCAGCCGCTTTTTTCTTATCCCGGTTTTCGTAGCACTGGCTATGCTATCTGCCTGGGCCCAGTGTGAAACCTGGACCGGAAAACCGAATGAAGACGATATCACCGACGCACACGTGACGTATCGCCAGTACGTAAAAGACAAGCAGGCCAAGGATCTGACCGAGTTGGATCCCGAAAGCTTTAAAATCGCATTCAACGCCTGGGAAAAGGCCTTTAAAGCTGCACCCGCCGCCGACGGTACCCGTCCGTTTCACTTTATTGACGGGCGGAAGCTCCTCAAGGCAAAAATTTTGATGACAACTGACGAGGCGGAGAAAAAGGAACTGGGGCAGCGCGTCATTGCCATTTACGATCAGCAGATCCAGTGCTTTCCCAAGGAGGAAGCTTTCCTGTTGGGTAGAAAAGCCTACGACATGTTCTACACGCCGGGCTACGGCTACTCCGTAGATACCTACCAGGCCTTCAAGAAAGCCATTGAAAAGGGCGGAAACAATACGGAGTATATCGTACTCGATCCGCTGGGGCAGCTGATGGCCTACCTGTTTCCCAAAGGCAAAGTGAACCCCCAAGAGACGCAGCAGATCCTGGAAAAAGCCATCGATATAGCCGACTACAACATCGAAAACAACGAGACCTACAGCGAGTACTACGATGCGGGCAAGGCCAATATGCAGCGCCACCTGGCTGAGGTAGAGGACGACATTTTCGATTGCGAATACTTCAAACGCAAGCTCCTGCCCAAATACGAGGAGAACAAGGAGGACTTCGATGTAGTGAAATACGTGCTGGTTAAGCTCCGCACCTCGGGCTGCGATACCACCTCGGCGGAGATTTCGGCCATCAATGACCAATACCGAAAATTGGCCACGGAGATCAATACCGAGCTGGAAGCCAAACGCAGGGCCGAAAACCCCGGCTATGATGCTTCTCAGCTGCAGAAGGAGGGCAAGTACAACGAGGCTATCGCTCGCTATGAGGAGGCCATTTCCCAGGAAGATGATCCTGAAAAACTGGCTCAGTTCTACTACAGCATCGCCTTTATTCAGACCTGGCAGCTGGGTAAATATTCGGCGGCTCGGGAAAATGCGCGCAAAGCGGCCAGCTATCGCGAGGGCTGGGGCAAACCCTACATCCTCATCGGCGATATGTATGCCCGAACGGCCCGCAGCTGCGGCGACGACTGGAACCAGCGCATGGCGATCATCGCCGCAATTGAGAAGTGGCAGTACGCTCGCAGTATCGACGGCAGCGTGTCCGATGATGCCAGCGGCAAGATTGGCCAGTATTCAGGCTCGCTTCCCGAAAAACAGGACGGCTTCATGCGCGGCATCAAAGCGGGCTCCAAACAGGCCGTAAATTGCTGGATAGGCGAGACGGTCACGGTTCGCTTTAAATAGCCCGTTTTCTCTGACTTTTTCGGGTGGGGAAAAGTTGCTCAGCAGTTTTTGCCCACCCGACCCAAAAACGACTAACCTATGAAACGGATCCATCTGATCCTGCTGCTCATCGCCGCTTCGGGGGTTTGGCAACATTGTACCCCAAAAACCGGGGAGAAAACCCAGGCTGAAGAAGTGAGTCAAACCCAGCCCAGCCAGCCGGTCCAGGAGGAGAACCTCAGCCCCTGTCCGAAGTTTTCGGATGCCCCAAACCCGGACGAAGCACTGGAAAACTACGTGCTCTACCGCGACTTTATCAAGGCGGGCGAATGGGATAAGGCCTACGCCTACTGGCAGAAGGTCTATCCGGTGGCTCCTGCCGCTGACGGCAAGCGCAATACCGTGCTTGCCGATGGGATCCGCTTCATGGAGCATTTTTATGCGCAATCGGGAGGCCAGGATGACTCCTATGTAGATCGCATTTTTGAGCTGTATGATCAGATCGATCGCTGCTATCCGGAAGGGGGCTACATCGCGGCCCGGAAAGCCTTTGACCTTTATTACAAATACCCCGACCGCGCCAGTCAGATGGAGAAGTATCAACTTTTCAAAAAAGCGCTGGATACCGATGGACTGGATGCCCCGGATTTTGCACTGAACCCTTTTACCTCCTTGCTCGTGGAGTTGTATTTCGAGGATAAAATCCCGATGGCAGAGGCCCGGACATATCAGCAGCAGGTGCGCGATATTCTGGCCAAAGGCCTGGCTGAATGCGAAAGCGGCGTCGATTGCGAGCGCTGGAAAATCGTGGAGGAATATGCGCCCAATCGCTTGCAGGCCTTTGAATCGGTCAAAGGTTTTTACGATTGCGACTATTATATGGAGAGGTACTATCCCGAGTTTTTGGCCGATTCCGCGGATTGCGACAACGTGCGAACCGTGTATAGCCGGCTGACCTGGGGCCAGTGCCCGAAAGACGATCCCCGCTTTGCCCGGCTGGTGCGCATCGGCAATGAAAACTGCGCTCCGGCCGGTAGCCGGCTGGCCCGGGAAGCCTACGAATGCCTGAAGCAAGCCGACTACGACTGCGCCATTGCCAGGTTTGAAGAGGCAGCCGCTGAAACCGACGATCCCGAGAAAAAGGGCAATTACCTGCTTTTAGTCGCCAAGATCTATCAGGCCCACAAGATCAACTTTCCGCGCTCGCGCGAATTTGCGCTCCAGGCTGCGGAGGCCCGGCCCGATTGGGGGGAACCCTACATCCACATCGGCCGCTTGTATGCTTCCAGTGGGCCACTCTGCGGGCCAGGCCGGGGCTGGGACAGCCAGGTCGTCGTTTGGCCTGCCCTCGACATGTGGAACAAAGCCAAGAGTATCGATCCCTCGGTTGCCGCTGAGGCCAACAAGTGGATCGGGCAATACAGCCAGTACATGCCCAAAAAAGAAGACGTCTTTCAGCGCCTGAAAAAGGTGGGCGAATCGTACTTCGTCGGCTGCTGGATCCAGCGTTCCACCCACATTCGCACAGCGGACTGATACCCGGGCCCTCTAATCCTGTGTTTTTTCCCCATAGCTGAGATCGCCGGCATCCCCCAGGCCGGGTACGATGTACGACTTCGCCGTAAGTTCATCGTCCAGCGCTCCCATCCAGATGCGGGCTTCCGGGAAAATTCGGCGCACGTAATTGAGCCCGTCTGTGCTGGCGATGGCCGTGGCAATGTGCAGGGCATCGGGTTGCCCGTGTTCCAGGAGCGATTTGACAGCCAGTGCCATGGAAGCGCCCGTGGCTATCATAGCGTCGGTGATGATCAGGGTTTTGCCCTCCAGCGAAGGGGTGGATATGTACTCCACATGCACGTCGAAGCTTCCATCCTTGTGGTGTTTTCGAAAGGCCGAAACGAAAGCGTTAGCCGAACGGTCGAAGTAGTTGAGCAAGCCCTGATGGATGGGCAGCCCGGCTCGAAGGATGGTGGCCAGCACGATCTCGTTGGTGGGAAGATTCACTTCGGCCGTACCCAGGGGGGTCTCAACCGATCGGGTTTCGTAGTTCAGGGTCTTGCTCAGCTCGTAAGCCAGCACCTCGCCCATGCGTTCGAGGTTGCGGCGGAAGCGGAGGCGATCGGCCTGAATGTCGCGGTCGCGCAGTTCGGCGATAAAGGCATTGCCGATGCTCGGCGTTTCGCTCAGGTTGTATACCATGATTCCTTGTAACTCTTGTGGGCGGTAAGGTAAGAACTTCTCCTTTTTGCCGGGGATGACAATTGCTAGGGTGAAGGGAGGGGATCCAAGAGCTGTTCAAAGACCTCCGTCCAGCCGGCCCAGCCATGAGCTGCCGAAAACGAACTGTTGTGCCAGATGAAGGTAAAAGTCCCACCCCCCTGCTGTACGGCCCGGGCCAGATCCTGCCCCTTCCGAATGGATTCGGCCGGCGAAAGCCCCAGGTAGTTGCGCAAGCTCACATCCATGCAGGCAAAGGGATGTACTGTGAGCTCCGTGCTTTGCTCCTTTTCCAGATCATACCAGGGAAACGCCCGGGCCGTACCCGCGCGAAATCCGACGGCATCGGCATACCCCATACTCCAATCGTGCCGGATGCCCGCCGCCAGCAATTGCCGGTAGGTGTGGGGGAGTGCCAATCGGAGGTAGTGCTGGCGACTGTGTTGCACCGGGCGCCCCAGAATGGTTTCCAGTTCGTTCTTTTCGGCCTGTAACCGAACGGAGTTTCGGAGGGTGGCGTAGGAGGGGTGCAGGCCCGGCTGCTGGTTTTCGAGCTCCAGCTTCCGGATCAGACGCCGATAGGGTGCCAGGCCGGGGGAAGGCCCCCGATCGTAAGCCGTGTCGCCCCCCATCAAAAGGAAGTGGCGCGCCCCGCGCCCCCTGAGCTTACCGGCGAGATAAGGGAAGGTAAAAAAAGGGTCGGGGGCACGTTTTCGCCATGTATCCCATTGGCTCCGGGCGATAGCCGGGTGCTGCAGGCAGTTCTTCGCAAAAGCACCTGCCTGTTTCCACCAGGGCTTGTAGCGAAAAGCCCAGGGGTAGTCGACATCCACTGTGGGTTGTACGCGAAACGGTGGTGCGGGACACTGCCAGCCGGGGTAGCGTTCCTCCAGGCTCGCAATCAGTCGATTAGCCCAACGGTCGGCCAGGGGGTACTCTAAAAAGTGGAACCGGTGCGCCAGGGAAGCCCGGGCCGGGAAACGGTCGTGCGCATCCCGCTCCGCACAGCGATACTCCTCCACCCGGGCCAGCAGGTAGAACAACATGCCCAGGAGATCGAAAGGCCATCCGTCCGCATGGGGAGCCTTGAACGGCGGCTCCAGAGCTGGCAGGCCTTCCACGAGCCGGACTCTCACATCGCTCTCCGGAAGAAAATGCGATTGCAGCCAACCTCCCGGGCGAATATGCAAGCCGGGAAAGGTTCCTTCCGGAAGTTTCTGCAGGTAATAAATGCTCGGTCTCGTATCTTCTGCCGGTTCCCCCTGAATGATCCGGTAGGGCGTGGGGTACCAATGTGCAAAGAGTACATCCAGCACAAAACGAAGACGAGGGCCCGGCTGATCGGTGTAAATGTGGATCATGGTCGTTTGCCGAACAATTCGGCCGTAGGGAAAACATACGAATACTTCGGACGGAACGGTTCAATTATTGCTCGATTTGGTTAAATTTATTGAACAATGAATATCCAGGTCCTGTCTTTTTGGTAACGAATTGTCCGATATGTCTCGCATGATCACCCTGGTGCTGGCCTGCTGGTTTGCTACCGCCGGCATGGCTCAGGAAAATATATCCTTCGGCACGAATTATTACGATGACGATGCCAAAGGGGTCATCTACGACCGGGAATTTACGGTCGACCTCAAACTGCATACGTTCGGTTATGCACTCGGCGTCAATTTCGGACGCCTGCGGACCTATTACCTCACCCGCTATTTCAATATCGAGTTCGGAGAGCTCAAACACCCCAAGGAGTTTCGCCAGAGCCTGGAGTTTGCCTTACCGGGTACAGCCCGAGCCTTCATCTTCGGCAAGCAGAACAATTTCTTCGTCTTGCGCGGCGGCATAGGCGAGAAGCGTTACCTGAGCGAAAAAGCCAAAAAGAAAGGGGTAGCGATCGCCCTTTCCTACAGCGGAGGGGTGGCATTGGGGATGCTCAAACCCTACTATCTCGACCTCTTTCGCCAAACTGACCCGCCTTCTAACCAGTTTTTCATCAGCAGTGAAAAGTACTCCGAGGAAAATCGCGATGTTTTTCTCACGCAAGGGCTGATTTACGGCTCCTCAGGCTTTGCGCGCGGCCTGGGAGAGATTCGCTTCGTTCCGGGCGGGCAGGCCAAGTTCGGCGTCAATTTCGACTGGGGCGCCTTCGACGAATTTGCAAAATCCCTGGAAGCCGGCGTGATGATCGACTTTTTCTTTCAGAAGGTGCCTATCATGATCGAAGACCCCGAATTTGTGCCCAATACCGAGAACCGTTTTCTCTTTGTCAACTTTTTCGTGAACTTGCAGTTGGGCAAGCGCTGGTAGAACTAATGAACCCGCTCAAGCCTTATTCTGGATGAAGATGCATGACCATTTATTCGGGGCATGCTAAATGGCCAAGACGATGATCGAACTTCCCGTAGTAGAATCCAAAGCACAACGACGCCGCAAGCCGGACTGGCTGCGCGTAAAACTGCCCATCGGGCCGGAGTACAAGAAAGTGCGCCGCCTGGTGGATGAATACAAACTGCACACCATCTGTCAGAGCGGCAGCTGCCCCAACATGGGAGAATGCTGGGGTGCCGGCACCGCTACTTTTATGATCCTGGGCAATACCTGCACCCGCTCCTGTTCGTTCTGTGCGGTAAAAACCGGCCGCCCGCCGGAATACGATGAAGATGAGCCACGCCGCGTGGCCGAAGCCATTCGCCTTATGGAGGTTAAGCATGCGGTCATCACTTCCGTGAATCGCGATGAACGCAAAGACCGCGGCTCGGAGGTCTGGTACCAGACTGTGCGGGCTGTGAAAGAACAATGTCCCGATACGACCATCGAGACCCTAATTCCCGATGTTCGGGCCACCTGGTGGGCCCTGGAGCGAATGATCTCTGCCGGTCAGGAGGTGGTTTCTCACAACATGGAAACGGTGAAACGGCTGTATCGCAAGGTGCGTCCTCAGGCTAAATACGACCGCAGCCTCGAACAAATTCAACGCACCAAGGACTACGGCAAACGCACCAAGTCGGGCATTATGGTCGGCCTGGGCGAAACGAAAGAGGAGGTATTCGAAATCATGGACGATCTGGTTGCCCACGGCTGCGACGTCCTTACTATCGGCCAGTATTTGCAGCCTACCAAAATGCACCTGGAAGTGGCTGAATACATTCATCCCGACCTTTTTGCCGAATACAGAGAAGTGGGCCTGGCCAAAGGATTCGACTACGTAGAGAGCGGCCCGCTGGTCCGCTCATCCTATCATGCCGAACGGCATATTTGACAGGTGCCGTTGCCAGGCATCAAAAAAGCCCGGTCGGAATTTTTCCGACCGGGCTTTTTTGATGCACGGGTATCCGGATCATCGCAGGAGCACGACATCCCCTTCGTAGAATTCGGTATGGCCGTCGAAAAATTCGACGGTGGCATGGTAGACGTATACACCCGGATTCATGGGTTTGCCCCGATGCGTACCATCCCAGCCTACCAACGGATTGTTGGGGGCGAAATCCCGCAGGGTGACCATGGTCTCGCCCCAGCGATCGTATACCTGGTACTCCACGATGCGGCGCACCCGGTCATCCCGCCCGAAAATGGTGTGAAAGTCGTTGTTGCCGTCGCCGTTGGGGCTGAATACATTGGGAATATAAATATAGCGCCGGCGGTCGACGATGACCGTGATGTTGTCGCGCGCCAGGCAGCCGGAGCTGTCGATGAGCGTCAGGAAGTACGTGGTCGTCGTGCTGGGGTTCACCATATTGGTGATGCAGGTGTCGCAATCCACTGCATCGGCGGGTTCCCAGCTGATGGATTCCACCGTGCCGCCCTCGTTGGTCTGGGCTGTAATGCGCACCGAATCCCCCAGCTCGATCTCCAGGTCTTCGCCCAGTTCGAGCACCAATTCATTGGGTTCCTGGAGGGTTACGGTTTCTTCAAACACACAGCCGTTCACATCCTCCACCGCAACGATGTATTGGCCGGCGGCGAGGTTGGTGAAGATGGGCTCTCCGGTAAAGATTCCACCATCTATGGTGTAGAGGTAGGGGCTCGTACCGCCGTTCACCTCTTCGACTATAATGGCGCCCGACTCGTCGCCTGCACAGGGTGGATCCACCAGCTCGAGGCTGCCCAGCACGGGTTCAGGTTCGGTGAGCACAAGCTGGGTGGAATCCAGGCATCCGTTGCCGTCCGTGACGGTCACGGTGTAGGTCCCGGCGCTCAGGTTTTCGATGGTGGGGCCGCCCTGTCCATTGCTCCAGTCGTAGCGGAATGCTCCGGCGCCTCCGCTGGCCGTCACGGTGGCAAAACCGTCGGCCGAGCCGAAACAGCTGACGTTGAAGACGCCGTAATTCGAGGCGTCAACACTCAGCAGTATGGGGTCCGGTTGTGCTACCTGGGCGTCGATGACCTGCACGACGTCAAAGGAGTCTGTAACGAGGATCTGGTATTGCCCGGCAGGAAGGCTGTCCAGGGTTTCCGGAAGACCGTTGGCAGCCAGGCTGCCACTGCCGGTCAGGCCGCCGCCCAGCTGTTGCCAGGTATACGTATAGGGAGGTGTGCCGATTTCCATGGAGAAGGTGATCTGACCGTCGGCGCCTCCATTACACAGCACGTCTTCTGTAGCCAGGGTGAAATCCAGATCGCAGGGATAAACCGTCAGGTCGAGATTGACGATGCTGTCGCAACCGGTTCCGGCCTGCAGTACGGTGGTGTACATGCCCGTTTGGGTATAATCATCCGGGCCGATGGTAAAGGCTTCTCCTTCGCAAATGGCGGCCACCAGATCGGTGGTATCAATGGGGTTGACCGTGAGGTTGAGCGTGACCACCGAATCGCAACCCGTACTTTGAGCCGTGAGGGTGACGCTGTATGTACCGCTCGCATCAAATGACTGATTACCCACCGTGTAGGTATCTCCATCACAGATGGCCTCGTCCAATGTGGTTTGCGCAGTGGGAATTACCGTCAGATCGAGGTTGACTATGCTGTCGCAGCCGGTAAAGGCCGTCAGGGTATCCGAATAGCTGCCGGATTGGGTATAGATGGAGGTACCCACTGTGTACTGATCGCCCTCGCAAATGCTTTCCTGCAGGGAGGTAAGAGGTATGGGCAAGACCGTCAGGTCCAGATTGACCACACTGTCGCAGCCGCTGGCCGCTGTAAGCACATCCTGATACAACCCGCTTGCGGTATAGCTGGAGCTTCCCACTGGGAAGGACTCCCCGTCGCAAATGGATTCGACAAGGTTGGTCTCCACAATGGGAATCACCGTCAGGTCGAGGTTGACAATGGAATCGCAGCCCGTACTTACCGCCGTAAACAGATTCTGGTACGTACCGGCTTGCGTGTAGGTGGAGTCGCCCACCGCAAAGGATTCACCTTCACAAATGGTTTCCGCAAGATCCGTTACCAGCGGCTGAATGACGGTCAGGTCCAGGTTGATGATAGAATCACAACCGGTAGATGCCAATACGGTATCCGAATACAGCCCGGTGGCCGTGTAATCCACGCCATTGAGCACGAACGTATCGCCCTGGCAAATGGATTCTGTCAAGTCGGTAACGGGTATGGGGATCACGCTGAGGTCTACATTTACGACCGAGTCGCAGCCGTCCACGGCCGTAAAGGTCTCGGAATAAGTGCCGGCTGTGGTATAGGTATTGGTCCCCAGAGTGTAGCTGTCCCCGTCACAAATGGATTCCGTAAGGTTGGTCTCGATGAAGTCCGTGACCGTCAGCGTGAGGTTGACGATGGAATCGCAACCGGTGGAAGCGGTCAGCACAACTGTGTAAAAACCGGTGGAGTCGAACGACAGGGTATCGATATCGTAGGTAAACCCGGTACAGATCCCGATGTCCAGGTCCGTTACTTCGATGGGGTTCACCGTCAGGTCGAGGTTGACGATGGAGTCACAGCCGTTGGCGGCAGTGAGCACATCCTGGTAGACGCCCGTGGTGGTGTATGAAGAACCTCCCACGGTGAAGGTTTCTCCATCGCAGATGGATTCCACCAGATCGGTTACGGGCACATTGAGCACGGTCAGGTCGAGGTTGACGATGGAGTCACAGCCGTTGGCGGCAGTGAGCACATCCTGGTAGACGCCCGTGGTGGTGTATGAAGAACTTCCCACGGTGTAGGTTTCCCCATCGCAGATGGATTCCACCAGATCGGTTACGGGCACATCGAGCACGGTCAGGTCCAGGTTGATGATGGAATCACAGCCGTTGGCGGCCACTAGGGTATCGGTATAGAATCCGGTAGTCGTAAAGGGATTGCCCCCCATGGTGAAGGTCTCTCCATCGCAGATGGATTCCACCAGATCGGTTACGGGCACGTCGAGCACGGTCAGGTCCAGGTTGATGACGCTATCACAACCGGTGGTTTGATCGGGCAAGATGAGCTCGTAAACCCCGGTTGTGGTAAATGGGGTGCCTCCGGCGGTAAAGGTCTCGCCGTCGCAAATGGATTCCACCAGGTTGGTCGTATCGTTGTTGATTACCGTCAGATCCAGGGTGAACACGCTGTCGCAACCTTGGGCAGTCACGTAGGATACATCGTAAACTCCGGTAGCGTTATAGGTTTCGCCGCTGGGTATGGTGTAATCTTCCCCTTCGCAAATGGATGTGGCCAGGGTGTCGGTAAGCACGTCTTGCACGGTGAGATTAAGCGTAACCACAGAGTCGCAGCCTAGCACCTGGGTTTGCAGAGGTATAGTGTAGGTGCCCGCCTGGGTGAAGGTGGAATCGCCTACGGAATAGGAGAGGCCGGTACAGATCTGTATGTTCAGCGTTGTATCTACATCGGGCACGACGGTCAGGTCGAGGTTGATGATGGAGTCGCAGCCGGTAGAGGCCGTCAGGGTATCCGTGTAAAGTCCCGTGGCTGAATAAGGGCCGATGGAGCCATCCACATAAGAGTCGCCGTCACAAATGGAAACGGTCAGGTCGGTTACCGGATTGGGCAGTACCGTGAGGTCCAGGATGATGACGCTGTCGCAACCCAATACGGAAATGAGGGTATCGGTCCAGATGCCGGCGGTGTCGGCCAGCAGGCCGCCTATGGGAAAGGTTTCGCCCTCGCAAATGGTGCCGCTGATATTGTTCGTTACCGTATTCAGAACCTGCAGATCCAGGTTCACGACCGAGTCGCAACCCGATGCTGCGGTCAGGGTGTCGGAATACATGCCCGTGGTGGTATAGGTTGAACTCCCCACCGTGTAGCTGTCGCCGATACAAATTTCTTCCGTCAGGTCTGTGGTTACCGTGGGAATGACGGTCAGGTCGAGTATGACCACGCTGTCGCAGCCAATACTTGAGGTGAGTGTGTCTTCATAAACCCCCGTTGTATTGTAGAGGGTGCCGTTGAGGTCGTAGGATTCGCCCTCGCAGAGCGTTTCGACTATTGTGGAATCAATGGGGTCGAGCACGTTCAGGTTAAGGGTGATGACGCTATCGCATCCCAGATAGGAAGGCAGGATCTGGGTATAGGTACCGGTCGCGCCGTAATTGACTCCGGCGATCGCTACCGAGTCGCCGTTACAAACTACGGTATCGATGGTGGTAGCCGGCGAATCCACAGTGAGAAATAACTGAATGGTACTGTCGCAGCCGCCGGGAGTTTGCAACACGGATTCGTAAAAGCCGGAGATGTTGAGCGGTACGCCGCCCAGATCGTAGAATTCACCCTCGCAAATGGTCGTATCTACGATCCTGAAGGCGGGATTATCTACGGCCAGGTTGAGAATGATGGTGCTGTCGCAGCCCTGTGTGGTCTGGATGTCAATCTGGTACAAGCCGGCTGCCCCAAATTGCTGGCCACCTGCTGTGAAAACCTCGCCGTTGCAGATCGCTTCATTGAGGATCTCAAATCCATTGGGGTATTGGATCACCGTCAGATTGATCACACTGTCGCAACCACTGGCGGCCGGCAAGTTGATCTGGTAATCGCCACCCAAACCAAATACCTGGCCACCGTACGGAGGGGTCGTTTCGCCCTGGCAGATTTCTTCGGTAAAAAAGGATTCGGCTACGGGCAGCACGGTGAGGTCGAGCTCTACATCCTGATTGCAGCCGCTGCCGTCGGTATAGCTGAAATTGTATACCCCGGTGGCGTCAAAGGGACCATTCCCCTGGTAGGAGAAGGTTTGCCCTTCGCAGATAGTCTGCTGGATCTGCTCCAGCGGAAGATCGCCTACATTCACGGTAATACACTCCTGATCGCCGTCAAAACAGGCGTTGGTGGGCGTTACGCACACATTGTACGTACCCGGCCCGGGGAAGTCGATGGTTTGACTGTTGCCGGAACCTATAAAGTTGCCGTTGAGGGTCCATTCGTAAATACCCGCATTGTCGACCTGGTTGGCAAAGTAATTGCCGCTGCCACCCGTACATACCTGAGTGGGACCGTTGATGCTCGTCTGATCGGTGATGGGGCTGGCACCGGTGGCGCCGCTGGTCACATCAATGGAAAAGTCGCAGATATCGCCTCCGTTCCCATCAATGACGATGTAGTATATCCCCCCGGGTACGAGGCCGTTCATGTCGAGGATCGCCGGATTGAATTCATCGACCCCGCCGGGTAAGCAGGCTGACACCAGGGAGAAATCGCTGCAGTCCTGCGTATTGTATACGCCAATCTGCAACCCGGCACCGTCGTTACAATTGAAGGGCTGAATTTCCAGGGTGAGGTTTGGGGTGGCTGCCACAAAGCCGAACCACTGCGTATTGTGCAGCTGGGGCGCACAGAAACCCGGAGGGGCCTGGCCCAGGTTGAGGTTGTTGTTGTTGGAAACGATACCGTCGATGGAACCGCATTGCACGCAGGCTCCTGCGCAAGTACTGGAAGAAGGAAGCTGCCCGGGAGGGCAGGGGTCGATCTGCACCTGTGCCCAGGCAAAGGTTGCAAAGAACAAACTCGTTGTTAATAGCCAAATCCGGCGTCTCATAGCATTGGGTGCTTTGTAGGAAAAAATCTGTCTTCTGTGGGTTTTTTGGAACCAAAGCGCACTACAGAGGGTGCAAAAGGCGTATTCCGCCTGTGCCAATGGGGGATGAGCCGGTCAAATGACGGCTCCTTTCAGCTTGCTTCTTTGGATATGCCGCTTAAACTAAAGGTGGGTTTTTTTTCTCCCTTTGTTTTCCACACCTCTAGAAATTGTAAAAGTATCAAATCCGGGGCCCATCCAAAAACAAATTCTGAAATAATTGCCGCCGGAGAAATCCTTTTTGGGCAAACTGCCACTTACAAGACAGAATCAAATATGCAAGGTCCGGCCATGTAACAGCAAATTTGGGAATTGCGTTCAGTCAGTCCCATCCGAGAGCCTGGCGCATGCGTTTGTGCAAGTCGGTGTTTTCGTAAATGCCGTGGAAGAGTTCTGCCCGGGGCCCATACGCAAAAACCGGGATGAGCGTAGCGGTGTGGTCGGTGGTGGTGAAGGCCGTGATCAGGGAGTCCGGGCTAGATCCCGGATTGATAGCATAGCCTCCGGTTTCGTGATCGGCCGTAACCAGGACCAAGGTTTCTCCTTGTTTCCGGGCAAAGTCCAGGGCGGCTGCTACGGCCCGGTCGAAATCCAGGGTTTCCGAAACGATGTAATCCGATGCATTGGCATGGCCCCCCCAGTCGATCTGTGATCCTTCCACCATGAGGAAGAATCCTTTGTCGCTACGCGCCTGGAGATAGGTGGTTGCCATCCGGGTAGATTCGGGCAGATAAGTGCGTCCCTGTGAATAGGGTAGGGGCTGATCCCGGGCTGTGAAATAGGCGAAGTTGGCAGATGTGTCCAGTGTGATATCCGCCAGGGCTTGCTCCAGAAAAGTGTGGACGTGGTAGCCCTTCTCCTTCAGTTCTTCCAACAGGTTTCGCTCATCCCTTACTCGTTCGGCGAAGTAGCGCAGCCCGCCCCCAAGTACGAAATCGACCTCGGTTTCAAGGAAAAAGGCGGCGATGTCTTCCATCTGTTTCCGGCTTTTCACATGCGCAATAAAAGCGGCAGGGGTAGCATGAGTGATGCTGGAAGTGGCAATGAGGCCGGACGCCAAGCCCCGTTCTTCCGCTTCTTCCAAGAGGGTGGTGACCGGGAGGGTATCGCGACCTACCCCAATGGCACCATTGTAGGTCTTGACGCCGCAGCTGAAAGCCGTGGCACCGGCTGCCGAATCGGTGATCAGGTCGTTGGACGCGTAGGGCTTATGCAGGCCGGTCACGGGGAACCGGCTGAGGGCCAGGGGTTCGGCTGTGCTGTACATCGCTGCGGTGATCTGCGCCAGGCCCATGCCGTCGCCAATGAGCAGGATCAGGTTGCGGGCGGGCGGACCCAGGTCCTCAGACGGGCTAACGGGGATTTGCCGGCCGGATTGGCACCCGATGCAGAGCAACATCAGCAATAGCCCGAGGCGAAAATGAAGTGGGAACCCCATAGCGGTGAAACCTATTTGTTGAGCAGGTATCGGTTGCCAGGCAAGGCGCGCACTACTCCCTTGCACTCAAGCTCGAGAAGCAGGGTAGCTAAGGCGCTGTTTGTCATTTTTGAAGCGGCCCGGAGCTGATCGATACCCAACGGCTTTTCCTCGGCGAGCAAAGCTACAATTTTTTTCTCGCCGTCATTCAGGGCGGGAAACAGCTGACGCTGAACGGTGGAAGGCGGCTTGTCGTCCCAGCGCAGGGCTTTGGCAATGTCGTCCGAGCCTTCGATCAGGGCCGCTTTGTGGTGTTTGATGAGCATGTGGCAACCTTGGCTGCGGTTGTCGTAAACCCGCCCCGGGAGCGCGAAAACGTCCCGGTGGTAGCGGTTGGCAAATTCGGCGGTGATCAGCGAACCGCCCCGGGTACCCGATTCCACCACGACCACGGCATCGGCCAGGCCGGCAATTATGCGATTGCGCATCGGAAAGTGATCCTTTTCGGGCAAGGTGTCGAACGGGTGCTCACTGAGAAGGCCTCCTTGCCGGCACATTCGATCGGCCAGTTGACGGTGTGCCTGAGGGTAGATGTGTCGCAAGCCGTTGGCCATGATCCCTATCGTCGGAATCCCAAGCTGGCAAGCGGTGCGATGTGCCGTGGCATCTATGCCGTAGGCCAGTCCGCTAACGATCAGAGGGCGGTATGGCGCGAGGCCTTCCACGAGGCGCTCGCATTGTTGCTGGCCGTAAGCGGAAGGCTGGCGGGTACCCACGATGGCAACTGATTTTTCCGGATTTAAATCCAGCTCGCCTCGAAAGAACAAAAGGATGGGGCTGTCGTCGAAGGTTTTTAAGCGAGCGGGATAATTTTCATCCAGATAGAAGGTCATTTGTACCTCGGCACGGATGAGCTTTTGGTATTCCGCCTCCGCCTGCTCTAAAATGCCCTTTCCGCGCTGAATGGTGCTCGCTATGGTCGGACCGATTCCAGGAATCCGCTGTAAAGACCTGCCGGAGGTGCGAAATATCGCCTCCGGCCCCCCGCAATAACTCACCAGCTGGCGCGCCAGCACCGGGCCCACGCCGGGCAGCAGCAATAGGGCCAACTGATAAATCCGGTTCCTTTCCATAGCCACAATTCCAGATGATCGAAGCCGATAAACCCCAAAATTGCCTTACTTTGTCATAAGGCTGCGTCTTGAAAGGGGCATCCAAAAAATACAAAATGCCACGCCAATACTATGAGTGAGAAAAGGCAAATTATCCTGTTTCGCGTCCAACTCGTGCTCATTCTCGCCTTCTTTGTAGGGTTTCTCATCTGGGCCAATACCCGTTGCGATCGCATGCGCGAGCAGTACCGGGACAAATGGGAAGAGCGCCAGGCCGTCTTGGAAACTGCAAAGCAGGATTCCATAGCTAAGGCCCGACAGGCCGATTCGTTGGCCAAAGCGCTCAACGACGCTCCTCCGCCGGCCCCGGAAGGCCCGGGTACGACCGTCTTGTCCCCCCGGCAACGATACACCCCTTTGTATGCGACGATCGATGGTCTTAACCTCCGAGCCGAACCCAACCTGGACGGAAAAATCCTCACCCGCTTAAAATTGTACGAGGAGGTGGAGTTTCTCAATGAGGTCACCGACAGCACCACCCAGGTCAGCCTCGGCAAAATTGAAACGGATGCTCCCTGGATCAAGGTCCGGTCCCGCAAGGGGCACGTAGGCTGGGTATACGGCGCCGGCGTTCACTACTACAAGAGAAAGCAGGAAGGCGCCATGTAATCAGTAGTCTTCCAGCCGGAAGGTCCGGATCGCAGCCTGCAACTGCAGCTCGTAATCGGGAATTTGCCGGAAATCCCTTTCGCTCAGGGCCTCAATCCACTTTCCTATGGATTTGCCTTTGAGCTTTCTGAGATCGGCCCGGCTACCTGTCGTCAGATACAGGCTGTGGTCGCGAAAGCTGGTCCATGCATTGGGATAGGCCCGCAGGCAGCTTCCGTCAAAACTAGACCTCGGGCCCTTCCAGTCCGAAGTGCATGGCAGCGCAAAATAATTGTTCGCCTCCTCGGCGATGATGGATTTTCCCGCTTTGCTGATCAATAGCGCATGCCCCAGGATAATCGCGGCAGGTAGGCCAAACTTTTTTTCTTCCGCCTTTGCTACGTCCGCAAATCGATCCAGAAAGCTGCGAACGGTGCCGGGTTCAAGCGCTTCCACCGACTGAAGCAAAACCAACTCGGGTTCCGAAGGGGCCGAGCTCAGGCCCAGCTTTTGCCCGTTCTCCGGCGGTACAGACCATTCGGTGAAGGACTCTTCAGGACCCTGTTCCACAGGCTGTGGCGATTCCGGTTGAGCCGGGCTGTTGAGCTGAAGGTGGAAACTGAGATCCTTTTTCAATAAAACAAACAATAGGAGTCCGATCCACACCAAGTGAAACCAATGCTTCCGTAAGTAGGTATAGAGACGTTGAGCGTTCGCGATCATGTATCCTAAGTTTAGGCCGTTAGAATACGATCAAATTTAAAACAAAATGTTTTAAAATGCAAGCCGGGTTTAATGGTCGAGCTCAACGACCGGGTAAAGGCTGCCGACACTAAAGGTTTTGGAAGGCGACCTCGAGGTCCTCGATGAGGTCGTCGGCATCCTCTATGCCGACGCTGAGCCTGATCAGGGAGTCGGTCAGGCCCACCTTCTCCCGTTCTTTTTTGGGGATAGAGGCATGGGTCATGGTCGCCGGGTGGCCGATGAGCGATTCCACACCGCCCAGCGATTCGGCCAAGGTGAAAAGCTTGGTATTGCTCAGGACCTTCTGGGCATCTTTGAGCGTGTTTTCATAGAGGTCGAAGGAGACCATGGCACCGAAATCGCGCATTTGGGTCTTGGCAATTTTGTGATTGGGGTGCTCTTTGAACCCGGGATAGTAAACGTTTTTCACCTTGGGGTGGGCTTGCAGGTATTTGGCAATTTTCTTGGCATTTTTACAGGCCCGTTCCACGCGCACATGCAGGGTTTTTATTCCGCGCAGCACCAGGAAACAATCTTGGGGGCCCGGCACCGCACCCACTGCGTTCTGAAGGAAATACAGGCGTTCAGCCAGCTCGTCGCTGCGGCTTACGACCGCACCCAACACCACATCGCTGTGTCCGCCGAGGTATTTTGTGGCTGAGTGAAGTACCAGGTCGGCTCCCAAATCGATGGGGTTTTGCAGGTAGGGGGAGGCAAAGGTGTTGTCCACGCAGGTGAGCACGCCCTTGTCGCGGGCGATCTGGCAAATGGCCTGGATATCCACCAGGTTGAGCATGGGATTGGTGGGGGTTTCGATCCAGATCAGTCGGGTCTTTTTGGACAGGGCCTTTTCAACCTGACCGGGATCCTCCATATCCAGAAAGCGGCTTTCGATGCCGTAGCGCCGATGCACCTGCACCATTTGCCGGTAGGTACCGCCGTAGAGGTCGTTGGTGGACAAAATTTCGTCGCCGGGCTCCAGCAAACGCACGATGGCATCCAGAGCGGCCAGTCCGCTACTGAAACAAACGGCGGCCCGGCCATTCTCCAGGGCGGCCAGGTTGCTCTCCAAAACCGAACGGGTGGGGTTTTGGGTCCGGGCATATTCGTACCCTTTGTGTACGCCGGGTGCCTCCTGAGCGTAGGTGCTCGTTTGGTAGATAGGGGTCATCACTGCGCCGGTAGCGGGATCGGGATGCACACCGGCGTGGATGACTTTTGTTCCGAATTTCATGTTGTCTGGTTTCATGGTGTGGGTTGGGAAGCCTTTTTTCGATGAAGGACTGCCTTAACGGCCTGTATGACGTCGCTCACGCCCAGGCCGTATTTATCAAGCAGTTGCAGCGGTTTCCCACTTTCTCCGAATCGATCGTTGACGGCGACAAATTCCTGAGGTGTGGGCTGACGGCGGGCCAGGAGCTGGGCCACCGAATCGCCCAGGCCGCCGTTCCGCTGATGCTCTTCAGCCGTAACAACCGCCCCTGTCTTGAGGCTCGATTCCAGGATGGCTTCTTCATCCAGAGGCTTAATGGTGTGGATATTCAGGAGTTCGACATGGATCCCTTCGTCCGCAAGGGCTCTGGCAGCTTCAACGGATTGCCACACCATATGGCCGGTGGCCAGCAAGCTGACGTCCGTACCTTCGTTGAGCAGAATGGCTTTGCCGATCTCAAAGGGAGCATCGGCGGGCATAAAAACAGGCCATCCGGGGCGGCCAAATCGCAAGTATACCGGTCCGTAATGGTCGGCGATAGCCAAAGTGGCAGCCCGGGTCTGATTGTAATCGCAAGGGTTGATGACCGTGAATCCGGGCAGCATTTTTACCATACCCATGTCCTCCAGGATTTGGTGGGTAGCACCGTCCTCGCCCAGGGTAAGGCCGGCATGAGAGGCGCATACCTTTACATTTTTATGCGAATAGGCAATGGATTGCCGGAGTTGGTCGTATACCCGCCCGGTAGAGAAATTGGCAAAGGTACCGGTGTACGGGATCTTGCCGCCCGTGGCCAGGCCGGCTGCTACGCCCATCATATTGGCCTCCGATATGCCTGCCTGGAAAAAGCGCTCGGGAAAAGCCTCGGCAAATTGGTTCATCTTCAGCGATCCCGTGAGGTCGGCGCAGAGTGCAACGACCTCCGGATTTTGATGACCGAGTTCGAGCAGTCCGGCTCCAAACCCGTCGCGGGTCGCTTTCTTTTCGGTGGCTTGCAAAGGTTCGAGCATGCGAATTGGATTTTTAGGCGCCTGCGGCTCCTTCGGATTTTGGAAGTGGAAAGTCGCCCAGGGTTTCGGGAAGTTGGGCCAGGGCGCGGTCTTTTTGTTCCTCGTTGGGAGGCACGCCGTGCCACTTGTGCGAGCCTTCCATGAAGTCCACTCCCGAGCCCATTTCCGTCTTCATGAGCACGACGACCGGCTTGCCTTTTCCCAGGTGAGACTGAGCTTCGCGCAAGCTTGACAACAGCTTTTCCATATCGTTGCCCTGGGCTTCCAGCACGGTCCAGCCAAAGGCTGCCCACTTGGCGGGCAGGTCGCCCAGCGAAATGACCTCCCGGGTGGGCCCGTCGATCTGTTGCCCGTTCCAATCCACAGTGACCAGCAGGTTGTCTACCCCGTGGTGGGCTGCAAATAGCGCGGCCTCCCAGATCTGCCCCTCCTGCAATTCGCCGTCGCCGGTAAGAGCATACACCGTTTTGGGGTCGCCATTGAGCCGTTTGGATAGGGCTAAACCTATGGCGACCGACAGGCCTTGCCCCAGGGATCCGGTGGCTACCCGAACGCCGGGCAGCCCTTCGTGCGTGGCCGGGTGCCCCTGCAAGCGGGAGTTTATTTTGCGAAAGCTGGCCAACTCTTCGATCGGAAAGTAACCTGAGCGAGCCAACACACTGTACCAGCCCGGAGAAATATGGCCGTTGGAAAGAATAAAAACATCCTCTTTTATACCGGCCATCTGAAAAGCCGGATCGTGGTCCATGAGTTCAAAATAGAGGGCGGTGAAAAAATCAGCGCATCCGAGCGATCCACCGGGGTGACCGCTTTGGGCGAGGAAGGTTTGCCAGATAATGTCGCGCCGGACCTGGCTGGCGATGGTTTGCAGTTCCTCGAGTTTAGCCATGGGCAAAGATTTCATGCGAACAGAAAGACTCAAAACGAGGGTAAAACTAAAGGAAAAAGGGCAACTCCGAAGATCGAGAGTTGCCCTTTTAAAACTTTATTCTGGGAATGAATGCCTTAGTTTACCGAGTCCGCCAGTTCTTTGCCAGGCTTGAACTTGACCACTTTTTTGGCGGGGATAGTAATGGTTTGACCGGTTTGAGGGTTGCGACCCTGACGAGCGTCGCGCTTGGAAACGGAGAAAGTGCCAAAACCGATCAGCGTCACCTTGTCGCCCTTTTTAAGGGTGTCCGCCACGCTGTCCAAAACGGCATTCAGCGCATCGGTTGCCTGGCTTTTGGTCAAATCGGCATGTTCGGCAATCTTGTTAATAAGGTCTCCTTTATTCATTGGATAAGGGTTTAATGAATTAATGCACTCAAAAATATGCTGTTGACACCGCATAACCAAGGACTAGGCAGGCAAAAGCGCTTGAAAAGCCCATAAATCGCGAGGTGTAGGCCAGATTATACCGAACTTTGCATCTCTTTCGTTCATTAGATACTCGTACATGCCAAGTTGCCGAATTATGAACCGCATCTTCTTTGCCTTTTGCCTGGGACTTTTTCTTCTCACCTCTGTTGGCTCTTCCTCCTGCAGCCGAAAATCCGGCTGTCCGGCCTACGAAAGCCTGCACGCCAAGAAAAATCGCAAGGGAGAGCTCAAGACGAAAAAGGGTAAATCCGAATTGTTCTCGAAAAAGGCCCGGAAAAAAATGTAAAGCCGCTTGAAAAATAAAACGTCGCAAGCCGTATTACTTCCTCGTTTCAGCGCTCCGGATCCAGGGCGTCGCTCAATCCTTCCCCCACCAGATTAAAAGCCAGAACCGTACTGAATATGGCCAGGCCCGGAAAGAGGGCCAGCCACCAGGCCGAGAACTGGCTGCGCGACAGCTGGAGGAGCTGGCCCCAGGTCACCTGCTCAGGAGCCACCCCAATACCGAGGAAGGAGAGAAAAGCCTCCAGTAAGATGGCACCGGCAAAGCCAAAGGCCAGGGCTACGAAGACCGGCGTTAGGGTATTGGGCAACACATGGCGAAGCAGAATGCGCCGGTCGGAGAAGCCCATTGCCCGGGCTGCGTCCACGTAGTCCATCTTCCGGATGCGAAGTACTTCCGCCCGAACGAATCGCGCGATCGTGGTCCAGCTAAGCAGGCCGATCAGGATCATCACGTAATACACCGAGGGTTTTGGCAATACGGCCACCGTGCCCAGCAAGAGCAGCAGGGTGGGAATGGATTGAAAGATCTCGATCACGCGCATGATCAGGCCATCCAGCGGGATGGCAAGGGGGCGCTCCCAGGCCGGCCATCGCTTCAGGCCGCTCAGCAGCAGTCGGCCCAATCCCCAAGCGGCCAGTCCCAGCCCTACACTGATGAGAAGGCGCAGCCCAAACTGGCCCTGCAGATAGGCCGCTCGCCAGGGGGCAATGACCCAAAAGAGGCCCAAAGGCAGAAAAAGCAGGTGGGTGAGCACCCAAGCCCGGCTCCGGCGAAACCCCTGATCGCCGTAATAGCCGGCCAACAGCCCCAGGAAAACCCCCAGCGAACCGGCTATGGACATGGCAATAAGCCCCACCAGCAGGGCGATTCGGGTTCCGGCTATCAGGCCGGCGGCCAGGTCGCGACCGATCTTATCGGTGCCCAGCCAGTGGCGAAACCGCCTGGAAGGCACCTGCTGGTCACCGAGAGGCGAACGGTAATTCATATTGGCACCGTCCAGCGTCTGGGCCGCATACGGAATCGGAGGCCACCACACGCGCTCGTATTCGAGCCGTCGCCATTGCCCGGCCGTGAGTCCCTCGGGCCATTCGGCCAATCCCAGCCCAACCCCGTATTCTCGCAAGACGGGAAAATACGTTTTGCCCTCGTACCGGCAATACAGGGGTTTGTCGTTGGCCAGGAAATCGGCCATCAGGGCAATGAAAGCCAGCAGAGCCAGAAAATACAGGGACCCCAAAGCCCTGCGATGCGTCCGAAAACGCTGCCAGAACAGCCGCCCGGGCCGGCTTGTACGCAGGCTATGTGGTTTGGCTGCCGCTTTCACGAGTCCTCGTATTTGACCCGCGGATCTGCCCAGGCATACAGCAGGTCAGCCAGTAGCATTCCCAGCATGGTGAGCAGAGCGGTTATGATCAAAACGGTGTAGACTACCGGCCAGTCTTTTGCCACTATGGACTGTACGGTGAGGGTACCCATACCGTAGATGTTGAAGATGTATTCGATGACGACTGAGCCCGCCAGCATGGCCGGCAATATGCCTGCTGAAAGGGTGATCAACGGAAAAAGGGCATGGCGAAAAGCGTGATGCCAGAGCACGCGGTTTTCCGAGAGGCCCTTGGCCCGGGCCGTTCGGATAAAATCCTGGCGCAGCGCTTCCACCATACTGCCCCGAAGTTGGCGGGCAATGATGGCCAGCGCCCCATAGGTGAGGCAGAAAACCGGAAGGGTAAAATGCCAGGCCAGGCCAGCCAGCCGGGAGGAGAAGTCGTCGCCCAGCTCCCGGAAGTTGCTGGGGCCCAGCGTCGGAAACCAGTCCATCCCGTATTCGGGCGAGGTGAAGAAGACCAAACACAGGGTGGCGATCCAAAAGGAGGGAAGCGAATACAAGAAGAAAAGGAGCAGGGCGATCGTGCGATCGGTTCGAAGGCCCCTGTACCGGGCTGAATACACGCCCAGGGGAATGGCCAGGCCGAAAGCCAGTATCAAAGCCGCTCCATTGAGCAGGAGTGTCCAGCGCAGCGCGTCGCGGATCTTGTGTTGGACGGGCCGGCCGTCGATCAGGGACAGACCGAAGTCGCCGCGCAGAAACCGGCTTGCCCAATGCTGGTATTGGTTGTCCCAGCCCTGCCAGGCCAGACGGGGTATGTACAACAGGTGGCGTTTGGGTTTCCGTTCCACTAGCTGCCAGGCTGCTGCGATGCTGTCCACAGCATCTGTCCAGGCCTGGAAGGCCGGAGCTTGGACAACCGATTGCATTTGGGTTATGCGCCGGCCTATCTGCCCGGGGTCGGAGGCCGTCAGTAGGCGGCGAAGCAGGGGGAATAGCTGGGCGCGGAGTGAGTCGGGCATAGCACCTCCCCGAAGATAGAGGGCATACACGTCCCGGTAATAGGCCTGGATGACCGGCCAGTTGCCATACCGGGCAACGAGCTGCCTGAGGGCGCTGCGCCGATCTCGAAAAAGAATGCGGTACAGCGTGTCGGGATAGGCAGCCGGCTGAACCTTTAGGTAGAATACGGGACGGTCCAGGCCAAATTTTCCGGCCGTTTCAGCGTAGAGGGCTTCTTGCTTGCGCACATCGATGTCGGCGCTGACGTGCAGGCCGGATCCCGCTTCGTAATAAGCCGATACGGGATCCCCGGGGGCCCATTTGCTCAAGCCGAACGCCAGCAGGGAAAGGACGAACAGCGTAGGGATAAACCAAAGCAGCCGCTTGAGCACATACCAGATCATGGGCGTACGCATTGCGGCGGAAGATACGCAATTCAGTCAGTACAGCCCCGGGGCCGGGCGCCACTCGGCTGCCCCCGCCGGGCTAGGAGCCGAGGTCCAGTTCGAAGAGGTTGGGGTAAAAATTGGGGAAAATGGGAGAGACCACCGGGTCGAACCGCTTGTGCACCACCACCCGGCCTTTGGGCACGTACAGGAAGATCTGGGGTTGTTCTTCGTAGATGACCTCCTGCAGCCGCAGGTACATGGCTTTGCGCGTCTCTTCATCCAGGGTTACCCGTATGGAGTCGATCAGGGCGTCGGTCTGTGCATTGCCAAAGCCCGTGCGGTTGTCGCCCTTGGAGGTGTGGTAGTGCTGGCTGGGGTCCCAGAGCGAGCCGGGCAATGCCGAACCGCCGGTCGCCATTTCGTAAGCGCCGGTTCGGGTGTCGCCGATCAGTTGGGAGAATTCCTTCGGCACCAGTTCCAACTGCAGCCCGACTTGCCTGGCACCGTTCTGGATCAGCAGGCCCATATTGCGGGATGTTTCCCGATTGGCCGTGATGAGCAACTCCAGTTCCAATTCGACCTGCTCGCCGTTGATCTCCTTGTCTACGATCCCGTTATTGTTGGAATCGGTCCAGCCGGCTTCTTCCAAAAGCGATTTGGCCTTTTCGAGATCATAGGGCAACGGCTTGAGCTCGGGATGGAGATAGGAAGCGGTAGGGTGAACGGGGCCGAAGGAAGCCTGGGCCAGATCTTGCTGCATTTGCGCAATGATCTCTTCCACATTTATGGCATGAGCCAGCGCCCGGCGCACCCGCTTATCCGAAAGCTTGGGCGACTCCGTATTGAGGTACAAAAAGATGCTTTCCAGGGCCAAAGGCGAGTGAAAGGTATAGGCTTGCTGAACCTCTTCGCTGGCTTTCAACTCGATAAAGGTCTGCGACTCCAGGCGGGAGGCCGCGTCCAGCTCTTCCGATTTGATGGCCGTCATCACGGTGGCGTCTTCCGGAATGGGCATGAAAATCAGTTTGTCCGGATGGGCGTCCAGCCCAAGCTGATCGCCCGGCAACTCATCGCCCCACCAGTTGGTCTTTCGCTTGAGTACAATGCGCTGCCCGGTGCTCCATTCGGCCAGTTCGTAGGGGCCGCTGCCCGAAATCCCCTCGGGTTCGCGAGACAAGGCCGGCGCGCTGAATTGCTCGGCAAAGCGCTGGAGCCGGTCGTCGGTATCAGCCAGTTGGGCAATGGCCTCTGCATCCAGGAAGGTTTCAAAGGGTATGTCGGCCAGGAGGCCTTCGGGATCGTACAAGTGGGCGGGTAGCACAGGCACCAGAGCATGCACGACCTCTTCGCCCAGGATGTACTTGTCCTTCAGGTAAGCCGTAAACGTTTTGGGGCCGGATATTTCAATGCTTTCAAAAAAGCCCAGATAGGGACGGTAACGCTCTGCCGGTACCTTGGGATTGAGGATGCACTTGAGGGTGAACACGTAGTCCTCGGCCGTTACCGGGCGGCCGTCGTCCCAGCGAGCTTCTTCAAACAATTCGTAAGTGTAAGCTATGGTCCCGGCATGAGGGCCTTCCCGGACTTCCCGCACTTCGGGCCGCCCCTTGGCCAATTGGGGAATGTATTCCAGCGTGGTGGGATGCTGCGTGAGTAAGTACTGGAACACGTGCATGAAAACCTGACGAGAGTAACCGGAGGTGGTAAGGACCGGATTTAGCCGGTCCGGTTCGGAATCCTGGCGGACGATCACCTCGTTCGCGGTGCGCTGGAAGGAGGCTTCCTCCTGGGGGTTGGATTCGCAGCCGGCAAAGGCAAGTATGCAGCAGCAGGCAAGGGCTGCCGGGCGCAGATAGGTCATGGGTCTAGCTCTTTTGGTATGCAGAATTCTTTCGATTGCTCCTGGCAAAATAAAGTATTAGGCCGGATTATTCATGGATATGTTCCTTAATAACTGATGTCGCGCAAAAGGAAAACCTTTTTGAGCGCCGCCAAAATGTAGACCATCGCAGGGTTTCCCCATTGCAAAACAGCCCGTCCGGCATCTGCGATAATCGACCTGAGGGCCTTGCCACGGGCCGGGCTGATTGTAGGGTTGGAGACGCTCCGGTAGAGCGTTTACATAAGGCCCTAAGTAAAGGCCTGTGATGATATAGAATTCTAACTGTCAATACTTTAACCCAGATTATACCTGAGCCGAAATGCTTCTTATCGCCAAACCATTGAGGTCAGTACATGCTGTCCGTAAAGGAGGGATCCCGATCCGCTTTGGCCTCAGCCCGTGGGTCTGAAAATACCATGGATGTTGCAGGGGGAGGTGATGAGAGCGGTTTTTTCGACTCGCCGGAAGGATCGTTGCTGAACCCTGCACGCCATTCCGCGTTGGATTGTCAAAACATAGATATGGCCACAGTGCTCATAGGCGGAGGTTCGGGACTCATCGGCAAGCGGCTCAGTACTCTGCTGGTCAAGGAGGGGCACGAGGTGCGGCATTTCAGCCGGAACCCCAAAACGGGGGACCCCTTTCCCTCCTTTGCGTGGGATCCGGCCGAAGGGAGCTGGGATGAAGGCGCCCTGAACGGGGTGGATTACCTCATAAATCTGGCGGGGGCCGGCATAGCCGACGAACGCTGGACCGATAGCCGGAAACAGGTCATCATTGAGAGCCGAACCCATTCCACGGCCCTTATGGCCAAATGCATGGCGAGTATGACCAAGGCGCCCAGGGCCTTTCTGTCCGCTTCGGCCATCGGGTATTACGGAGACCGGGGCGAGGCATTGCTGGATGAAGCCTCCGAACCCGGATCGGGCTTTTTATCCGAAAGCGTTCAAGCTTGGGAGCAGGCGATCTGGGAGGCCCGCGACCGGAGCGGGGTGCGCACGGTGGCCATCCGGATCGGCCTGGTTCTTTCGCTGGAGGGCGGCACCTTACCGCAGTTGCTCATGCCGGTAAAGTTCTTTTCGGCCCCGTATTTTGGCGATGGCCGGCAGTGGATGTCCTGGATACACATCGACGACCTGTGCCGAATGTTTATCTGGGCTCTGGAAAAAGAAAAGGTAGCAGGTCTGTTCAATGGGGTTGCGCCCAACCCGGAAAGGCAAAAAGATTTCATGGACGCCCTGGGCAAGGTGTGGAACCGCCCGACCCTTCGCTTTCCCATCCCGGCGGCAGGTATGCGCCTGGCTATGGGCGAAATGGCCGAACTGGTCCTGGGAAGCACCCGGGTGTCGGCCGAAAAAATTCGGACCGAAGGGTTTACTTTCTCCTACCCGCATCTGGAAGAGGCCCTGAAGGCCCTGCGACTCAAGGCTTGAAGACCTCGATATCGTGGTTCTTGACGACCAGATCCGTGAATTTTCCTTTAAAGCGGGTGGCTTTCACAATGTGGTTGTCAATCCAGTGGTAATTGCCGCCGCGGGGCTTGCCCATGAGCAGGCCGTGATAGTTAAACCCGTGCTTTTGCAGCCAGCTTTCGGTCACCTCCCGGTGCTCTTCGGTGCGGGAAGTAAAAAAGGTGATGACGTGCCCCTCATCGAACCATTTGTTGATAATGCGCAAGGCGTCGGGGTAGGGCAGGCAGGTGCCCATCCGTTCGGGTTCCTCGTTGGGAATGTCATCGCAAATGGTACCGTCAATATCGATGAGAAAGTTCTTTACCCCACCGGGAAGTTTGGGGCTGATGCGTTCGCCTTTTTCATTGAAGGCGTCGTTTAAGTTCGTCTGGTCCATACTGAATCGTTGGTTTTTTGCTCAAAACCTCGGGTGCCCAAACGGGTCACACCCGGGCGAATGGACTTTCGTCCTGCCGTTAACATGGATTTATGGTTAGGGCGAAGATGGGCTAGAACTGGATGAGGGGTGCCGGATCGATCGGTTTGCCCTTGTGCCACAGTTCAAAATGCAGATGCGGGCCGTCTGTCAGCGTTCCGGTATTTCCGATGATGGCAACGGCCTCTCCTGCCTTTACAAAACTACCCGCTTTTTTTAATAAGGCCGAATTATGCTTGTAAAAAGTAATGATGTTGTTGGTGTGCTGAATCCCGATCGTATTGCCGGTTTCCAGGGTCCAATCGGAAAGGAATACGTAGCCGTCCATAACGGCCTTGATGGCGGTGTTCCTGGGAGCCAGGATATCGACCCCGAAGTGATCTTTTTCCGGCATAAAGCTGGCGCTGATCTCGCCTTTTACCGGGGGGGTGAAGAAAATGTTCTCGATGGGGGTCTCGGCATAGTTGAGGCGAGTGGCCGAACTGCTTCGGTTGCGCGCCAGCATACCCACGGATTGTAGTTCGGCTTCGCGGCGAAGCAACTCGTCCTCCTCGGGGGCCGACAGCGCGGGCATGCTGTCCGCGGTGATTTCCTCCGGGGTCTCGCCATAGTCGGCTTCAGTCTGCACTTCCCCGGCCAGCATTTTGCGCAGGTTCTCCGTGTACTGGCTCTGGGCCTCGTAGGCCCGTTCCAGTTGATCGACTTCCCTGGCGAGCGCCTTGAGTTCCTTTTGGCTTCCTCCGGAGCCGTAGCCCGGGATATACCGCCGCAAGGGCGTGAACGCAACGAGCAACCAAACCAATAAGGCCAGCACGACAAATACCGAACTGACCAAAACGTAAATGTTGAGCAGCGACAGCTTGTAGGAAGAAACCTCCTCCAGGGTGTCGTGCCGCATAATGACCAAGCGGTACGTGTGTTTAAGCCGCTCTCGCCAGGACTTCTTTCCTTGCTCTTCCATAAATTCTTTTCCGCACCATGGGCACCGATAGATCAAAGGCCGATCTTTGTTCTTCGGGCCAGATAAAATAAATTTGCCCTTTCCAAGTTATTTAGGTACTTGCGGGAATTCCCAGGGGAACGTTGCAAAAGTACAAGTTATTGGGCAGTACATCGTTTCTGCTGCTCGTCAGGGATGCAAAATATCATGGATTTGAGATCGGTTTTTACGGGAATCGCATTGGCAGGTAGCCTCCTGTTGCTGGCCGGCTGTGTCACCCAGAAGAAAAAGGATGCGGACTTGAAGGGGCTGGCCAAGTTGTACCACAACACCACCGCTCGTTTCAATGGGTATTTCAACGCCACCGAGCTGTACAAAGCCAGCCTGGAGGAGCTCAATATGCAGTATAAGGATGACTATACCCGCTTGCTGCCGGTATATCCCTACGTGGAGGTCGAAAACCCCAAGGCAGCGGCCGATAAACTGGACGAGGCCGTGAAAAAGGTGGCCGTGGTCGTCAATCTGCATCGCAAAAGCAGTTATACGGATGATTGCTACCTGCTGGCCGGCCAGGCCCATTTTCTGAAGCAGGACTACGAGACTGCGGAAGAAACCTTCCGTTTCCTGCTCGACGAATACGGTGAAGACTACTGGCGAAAGAAGGAGATGAAAAAGCTGAAGAAGAAGGAGAAAAAACAATCCGGCAGCAAGGCGAAAAGCAATAAAAAGAAAAAGAAAAAGAAGGAACGGAAAAAGCGCCAGAAAAAGGAACGCCAGGAGCGGGAGAAAAGCCAGAAGCAGAAAAAGAAGGAGATGGAGCAGTGGCGGAAAAAGTACAATAAGGCCGTGCGAAAACGCCGCAAAGGCAAAGACGTGCCCCTGCCCAAGCGCCCTGGTACGCAAGAAGAGACACCGGATAACCAGCCGGAGGAAGTGATTGCCCAGCAAGAGGAGGAAACGCCCCCCGAGCCTCAGCCCGAACCGGAAAAAGAGGAAGAGGAGGAAGCCACCGAACCGGACGACAAGAAGAAGAGCTACTTTATGAAGCACAAGCCCTCCTACCAGGAGGGTAAGCTTTGGCTGGCCCGAACCCTCATCGAGCGCGACCGGGAAGATGAAGCCCTGCGCTATCTGCGCGAATTGGAAGGCGATCCCAACCTATTCTCCGAAGTTCGCCGCCAGGTCCCACCTGTCCGGGCTCACATTTACCTCAAGCTGGGGCAGCAGGAGCAAGCCCGGCAGGCGCTCGTTCAGGCGGTCGACCTGGCCAATAATCGCCGGGACAAAGCGCGGTACACTTACATTATGGCTCAGTTGTATCGCCGGGCCGGGCAGCCCGACGAGGCCTACGCCGCTTTCGAACAGGTCAAGCGCCTTACCAACGATTACACCATGGAGTTCAACAGCCGGCTGAACATGGCGCTCAACGAGTGGCTCAGCGGGCAGGGCTCGTCAACGGATGCGGTGGCCAACCTGAAGAAAATGCTCCGGGATGAAAAGAACCAGGAGTTTCGAGATCAGATCTATTTCGCCATGGCCACCATATCCCTGGAAAAGGACGATCGGGAACAGGCCATTGCCAACCTGGTGAATTCGTTGCGGGTCAGTTCGGCCAATCCCAGCCAACGCGCCGAAAGCTACCTAACCCTGGCAGATCTCTACTTCGAAGCGGAGGACTATGTCAAGGCCAAGAATTATTACGACAGCACCCTGCAAGTGATGCCGCTTACAGACGACGACTACCAACGGGTGGCCAGCCTGAGCAAGAACCTCACCGAAATTGCAGCGGCTATTCAGAATATTGCCCTGCAGGATAGCCTGCTGCGCATCAGTGCGATGAGCGATGCGGACAAGCGCGAACTGGCCTTTGCCATTCAACAGCGCGAAGAGCAGGCCCGCCTGGAAGCCATTAAGGCTCAGGCCGGGAACCCGGGCGGCGGCAGACAAGCGGGCCGCAAAGGAGCCACCGGGGCACAAGCCGGCACCTCCTTCGGACAGCCCGCTCTCAATACGGCCCGACCCGTGGCCACCAACCTGTCTGGAAGTGGCAGCTCCTTTTTCGCCTATGACTCCAAAGCCCTTCGGCGCGGAGAGCGCGATTTTCAGCGCAAATGGGGCAACAGGCCCCTGGAGGACAACTGGAGACGGAGCAATCGAAGCGGTGCATCCCTGTTCGAAGAAGAGGAAGTGGTTGAAGAGGTAGCGGCCTCCGTTTTTGACGACGATGCGGTGGCGGACATACTCGAAGGCGTGCCGAACAGCCCGGAAGAGGTAAAGCTGGCAGAGTTCAAACTGCAGGAATCCATGTTCACCCTGGGCGCCCTGTACCGCGATCGAATGGACGATGACGAAAAGGCCGTGGAAGCGCACGAAGCCCTCAATAGCCGCTTTCCCGGCAGCAATTTCGAACTCGACAGCTGGTACTACCTATACCTGGCGCACAAAGAGCTCAATCAACCCGTGAAAGCAGAGGAATACGCCCGAAAAATTCGGACCAAATACTCCGGCTCTACCTACGATCGGGTCATTCGTAATCCGAACTATGCGAATGAGCTGCTCGACGAGCAAAAAAAGCTGACCCGCTATTACGATCAGGCCTTCGCGGCCTTCAAACAGGGCAACTACAACGGCTCGCTGCAGATGTGCGATAACGCCAAGCAGCAATTTGGCGCGCAGAATGAATTGCAACCCAAATTCGCCCTCTTAAAGGCTATGAACGAGGGTAAGCTCAACGGCCGGGATGCCTACAAGCGGGCTCTTCAGGAAGTGGTGGCCAAGTACAAGGATACGCCCGAGCAAAAGCAAGCCCGCGAAATGCTTCGCATATTGGGTGGGGCGGTGGCTACCCTGCCCGGTGGCGAAAAAGTGGATCTCAGCAAGTTCAAGCCGGAAAAGGATGCTATCCATTATGTGCTGGTCGCTTTTGATGGCCAGATCAACCTGAATGATGTGAAGGTGACCATTTCCGATTTCAATCAGGCCTACTTTGAACTGCTGCGCCTTCGCATCGCCAATATTTACCTGGGCTCCTCGGCCAAAGACCGGACCCCCATCATCGTCATCCGGCGTTTCAAGAATGAAGCCGAGGCTATGGACTACTACTACACCTACCAGAAGAACAAGGACAAGTTCGTTTCCGAAACCACTCCCTTCAGCGTTTTGCCGATCACCCAGAACAACTACCGCGAGGTGCTCCGCTTAAAATCGGTAGAGGAATACAGGGCGTTCTTCGAGCAGATGTATCTGGAGTGATCAGGGGGTTTCGGAGGCCGGTACCGGTTCTTCTTCCCCGATCTTTCCCGGCAAGGCCCGCTTGACAATGGGGCCGAGACTAAGCCCCTGGACGACGATGGAAAAAATCACCACGATGTAGGTCGCCGTGAGGATGAAGTCCCGAGGCATGTCGGTGGTAAGCGACAAGGCCAGCGCGATAGATATCCCGCCGCGCAACCCGCCCCAGGTCATAATGCGGGTCATGTACGGGAAGTGCCGGATCCTTCGCCGAAATAATTGAATGGGGATGCCCAGCGCCAGAAAACGGGCGATCAGCACGATGGGGATGGCCAAAAGCCCGGCCACCACAAAAGGCTCATCGAAGCGGATCAGTACGATTTCAAGCCCGATAAGCACGAATAACACGGCGTTTAACAGCACGTCCAGCAGTTCCCAGAACTTATCGACGTATAGTTCGGTCTCAGCCGACATGGACTGCTGCCGAAGCCGGTCGTTGCCGATCACGAGGCCGGCAACCACCATGGCCAACGGGCCGGAAAAGTGCAGTTGGCTGGCCAGCCAATAGCCCCCCATGACCACGGCTAAGGTGATTAACACCTCGATCTCATAGTTTTCGATCGTGCGCATGAGGTAATAGGCCAGAAAGCCGAGGCCAAAGCCCAGGGCAATGCCCCCGCCCACTTCCTCGAGGAAGAGAATTCCCACCTCACCGAGGTGCAATTCGCCCAGGCCGGCCTGCGCCAGGTTGAACACGGTCAGAAAAACGACAACGCCTATACCGTCATTGAAAAGGCTTTCGCCGGAGATCATAACCTCCAGCCGTTTGGGAACACCGGCTTTCTTGAGGATGCCCAAAACGGCAATCGGGTCGGTAAGAGAGATCAGGGCCCCGAACAGCAAACAGTAAATAAAAGGCATGGCGATGCCGAATAAACTGGCTACGAAGTAGGTCAGCCCCCCCACGATGAAGGTGGATAAGAAAACCCCGACGGTGGCGAAAAGTACGATGGACAAGCCTTGTTTTTTCAGCTCATTGAAGTCGACGTGCAACGCACCGGCAAAGAGCAGGAAGCTGAGCATGCCGTCCATCAGCAGGCGGCGGAAATCGATCTGGGCAACGAATTGCTCTTCGAACAGGTGAATATCCGGATACCAACGCCCGGCAAAATAGGCCAGGATGGAAAAGCCGATTGACACCACCATGAGTCCGATGGTCACCGGCAATTTCAACAGGCGAATGTTGAGGTAGCCAAAAAGGGCAGCCAGTACGATGAGGATAGTTACAATAGTGAGCAGGTCCATATCCGGGGCTTTGTCCGAGAGCTGAAAATAGGGAGTTCGATGAATTTCCGTCCGTTTCTGGCGAAAAACATGGCAGGAAGCTATATTTGTAACGGATCCCCCGGCAACCAGAGAGCGAATTCGGATACCCAGGTGTAAGTAAGAAAAACAGCGAAATGTAGATTCAGGCCGTTAATCCCGGCTCGTCTTGTTGCGCTGTGTTCTTTTTTTGGTGATACTTGTCCTTGGGAATTCCCATCAACACAAGCACAAAAACGACAACATCATGAGAGCCCTGCTCTTCATCTTTCTATTGTTGCCGGCGGCTCAGGCGCTGAAAGCGCAAGATACCATTCCTCCCAAACCATGGTATTGCAACCCGCCGGCCGGACCAATGACCGCCCGGGCCGCTTCGGCAGCTCCTGCGGCAACACCCCGTATGCCCACGCAGGCGGTCACCTGTTACAAGGTGCAGGTAGCCATTCTCACGCGCTCCAATCCTAAAGACTTTCCCTTCCACCCCAGATTGGTAGCGAGGTATCGGCCCTGTGAAGAGGTCTGGGTGATCGAATCGCGAGAAACCTTCGAATATCGCGAACAGGCCGAATCCTTTGTACAAGAGATGCTGGACGTGGGATACAAAGGCGCCTACGTTACCGAGATCGTCGGCTACGAGTAATTCGGTTTTCAGGATAAAATGACCTTTCTACGAAGACTTATTTTATCCTGAAAACCGTGAATACCGCTTCAAGTATGAAATGACCTAAAATTTATTTCATACTTGAAACGGTATAAGCACGAGTTCGAACAGCAGAAAGGTATACAGGGCGCGGAACGGTCTGGAAAACCCCCAATGGTTTGGGTGCGTTTTCCCCGTTTCGGGTTCTGTAGCTTCTAGATGCCGCTAATTGAAAGGATGAGGCCGGGAACGATCAACTGCTGAATGGCTAACAGTAGCTCTGTGCGGCCCCCCTCTTGCCCTGCGGCACATCCCGAGGGCCCATTTAGTAAGCCAGCAAATCGGAAAGCGCATCCGCTACTTTCTCCGCGGAAGGGATCATCGTCTTTTCCAGCGTTTCGTTCAAGGGGATGGCCGGCATGTTTTCGGAGCCCAGGGTCCGCACGGGCGCATCCAGGTGTTCGAAACACTGCGCTTGTATGCGGGCTGCCAGGCTTTGTCCGAAGGATTGATTTACGGGCTCTTCGGTAAGAACCAGCACCTTACTGTGGGTCCGGGCGGTTGTCCACAGGGCTTCCTCATCCAGGGGGTAGAGGCTGCGCAGATCCACGATCTCGATCCGGCCCGGAAATTTTTTAGCCGCATTCAAAGCCCAGTGGACCCCCATGCCGTAGGTGACCACGGCCAGGCTGTCGCCGGTGGCCACCTTGTCCGGGTCGGCTGCCAGCGCAGTGCGCGCTTTGCCGAAAGGAATGACGTATTCCTCGTCGGGCAGGGGGGTGCGGGCGGCTCCCGTGCCGGGCACCTTGCTCCAGTACAGGCCTTTGTGCTCGAAGATGACCACCGGATTGGGGTCGTAAAAGGCAGACTTCATCAGCCCTTTCAGATCGGCCCCGGTACTGGGGTAGGCGATCTTCAGCCCGCGAATATTTGTGACCACGCTTTCTACGCTCGAGCTGTGGTAGGGGCCGCCGCTGCCGTAGGCGCCGATGGGCACCCGGATCACGGCACTCACCGGCCACTTGCCATTGCTGAGGTAACAGGATCGACTCACCTCCGTGAAGAGCTGGTTGAGCCCCGGCCAGATGTAATCTGCGAATTGTACCTCCACAATGGGCTTGAGCCCTACCGCAGACATGCCCACCGTACTGCCGATGATGAAGGCTTCCTGGATGGGCGTGTTGAACACGCGCTCGTCGCCGAACTTTTGGGCAAGGGTAGCGGCTTCGCGAAAAACCCCGCCCAGTCGACCGCCTACATCCTGGCCGTAGAGCAGGCATTCCGGATGCTTGTGCATGAGTTCTTCGACAGCGAAAAGGGCGCTGTCCACCATGACGGTTTCCTCAGCCCCCTCCGGAGCCCGGGTGCCCGCTTCTTCGGTGATTGGCGTAGGGGCAAAATCGTGGGTGAACAAGTCTTCGGGCCGAGGGTCTTCAGCGGCCTGGGCGCGTTCATAGTCCCGGGCGACCTGCTCGGCCACTTCCTCTTCAAGCTGTAAAATGGTCTCTTCCCGCACTTCGCTCTCCAATAGGGCTCGGCGAAGCTTGGGGTAGGGATCGCGCTTTTGTTGTTCCTCCAGATCGTCGCGGTACATGTGTTTGCGCACCCCGCTGGTGTGGTGGTTGAGTAAGGGGACAGTTGCGTGCACCAGGAAGGGTCGACGTTCCTCGCGGATGAGCTGAAGGACTTCAGCCAGGGTGTTCCAGCATTCGGCAAAGTCGGTGCCGTCTATGCTTCGAACGTCAAGCCCCTTGAAGCCTTGCGCGTATTCGGCCGCATTCTGGGCCCGGGTCTCCTCGGCCGTGGCGGAGATGTCCCAGCCGTTGTCCTGTACCAGGTAGAGGATAGGCAGTTGCTTGAGCACCGCCATTTGAAAGGCTTCCGCTACTTCGCCTTCGGTGATGGAGGCATCGCCCAGCGAACAGACTGCCACGGGACGCTCCGCCGGGTCCTCGTACGTCGCCAGGCCTTGCTGTTCCTTGTATTGCATGCCCATGGCCACACCCGTAGTGGGGATGGCCTGCATGCCCGTGGCGCTGGACTGGTGTGGAATCTTTGGCTTGTCCTCGTCGCGAAGGCTGGGGTGGGCGTAGTAGGTGCGACCGCCGCTGAAGGGATCGTCGCGCTTGGCCAGCAATTGCAGCATGAGGTCGTAAGGCGTCATCCCAATGCCCAGAAGTATGGAGTCGTCCCGGTAATAGGGAGCCACGTAATCCTGAGGCTGGAGTTGCATGCCCAGGGCCAGTTGAATGGCTTCGTGCCCGCGGGAGGTAGCGTGCACGTATTTGGAAACGATCTGGATGTGCTTCTCGTACAATTCGGCCATGGCCTTGGCCGTGGCCATCTTGCGGAAGCCGGCCAGCAGAATGTCCTTGGAAATCGCGGATTCGGTCTTGATCATCGGTCAGGCTTTAAGCATTTCGCTGGGCCGTGAGCTGCATAAGGCGCTCGCGGCTCAGGTCCAGGTCTTCGGTAAAGATATGCGGATAGTGTTCCTGCATGAGTTGATAAATGCGTTCGAAAGGCACGTCCTCAAAGTGGCCGTATTCCTCCAGGTAGTCCATAAACACCTGCCCCTTGCGGTCGAACTGCTGGAAGAGGGCGTCCGATGAGCCGTCAAATTCCAGGGGCTCCACATCCAGGCGCTCGCAAAGTGCCCGGTTGAAGGCGGGGGTTACCTTGAGCCACCGGCCGTGCAGGAATACCTCTACATAGCCGTGGGGCACCAGCTCATCCGTACCGAAAGCCTGAATCATTCGCTCGGCGGCAATGTGGTTGCGCACCTTGGCCAGGCAAAGACGGGCCGGAATGTTTGCGGCCCGCAACAGGGCAGTCATGAGGATGCCTTTGTCCAGGCAATGGCCTTCCGCTCGCTGCAACACATGGCTGGCTCGCAGGGTCTCTGCCCGGAAGCTGAAATTGTAGGGATTGTAGCGCCAGCCGTCGCGCACGGCGTAAAAAATAGCGCCGGCCTTTTCTTCGGGCGTGCTCAGGCCCGCTGTGACGCGCCCGGCAAAAGCCAAGACTTCCGGCTGTTGCCAGTCCATACCCTCGCCCGCTCGCAGAAAGTCGCTCGGTTTGCTCATCCGGCTTTTTGTTTGAATCGTTCGATCGCTTCCCGGGTAAATCGACCCAGGACCAACTTGCCGCTCATTGCAGCACGCGCTTCCAGCAGCTCATCCCAGTGATCGGTGCCCTGCCAGAAGGCCTGCTTCAGCAGTCGCATGGCTTCGGGATTGGAGGCGGCCAGCCTGCCGGCCAGCTCCTGTACACCGGCATCCAATTGGTCGGCCTCCTCGTATACCTGAGCATAAAGCCCCTTTTCGAGAGCCCAGTGGGCCTTTTGCCAAACGGTGGCGTTGATGGCCAGCTGGGTCATGGCGGAGGTGCCGACCTTGCGCTCAACGGCCGGGCCCACTACAAACGGGCCGATGCCGATGGCCAGCTCGCTCAGTTTCACATCGGCAAAGCGGGTGGCCAGGCAGTAATCGGTGGCGGCAGCCACGCCCACACCACCGCCCACGGCCTTGCCCTGGACGCGGCCGATGATGAACTTCGGGCATTTGCGCATGGCGTTGATCACCCGGGCAAACCCCATGAAAAAGCGCTTGCCGGCCTCGAAGTCCTCGATGGCGATCAGCTCGTCGAAGCTGGCGCCGGCACAAAAAGTTCGATTGCCCCCGCTTTTGAGCACGATCACGCGAGCCTCTTCGTTTTGGCCCATGCCGGTTATGGCTTCTGCCAGTTCGGCCAGCACATCGCTGGGCAGGGCATTATGCGATGGATGAAAAAACTCAATGGTACCAATGCCGTCCGAAACGGCTGTCAGTACGCCGCCTTGTTTGTTCGTTTGGGTCATTTAATTCGTATTGTGCAACAGGTGGAATAGGTGTACTCCCTCATCCCATGTTTTTATTCGGTCGTGCTCCCTCGGACGGCACCCGCTTGGACTTCTCGAAGGAAAACGGCTGTACGGAACGGTTGGCTACGCTTAAGCCCGCACGATTTCGCCAAGGGTTAGCCCGTACGCTTTACTTGCAACTCGCCGCCCGGGTACCGTTCAATTCGACGGATCATGCCGTTGAATACCAGGTAATGAAAGGGCGCAACCAAATACCAGTACAGGCGCCCCATCAGGCCGAACGGCCGGAAAGTGGCTTCTTGTTGCAACCAGGCTTGGCCGTCTCGCTGCAGAATGCGGAATTCCAGCCAGGCTTCGCCGGGCAGTTTCATTTCGGCATACAACAACAGGCGGCGCTCGTTTTCATCCGCCACCAACACCCGCCAGAAATCGAGGGCATCGCCGGGGTTTATGCGATCGGGATGGGTGCGGCCGCGCCGAAGACCGATGCCGCCCACCAGCTTGTCCAGCAGGCCCCGCAAACGCCAGAGTGCGTTGGCATAGTACCAGCCGCGCTCGCCGCCGATGGCCTGAATATTTGCCCAAACCTGTTCCTCTCGCACGTGCTCGATCGGGATGCGCCTTCGATCCCGGAAACATCCGTATTCCGGCACCTGCATGTATTTTTGCAGGTTACTGTGGCTGGAGCTGGAGATCAGCGAATCCTTCCAACTGGAGACAACCATGTTCTGCTCGATCCTGGCGAAGGCCAGGGCTACGGCTTCCCGGTAAGGAATCAGATCTATGCCCAGCATGCCGGCCAGGCGATGATCGCGGGCCACTACGTCTACCTTCATGCTGTCCACCAGGTTCACGGCCAGTTCGTAGGTGATAGAGGTCACGAAGTACAACCAGTAGCTGGACAGCCTTGGCGTCATCACCGGCACGGTGAAGATCCAGCGTCGCAGGCCCCGGACTTCGGCGTAGCCGAGAAGCATTTCCCTGTAGGATAAGACCTCGCCGCAGCCGATATCGAAGTTCTGGTCGAAGCAATCCTCGCGAAGCAAAACCCCGGTCAGTAACTGAATGACATTTCGAATGCCGATGGGTTCGCAAAGCGTATTGACCCAGCGGGGGGCCACCATTACGGGGAGCTTCTCCACCAGGTCGCGTATGATTTCAAAGGAGGCGCTGCCCGAACCGACCACGATGCCGGCCCGCAGGGCCGTGAGCGGGACGTTTCCCGCCGCGAGAATGCGTTCTACCTGCAAGCGCGACTCCAGGTGACGCGAAAGCTCTTCGCTGTTCACCATACCGGTCAGGTAGATGATCTGTTTTGCCCCGGCGCGCTCCACATATTCCCGGAAGTGGCGGGCGGTCTTTTCCTCCAGGGATTCGAATTTGCCCACGGAGGCAGACATGGAGTGGATGAGGAAATAAGCCACCTCAAAATCGAGGGGAACTTCGCCGTTGGCCGGCACCGGCTCCAAAAAATCGTGTTCAAACAACGCTACCGTCCAGTCGTCCGGCAGGTCGGCTGCGTAGGTCTGCGCATCCCGCACACAGGCAATGACCTCGTGCCCTTGGTCCAGCAGCACGGGGAGCAGCCGTTTGCCGATGTAGCCGGTAGCCCCGGTGAGTAAGATACGCATGACGATAGGTTACCCCATATCAACGCAGGCACCTCCCGGAGGTTCGCCCCGGCACTTACACCGCCGGCTTTTCAGACTGATCCCGCTTTTTCACCATAGTGAGGATGGTGGCGATCGCAACCGTTTCGCCGGTTTCGTCGTACACATCCACCAGCCATTTGACGATCCCTTTGGCGATGTCGTCTTCGTCCTTTTTCTCCTGATTTACCTTTTCCTTTACCGTCAGTTTGACGCCCAGGGTCATGCCGGGGTACACCGGTTTGGTGAACCGACACTCTTCCAACCCGTAGTTGAGCAGGACCGGTCCTTTTTTGGGATCCACAAACAGACCGGCAGCCTTGGACAGTACGAAATAACCATGGGCTACCCGCTGCTCGAAGATGGTGCCTTCCAGGGCGGTGGCATCCATGTGGGCGTAGAAATTATCGCCGCTGACGTTGGCAAAATTCACGATGTCGGCCTCGCTGACCGTATGCTTGTGGGTAGTCACCGTTTCGCCTACCTTCAAATCCTCGAAATGCTTTCTGAATGGGTGGATAGCCGATTCAGGCCGTTCGCCGCCCACCTGGTACACATCCGTTACGGCGGTGATCATGCTGGGATGACCCTGAATGGCCGTGCGTTGCAGGTAGTGTTTCACGCCGCGCACGCCCCCCATCTCCTCACCGCCGCCCGCTCGACCCGGGCCGCCGTGGGTGAGCAAGGGCATGGGCGAGCCATGACCGGTACTCTCCGGGGCACTTTCTTCATTGAGAATGAGGATGCGGCCATGGTAGGGAGCCGATTCCATAACGTAGGTGCGGGCAAAATCCGGATCGGCTGTAGCAATGGTGCTCACCAGAGAGCCTTTGCCCATATTGGCCAGTTGGATCGCTTCCTCCAGGTCGCGATAAGGCATGAGGGTGCTCACCGGTCCGAATGCCTCTACCGTATGGGTTTCCTGCCCCTGGAAAGGATCGTCGTTGCGGAAGACCAGCGGGGGCAGGAAGGCCCCTTTCTGCCGGTCGGCCCCAACGAGTTCAAAATCGTCCGGCTTGCCGTATATCAGGGTGGCGCTGCGCTGCAGTTCTTCAATGCGGTGCTTTACCTCCTCCACTTGCTCCTTGCTGGCCAGAGCACCCATGCGCACGCCCTCTTCCTGTGGATTGCCGATGGTGGTCTTACCCAGGCGCTGAGCCAGGGCTATTTGAACGTCCTCCAGCATGTTTTCCGGCACGATGATGCGCCGGATGGCCGTGCACTTTTGGCCGGCCTTCACCGTCATTTCCCGCTGCACCTCCTTGATGAAGAGGTCGAAAGTGGGCGTGCCCGGGCTGGCATCTTCGGCCAGCACCGCAGCATTGAGGCTGTCGGCCTCCATATTGAAGGGCACCGAGTTTTCGACGATGCTGGGTTGGCTTTTGAGCATGCGCCCGGTAGAGGCCGAGCCCGTGAACGTCACCACATCCTGGGGCGTGACCGGCTCGAGTATGCCCACGCCTGTACCACACACCAGTTGCAGGGCACCCTCCGGCAGGATTCCCGAAGCGATGATGTCGCGGACCATGGCTTCGGTGAGGTAGGAGGTTACTTCCGAAGGCTTGACGATGGCGGGCATGCCGGCCAGCAGATTGACCGAGAGTTTTTCCAGCATACCCCAGATGGGAAAGTTGAAGGCGTTGATGTGAATGGCTACGCCCTGCTTGGGTACCATGATGTGGTGGCCGATAAAGGTGCCGCCCTTGGAGAGGGAGACGGCCTCGCCATCCACGTAATAAGGCTTGTCGGGAAATTTTCGCCTCAGGCTGGCATAGGCGAAAAGGGTGCCGATACCGCCGTCGATGTCAATCCAGCTGTCGCCTTTGGTGGCGCCGGTGCGATAGCTGAGAGGATAGTAGGACTTGCGCAGGCCGTGTAAATGAAGAGCCAGCTTCTTGAGCATGAGGCCGCGCTGCTGGAAGGTCATCCGGCGAAGAGCCGGCCCCCCAACGCGCCGGGCGTAGTCCATCATGGCGGCGTAGTCGAGCCCTTCTGAACCGCAGGTAGCGATGAGTTCGCCGGTTACGGCATCGTACTGAGGAACGCCGTCCCCCTCATGGGGAACCCACGCTCCCTGTAGGTAATTGTGGAGTTTCATGCAAAGGAGTTTGGTGGAGCGAACAAACGAATGCTCGTTCGCCCTCAAAAATAAGGGCTTTTTCCGCCTCGGCCAATCCTACTGTCCCACATCCTGGAGCTGTTTCCAGGGGGCAAAGGTTGCAGCTTGCTCAGGTCGCTGATCGGGAACTTCGGTAAGGGGCTGGCAGGGGCGCAGGCTTTTATGACATTCGGCCGGAAGCTGCCGGTAAAGCTGAGTACCCTCGGTCTTCCAGGCGATCATCTCGTCACTGACCTCCTTTAAAATACGGGCGGGATTGCCTACCACCAGACTGCGGGCGGGGATTCGCTCCTCGGCCTTGATGAAGGCGAGCGCGCCCACGATACACTCTTCGCCGATCTCCACATTATCCATAAGCACGGCATTCATCCCAATGAGGCTGTTGCGGCCCACGGTAGCGCCGTGAATGACGGCTCCATGGCCGATATGAGCCTCTTTGTGCAGGTGCACCGGAAGGCCGGGAAACATGTGGATGACGCAGTTTTCCTGCACATTGCATCCATCATCGATCCGCACCTCACCCCAGTCGCCGCGTATAGCAGCCCCCGGGCCCACATACACATTGCGGCCGATAAGGACATTGCCAATAATGGAAGCTTGAGGATGTACGAACGAAGAGGGATGTACTACCGGGCGGTAGCCATTGAATTCGTAGATCATGGTTAGGACGTTTATTGCGATTCGTGTTAAAGTTAGGCCAAAGCTAGGCAACGACCAACTTTAGGGTTTACCCAAATTGTTGTACTTTTTACAAGTTCAAGGCAGCATCGGTTGGCTACCTGGGGGTTAAAATTCGCACGCTTGGCACAGTTTCACTGGACATACGTAGGAGATACCGGCAAAAAGTACCAGGTCGGGCTCTACCACAGTACGAAAACCGGCCATTTGCTCATTCACCTCAATGCCAAGATCCTGGCCGTCGATTTCAGCGTGCGCGATTCAAAGGAGTATCCTTTTTTTATCGAAGAGGAATTTTGTCGAATCCGGCTCGAGCGGCGAGCGGATCGCATGTATTACTTTTTCGACATCGACAAGGAAGTGGATACGCCCCGAAACCGGGCCCGAAAAAAACGCAATAAGCAATACCTGAAGCAAACCCTCCTTTTTTTCGGTGGCCTTATTCTGCTGGCCGCCCTTTTCGGGCTGGGCATGGACCGCCTCGACCGGGCCCGCAAAGCCGAGATGCTGGTACCGGCTGTCTACCTTCCGGCTACCGGGCAGATCACCCGGATCCTCGACCCGCAGATGGGCGAATTGGAATACCAATTCACCTTGCCCACGGGAGAACGCTATCGGGGCCAGAAAACGGAAGGGAATCTCTACCAGCACTGGGGGCGTATGCTCGAGCGGGGCGATGAGTTCGAGGTGGCCTATCTGATGGGCCAGCCGGCCATAAGCCGCCTGGACCTCACGGCGCCTACCGCTGGCCAGCGAGAACGCCTGCGGCGGCGCGCCCTGGACAAGCACCGCCGGCTCCATCCGGAGATAGCGGACCGGGAACTGGATTGCTTTGTAGCAGGTTCTGTGAAACTTCGGCAGCTAGACGGCCTGGTGCATATTTTTCACCAGGACCAAAAACCCTATGCCAATGCCTACCACAACAAAATCACGTATCGCCGCCTGATCAAGGATTTGGCCGATAGCCTGGGGCTGAGTTGCCTGCCCCCGCTGCAGTAGGCAAAATGCGTACCTTTGCGGCCATGGACCAGCTGGCACAACACATCGAGAGCCTCATCTTCGCAGCCGATACGCCGGTGAGCCTCAAGGAGATAAAGAACTGCCTGGAGGAGGTGTTCGGAACACCTCTGAAAAAAGCAGACCTGTACGAGGCTGTCGATCAGTTGCGCGCCCAATACGAACAACCCGGTTCGGCCATCGAACTGGCTGAGATCGCCGGGGGTTATCAATTTTTGACCAAACCGGCATTTCATCACACGGTAGGCACGTACCTCAAGCAAACCACTCGCAAGCGCCTTTCCCGCTCGGCATTGGAGACACTTTCCATAATCGCCTACAAGCAGCCGGTGACCAAAAGCGAAATGGAGCGCATTCGCGGTGTGAACTGTGATTACGCGGTGCAGAAACTATTGGAAAAGGAGCTTGTTGTCATTACGGGACGCAGCGAAGGCCCCGGAAGGCCGTTGCTGTACGGAACCAGCGAGAAGTTCATGGACTACTTCGGGCTCAAAAGCCTGGAAGACCTGCCCAAACCCAAAGACTTTAAGGAGCCCGAACAGCAGATCGGCGAAAAAGCGCCCATCGAGGAGCGGGCCGAAGGCGGTAAGCCGCCGGTACAAGCTGCAAAAGAGGAAGAAGAATGAGTCAGGAAAAACCCCTTGTCAATCGCGTCGCCCAATCGGGCCTCGTTACCATTAATCTAGAAAACTATTTTCCAGCCGGGGAAGTCGTGCCCTTTGATCTCAAGGATTATTTGTTCAAGGAACTGCTTCTTAAGGAAAAAGATTTCCGCGCAGCCATGAAAGCCCATGAATGGGACGCGTACGAGGGCAAAGTGTTGGCGGTTTTCTGCTCCACCGATGCGATCATTCCCGTGTGGGCCTATATGCTGGTGGCCGTCCATGCTGCCCCCCATGCCGCCGACGTTTTCCAGGGAACCGTGGAGGCGTATTACCGCATGGCCTTTCTCCGGGCTCTCGACCAATTGGATCCCGCTCAATATCAAGACGAACGCATTGTCATCAAAGGCTGTAGCGACAAGCCCGTGCCCCCTGCCGCTTATGTGGAACTGACCCGTCGCCTGCGCCCCCATGCCAAAAGCATCATGTACGGCGAGGCTTGCAGTACGGTGCCCCTGTACAAAAAGCCGCGGAAGTAAGTCGTCGCCCTTGCGGCGAAGCCCGATCCAGGGCTGCTCCTTTCAGTCGCTTGCCCGTCGCGCTCTGTTCAGGCCTTTGGCTGCATCGGGATGTGTGCGCGCAAATCCGAAAGGGCATCAATAATGAGGGTGGGCTCGTAGCCTTCTTGCAAGACGGCCTTGGGGTCGCGCCGGACCCAGCAGGTAGTAAGCCCGGCGGAAGCTGCGCCGGCCACATCCCAGGTGTTCCCGGAAACGAAGAGGAGTTCTTCGGAGCGGCACTCAAAATGAGCCGGCCCCAAGGCATATACCTTCGGGCTGGGCTTGAATTGCTCGATTCCGTCGGCACTGAGTATGCCGGAAAATCCATCCTGCAAGCCCGCATGGGCCAGGGCGGGCAACACCAGTTCGGGTTCGGCATTGGTGAGTATGGCCAGCGGAAAGTACCGTCCGAAAAGCCGGATTACCTCTTCTACATCCGGATAAAGCTCCAGGTGAAAGTAGGCGTGCATGAGTTCATCGGCCTGTTTCCGGGAGAGGATGAGGTTCTCCTGCCGGCAGGCCATGCGCAAGGCTTCGCGAGTGAGCACGCTGAAGGGCTGATAGCGCGCCATCAGGCTGCGAAGCCAGGTGAGCTCAACCTGGTAAGCGCGCCACCGAGAAGCTACTGCAGGGGCTTTTGGACCGAAAAAATCCTTCAGACGGGCATCCACAGCACTTACATTGAACAGCGTACCGTAGGCGTCAAAGGCAATGGCTCGTAAAGTGGGGAGTGCACTCATGAGTATGGTCTAAGTGCAAAACCGAGGGTTTTGCAGTGTGCGTTTGAGTTTGAGTGTGGGAGAGGTTGATTGCATACGCAAACAATCCTTCATTGCTTTTGAGATGGCTTCTAGAACGCGGAACGAAGAGGCTCGCAAAGATGCCCGGTGGTTCCTTCCGAACCCGATTCCAAAAGATCTTTGCACCTGGTGAGATCCTATCGTCCTCTACCGGTTACTTCACCAGGCCGCAGTGAACGAAAAACCGGAGCAAGCCGCTTGCGGCATGCGGGTGAATGAACTTCCCTTCCAGCAACATGCGGCGGGCCTTTTCCATGGGGACCAGTTCAATGAACACCTCTTCGCCTTCGTCCAGATTCTGTTCGGCTACCGGCACCGCCTCTTTTACCAGCCAGTGCTCGATATAGCTGTCCATGAAAACGGGATTGGAAGCAACGCGGCCCAGCGGAGTCCAGTCCGGGCCTGAAAAGCCCGTCTCTTCGAGCAACTCGCGCTGGGCAGCAGCCTTCGGGTCTTCGCCCGGCTCCACCAAACCTCCGGGCAGTTCCAGCGTATATTCGTGTATCCCAAACCGGTATTGCCGGACCATGACCAGCTCCTGCTGCGGCGTGAGGGCCACCATATTTACGGCATCGCGGGATTCGATGATGATCATGCGCTCGGTCTTGCCGTTGCGGGGATTGCGCATGTAGTCGTAGCGCGAGCCAAATAGTTTGAGGTGAGGGCCCGGCTCAGAGCGCTCTACCTTCCAGGTGTCGGAGCGTGTATCCATGGATTTTTTTTGATCGCGGGTGTGACCTCTGCCGTTTGGTGGCGTCACAACAGCAAACAAAGCGAAAAACCAACCTTCGGAAAAACAAAACCCCCGTTTTAATTCGGAGGCATGATCCCACGAACAGGCCGAATCCGGCCACGCCTATGAGAAGACTGCGGACAATACGTCCGATGAAAACAGGATTATTACATGGAGCCGGTCCGATCCCGGCTCTTTTTTATTGCTCTTTATCGTCTTTATCTTTTTCCTGGAAGGAGTCCAGGTCCAGTTCGTCTTCACTTTCGTCCAGGATGGCATCATCGATGATTTCGTCGCCGTCGCCGTCGAGATCCTCAAAGCCTTTTACCTTGCCTTCTTTTTTCTTCCTGGGAGGTTGCTCGTCGGGTTCCACACGCATATCGCCCTCGCTGCGGTAATCGCCTTCGGCAAACCGCTTGGCCTTTTCGAAAAAGCTGTCGTGGGATTCCAGAAAGCTTTCGCCCTTAGCCTGTTCGCGGCTCCGGGCTTTTCGCTCCAGTTCCTCCTCCATTTCCTTGGCTTTGCGCAGTTGGTCTTCCAGTTTTTCTTTTTCCGCCTCTTCGCTGGCTTTTTCCACCAGCTCATCGAAGCGCTCCCGCAGGCCCCTGCCGGCCTCCTCTACCTTATCCCAGGCCTTTCCGCCTTCTTCGATCACTCGCTTTCCCACCTTTTCAGATGTGTCTTTGGCCTTTTTCAACCATTCCGGATCCGGTTCATCGCTGGTACCCAGGATGCGCTCACCCAGGTCTTCGGCGGTATCCATAACCTTTTTACCGGTGCGATCCAGCACATTGGGGTCCCGTTCGTCTTCGGTTGGCTGCGGGGTTTCCTCCTCGCCCGGGGGATTGGAGGCGCGCATTTTCTCGGCCTCGTCGAATAGCTCGTCCTCAACGGGCTTTTCCTTGGACCCTTTGATATCGTCGATCAGTTCTTCGCTTTTGCGGCCTATTTGCCGGCCCGTTTGTTCCAGCCATTCGGCGGCTCCCTCTACGGCTTCTTTGCCGGACGTATTCATCCAGTCTTCTGCTTTGCGGGCTGCATCCCGGGCTCTTTCACGGCCCTCCTCGAACAGTTCTTCCCCACTTTCTGCTGCCTTTCGCCCAGCCGATTTTGCCGTCGACTTGGCACCGAAAAGCACTTTCTTCAGATCATTGAAAAATCCCATGAAAGTCAATTGTTTTTCAGGTTCAGCTAAAAGATACGGCTAATTCGACGGATGGTAAAGTTTTTTCCCTCTAGGCGTAGGGGCCGCTCCACTCCGCTTTTACCCGCCGGTCGTCGATGTGCAGGAAGCGTTCGATTTCTTGTTCGAGATAGAGGGCAAAATCGGCGGTCTTAAGCCCGCCCAGCAAGCGGATCGCTGCCTGGTTCTGCAAGAGCACTTCCACGGCATAGGCCCAGTTGGGCTGCCCGTTGGTCTTGCCGTTCGCGTACTTTTTGACGTAGACCTGTGCGATTTGCCTGGATGAAAGGACGCGCTTGGTCTGCGTCGGCACGGGAAGCGGCCGATGCTCGACCTGCAGTTCGAGTGGCGTTACGGTCACATAGGTCGTATTGAGCAGGCTTGCCAGAATGTAGTACAACAGGCCGATGCCTATCAAAAGGTGCAGGCTGATCGCCAGGAGCACCACATATTGCCCGGAAGTGAGTCCAACGAGCAAAAAGGGAATGAGCATGGCATTCCAGAACAGGCCGAAAAGGATTAAAAAGCCGGAGGAATGGCGGCGCCAGTTGTAGCTGATTTCGAGTTCGTTGAGCAGGCGTTGCACCTTCATGCCGTCGGGGAGTTCGATCGCACCTTTGGGGGTAGAGGTCGCAGTAGCGGGCTGTACACCGTCCCGGTCAAAAAAGAAGAGGTGCTGGCAATCGCTGCATTTGGCAGCCATCTCCCGGATGTTGATGTCGGAAGCGGGTATGGGGCTGCGACAGTTTGGGCAGTGAAGTTGCATAGCCGGGAAACTTGCTTGAAGTCGAAATATAATCTTTTTCGAATAGGAAAGCCCCCGGATAGCGGGCTAGTTCCGAATCGCCCATCCCACATCGTCTCCCGAGCCCCAATGCGGACTGGGAGGTATGATGGGGTAATTCCGTTTCTTTGCTCCATGCAACTGAGCAAACTCCGGGAACTCTTCCAGGACTATCGCCGCCACCTGCAGTCCGGCCGCCGGCATGAGCGGCTGCACTACTGGGCTTCGCTCCAGCACTTCCAGGACCACTGGGACCTGCAGGCCGACGAGCTGCCCGCCATGCTGGATGCCAGCTTCCAGAACCCCACTACCCGCCGCCTGTGGAAGCGCGAAGGCTGGGAGCCCAAGCGCATGCTGCTGGAACTGGCCGGCCAAGAGCCCGGGCTGATGCGGCAGGCCCTGCGCGACCTGCTGAACGAAGAGAAGGCCCTGGACGGCCGGGCCACCCGCTTTGTCTTCTACATGGACGAGCTGCTGCAAACCTACCGAAAGGCCCATCCCCGCAGTATTGATGCCAGCCACTACCTGGACGACTACGAGTTCATCTTCCTGCTGCTGGCCTTTCGCTACCCGGCCCACTACGCTCCTTACGACTTTTCCCGCTTTCGCCGGCTGCTGGAGCTGGCGCTGGCGCCCAACATACCGCTTACCCACGATGTGGAGCGCTATGCCAAAGTGATGCGCACCCTCTACAAGCTGATGGAAAAGGAAGAAGGCCTGCTGGCATTGCACCGGCAGCGCCTGCTCCCGGAGCATTACGCCGGCGAAACCCTCTTGCCCGCCTTCGACTTCTTGCAGGTGGTTGCGAATTAGTTGGCCAGATAGGCTCGATCCCTTCCAGGCACATGGGATAGAGCTGCTCGCTGAGGGCCTGGGAGAAGATCTGGGCGACTTGCACCGTGCGCATTACCGGCCGCACCGACTCCTTGCTGTTTTTCAGCGCGCGCATCTGGTTGATGAGATCCTGATCGAGCTGGGCGAGCTTCTCCTGCAACTGGTAGGTCTGTTCGAACCGAAAGGCCAGGTCGTAGTCGACGGCACCCAGCAAGCCGGTGCGAGACAAGGTTTCGAAGGAAACATCGGACAACTGGAACAGCTCAAAGTCCATGCTGAGCCCGTCGTCGCTGGGATGCAATTCGGCCGGATAATCGCGGATGACGGCCTGAATGGAATCCTCCGGCACCTCGGGTTCGAGTTCTTCGTCCAAGAGGGGTAAAAAGGCCAGCATGAATTCCATTTGCAGATCGTTTTGCGCGCGGGTGGAGTCGATTTTTTCCCGGTTCTTCTGGATTTCGATCTTCATGTTTTCCAGGGCCTGCTGGATCTGTTGCTTCTCCTTTCGACCCTCGTTCCAGTCGGTGAGCCAGAGGGCGAACAGTACCCCCAGCAGCACGCCCAGAAATTCGATGAGCTGGTTGAACCAGTCTACCCGGTATATCCCTTGGAATGCCTTTTTCCGTTCAGCCATAACACTGCGTTTGAAAGCTGTAAATAACGTACGGCATGCCGGCCAGGCCCGAGCCTGAATTCGGATGGGCAAGCCCCCTTTTTCGATAAACACCGGCACGGTTAGCAACGAATGCCTATTTTTATAATTTCAAAACCAAACTGCATACTACCAATGAAACAACTCACCAAAGCCCTGTTTTTCCCCCTGGTTCTGGCCGCCATCGTGGCCTGCGAACCGGCGCCCAAAAAGCTGGAAGCCACCAACAAGGATCCCGATCTGGCGAAACAAACCGCCGGCGTGTACACGGGCGAAGTGCCCTGTGCCGACTGCGAGGCTATCGCCTACAAGCTGGCCCTGAAGCCCGACTTTACCTATGAGGCCGAGATGGTGTATAAGGGTAAATCCGAGGAGGCCCAACCCCTGAGCGGAAGCTATGCCTTCACCGAAGACAGCATTCTCGTACTCGAAAAGGACGAGCCCGGTATGAACTATTTCAAACTCGGCGAAGCCGGCCTCACCATGCTCGACCTGAACGGCGAGGTGATCACCGGCGATCTGGCCGACCGGTACCAGCTCACGAGAATGGATCGCGCGGCCCCCATGAAAGCCATGGCCGAACAAGACAACCCCGATGCCATGCTCAAGAACGATATGATGCGCAAACTGCAGGCCGAAGGCGTGGATTTCTACGCAGCTGGCAACGAGCCGTTCTGGAGCGCACAGATCGATTTCGAGAAGGAGATGGTCTTCAACCCCATGGAAGGCGAGCCCATGTCCACCCCGGCGGTAGAAGGCGCATTTGCCATGGATGCCGATCCGCCCCGTATCCGCTACGCTGCCGAAGTGGAATCCGGCAACCTGATCGTCGAGATCATTTCGGAAGAGTGCATGGACGGTATGTCGGGCGAAAAGTTCACCCATCGGGTGAAAGTCGATATCCGGCGCGGGACCGATAAGGAATACACGACCTATGAAGGTTGCGGTCGCTACGTGACGGACTACGACCTGGCCGGCACCTGGGAGCTGCAGGAAATGGCCGGCGAAGCCGTGGACGGCAGCCAATTCAGGAAGGGAACTCCCGTGCTTACCTTTATGCCCGAGGTGCTACGCGTAAGCGGGCATGCCGGTTGCAATCAGATGACCGGGGCCTACACCATGGAGAAAAAGGCTATCCAATTCGGTGACCTGGCCTCTACCATGATGGCCTGCCCCGATATGGATCTGGAGCAAGAATTCTCCAAAATGGTGAACGGACGCATCCTGGAATACAAACTGGATGGCGATCGGCTAATCCTCACACACCCCAGCGGCAAGACCCTGGTGTACAAGAAAAAGGCCTGATCGCATTCCAGGCATTCAATCCCAACGGGGAAAGCGGTAGCTGCCGCTTTCCCCGTTTTTCTCGTCGGGCGAATCCTGCCTTCCGTTCATCGATTATTTCATGCGGATCCTGACCGGCAGGCTACCTTTCTTTTTTATCCAATGGAACCAAGCATGATTAAAAATACCGCATGGCCCTTATGCATTCTCCTTAGCCTGGCCCTGGCCTGCCAAAAAGAGGCTCCGGAGGAAACCCGTCAGGTGAAGACCTATACCATCGAGCAATTCATGGATAACATCACGGTGTTCGGCAGTTCCTTTTCACCGGACGAAGATCAACTGCTCATCACCAGCAATCGCTCCGGGATTTACAATGCCTATCGCCAGCCCGTGGCAGGGGGCGAATACTCGGCCCTGACCCAATCCGACAGCTCCTCCATTTACGCCCTCTCCTACTTCCCCAAGGACGAGCGGATCCTTTTTCAGATGGATGATAACGGCAATGAGATCTGGCATCTCTTCGTCCGGAACCCCGACGGCACAAGCGTGGAACTCACGCCCGACTCGGCGGCCCGGGCTACCTTTCTCGGCTGGACCCACGATAGAGAGAGCGCTTCTACATGGGCTGGACCAAGCGCGATCCGCGCCTCACGGATATTTACGAAGTATCGCCGGACAGCCTGAAGCCCAGGCTGATCTATGCCAATGAGGAGGCCTATCAATTCGGCGGCATTTCGCCGGACGAGCGCTACCTGGCCTTCACCGATCCCATCAATACCAACGACTCGCGCTTGCTGCTCTACGACCGGGAGCAGAAAGAGCTTACCGAAATATCCCAAAACCAGGCCGGCCACCAGGCTGCCGATTTCAGCCCCGACGGCAAATACTTCTACTACATCACCGACGACGGCAGCGAGTACGGTTACCTCATGCGCTACGAGTTGGCCACTGGCCAGCGCGAAAAGATCCTGGAAAAGGACTGGGATATCAGCTACGCCAATTTCTCCCGCAACGGTAAGTACCGCGTGGTGGGCATCAATGCCGATGCAAAAACCATCATTGAAGTAACGGATATGGAAACGGGCGAAGCCGTTGAATTGCCCGAGCTGGGTGCCCGCAGCGTGAGCTCGGTCAACATTTCCGACAGTGAGCGGTACATGGCCTTTTACGCCGGCAGCTCGGGCTCCACCTCCAACCTTTTCGTGTACGATTTTACGACCGGTGATTACCAACAACTCACCCAGACCCTGAACGAGGAGATCGACCCGCAGAATCTGGTCACTGCCGAGGTGGTTCGGTACACTTCCTTTGACGGCCTGGAGATCCCGGCCATTTACTACAAGCCTCACCAGGCCTCCGCCGAAGATCCCGTGCCCGCCCTGGTGTGGGTGCACGGCGGCCCCGGCGGGCAGAGCCGGCAATCGTACAGCGCCTTGTTGCAATACCTGGTCAACCACGGCTATGCCGTGCTGGCCGTCAACAATCGCGGCAGCAGCGGCTACGGCAAGACCTTCTTCCGCATGGACGACCGGCGCCACGGCGAGGAAGATCTCAAAGACTGCATCTGGGGCAAAAAATGGCTGGCCACACAAGCCTACATCGACAGCAGCCGCATCGGCATCCTGGGGGGCTCCTATGGAGGCTTTATGGTGATGCGCGCCATGACCCACAGCCCGGAAGCGTTTGAAGTAGGCGTCAATATTTTCGGCGTGATCAACTGGGTGCGCACCATTCGTTCCATCCCCCCCTGGTGGGAATCCTTCAAGGATGCCCTCTACGAAGAAATGGGCAATCCCTACACCGCCGACTCGGTACGCCTGAAAGACATCTCGCCCGTCTTCCAGGGCCAAAAGGTCCGAAATCCGGTCATGGTGCTGCAGGGGGCGCAGGATCCGAGAGTGCTCAAGATCGAATCGGACGAGATGGTGGAAGCGGTGCGGGCCAATGACGTCCCCGTGGAGTACGTGGTCTTCGATGATGAAGGGCACGGCTTTTCGAAAAAGAAAAACCAGCAGGAAGCCTACAGCAGGATCCTTCAGTTTTTGAACCGGTACCTGAAAGCGGACTCGCCTGACCTAAAGGGTTGAGGCAGCAGCATCCGTATAGACTCGAATAAATTCGACAACCTTCCGGGAAGGTTTTTTCGTACCTTTTCGAGCCAATCCAACACGGACTTCTTATGTCATTTGCCCCGCATATCGCTCTGCCTGCCCTCTTCGCAGCCCTCCTTTTTTCCGCCTGCAACACGGACCCGGCACCGGCCGACACCCCGGCCGAAAGCAGACCCCTTCCATCCCGGACCGGCACTGCCCCGGCGGAGGAACCGCCGGGCATGGTGTGGATCCCGGGGGGAACGTTCACCATGGGCAGCGAGGACCAGACCGCCCACGAAGTGGAAGGGCCGGCTCATGGGGTAAAGGTGCAAGGCTTTTGGATGGACAAGACCGAGGTGACCAACGCCCAGTATCGCGCATTTGTCGAAGCTACCGGCTACGTCACGGTGGCCGAGCGGCCCGTGGACTGGGAGCTGCTAAAGACCCAACTGCCGCCGGGCACGCCCAAACCGCCGGAGGAGAACCTGCAACCGGGCTCCCTGGTGTTCACCCCGCCGGACTATCCCGTGCCGCTCAACAACATGGCCAACTGGTGGAGCTGGACCACGGGCGCCAACTGGCGGCATCCCCGGGGCCCGGGCAGCTCCATCGAAGGCAAGGACGATTATCCGGTGGTTCACATCGCCTTTGAAGATGCAAAGGCCTATGCCGAATGGGCCGGCAAGCGCCTGCCCACCGAGGCCGAATGGGAGTTTGCCTCCCGGGGCGGCAATCCGAATCAGCCCTTCGCCTGGGGCGACGAGCTGGTGCCCGACGGCCGATACCTGGCCAATTTCTTCCAGGGGCACTTCCCGCATGAGAATTGGGGCAAGGACGGCTATACCGGTGCCGCCCCCGTGAAGACCTTTCCCCCCAATGATTACGGACTCTACGACATGATCGGCAACATGTGGGAATGGACCACCGACTGGTACCGGCCCGATACGTACCGCCGCCGTTCCAAGGACGACATCGTGGTCAATCCTTCGGGGCCCTACGAGAGCTTCGATCCGCAGGACCCCTACAATCCCAAGCGGGTGACTAAGGGGGGCTCTTTCCTGTGCAGCACCGAATACTGTTCCAACTACCGGCCCAGCGCCCGTATGGCCACCGCTTTTGATTCCGGGCAGGAGCACCTGGGCTTTCGCTGTGTACGGGACGGCAATGCCCGCTAGAGCCTCCTGTATGCCGGTAAGGACCACCTCTACGGCCGATCGAAAAGGGTTTGAGCAATGCGCGCACAACCTGCTTCCTCGCTTACCCACCGACTATACACCAAGGCAGCGTTGGCGGGATGTTCAGATCCGGTTTTGCGAGCCGCCAAAAGCCAAGTGCTGTTCCGACAACGAAATGCCTGGGGACTCCAAACCACCTGGAGTCGAGCATGTACTCGCGGGGGAGGCCTGGGCGCGCCCAAACCTTTTTGGTAGCGGTATAGTAGCCCGGGGCCTGAACTTACGCGACCCGGCAGAATCCAAGAAATGCACATCGTGAGTGACATCCGTTACCCAGCTCCCGCCAATGGAAGAGAGGAGGTTATTCTTCCGTAGAATTTGTTCTACTTCCGGCCAACAGGCATACATGTACTTTTGAACATCTAAAATCCATAAGGCCATGAGAACGCTTCTAAGCTCCCTGATGCTTATCCTGCTATCGATCTCACCCACCTTGGGGCAGGAAATCGAACGACTCAGAGCATCCGGAGACGAAGAGGTATTTCACCCGTATCACTCCATTGCGCTGATCCTGGGCCATGCCAATGTGCGCGAAGGGGTGACTGAGGGGAATAAACGTTGGCTGGGGCTGCCGTCCTGGGGCCTGGATTACAATTACAACTTCCATCCCCGCTGGGCCATCGGCCTGCACACCGATCTCATTCTGGAAGAGTTCGTTGTGGAGCGCCACCTGCAGGGCGGAGAAGAAAGCGAAGCCATCGAGCGAAGTTTTCCCGTAGCCCCGGCCGTGATAGCCACCTACCGGTTTGGCAAACGCCGGCGCGGGGGCATCCTTTTGGGGCCGGGGGTGGAATTCGCCATTGGGGAAACGTTTTTCCTCACTCGTGTAGGTATAGAGTATGTAGCCGAACTGCCCAAAGAATGGGAGATCCTGGCCAACCTGATCTACGACGCCAAGTGGAACGCCTACGATAGCTTTATTTTAGGTATAGGTGTTGCCAAAGCCTTCGGTCATGGAAAGGCAAGGAAATAGACCAGCTTTTGCCGTTGGGGGCTTATCGCTCCTTTTCTTCCTGTTGGCCGTTTTTACATCCGAAGCGCAGGACGCCAATTACTGGACCCAACAATACGGGGCCTACTCCAATTTGCTGAGCGGTTCGGTGATCGGCAGCGCATCCGACCTTTCGGCCGTGTACTACAATCCCGGCCGCCTCAGCATCAACGACACCAGCGCCTTCATCATCAGCGCCAAAGCCTACCAATACCGGGTGATCGTGGTGGAAAACGCCTCCGGCGAGGGCAGTCGCGTCAGCAATCCCTTCATCAGCGGCTCGCCCGACCTGGTGGCCGGCAATCTGCCCGTGAAAAAGCTCTTCGGCCGCTCCTGCCGGATGGCCTATTCCTTTCTGCAGCGCTACCAGGGAGAATTCGACGTGGTGGGGCGCAATGCCTTCCGGGCCGATGTGCTGCCTGATCAGAACGGGGTGGAGTTCTTTGCCGGGGAGGCCAAATTCGAGTACAAGGTCAACGATTTCTGGGGAGGCCTCAGCTGGTCTACGGCCCTTTCCCCCAAGTGGGGCGTCGGCATTACCCAGTTCATTTCGTTCCGCAGCCAGCGCTGGGACCAGCGGATCATCTACGAGGCTTTGCTCGAAAACGGAAACACCGCTACTGCCAATCGCTTTCAGGATATGCGGTACAATACCTACAATGTAGTATGGCGGATTGGCCTGTCGGGCAATCTGGGTCCCTGGCGCCTGGGCCTGTCGGTCACCACGCCTTATGTGCGCCTTTTCGGCAACGGCAATGTGTTGTACAACGAGCTTATCGCCGGGGGGGATCAAACCGATGACCTGCTGGTGGCCGATCAGCAACTCAAGCAAAAAGCGCGCTGGCGAAGCCCCTGGTCGGTCGGGCTGGGAGGCAGCCTGGATATCAGCTCCAGCGCCCGCATTCACCTCAGCGCAGAATGGTTTGCTCCCGTACAGGGCTATGACCTCATCGATACGGAACCCTTCACCGGCCAATCGAACGATGCCACCTATGTCCATCGCGTGTTCGCCAGCCGCGAGATGGTGCTCAACGGGTCGGTGGGCGTGGAGTTCAGCCCGGAAAACCGCTTCCGGTACTACGGCTCCTTCGCCACGGATTTTTCCGCCGTTCCCCAATCCACTACAGCATCCGTCTTTGCTCCCATCGGGGCCGATCTCTACCATTTGGGCGCCGGCACCTCGGCCAGGCTGGGGCGCGTCGATCTCAACCTGGGGCTCGTGTTCTCCTTCGGAGCTTCCGACATTCCGCCTTTTACCAGCGTGTACGTTCCGCCAGGCTGGGGCCTGGATTCGGAAAACGTAGCGCGCATTCGCGTACAACGTATTAAGCTTATTTTTGGATTGACCTTGAACTAATTTTTTCACTCAAACACCTTTCATGATGACCCGTTCCAAAATCGTTTTCCAAACCGGCCTCTTGTTTTCGGGCCTGTTTTTACTGAGCGCTTCCCTGGCCGCCCAGACGACCGTTAAGGAAGAAGCTGACCTGATCAAAGAGATCTGGGGCAAAGAGAAAAAAGCCCTGGTGGATGCCTACATGGAATTTTCCCCGGCCGAAGCCGATGCTTTCTGGCCGGTCTACGAGGAGTACAGCCAGAAAAGCCGCGAACTCACGGCCGAACGCATCCGCGTGCTCAACCACTACGGAAATAATTACGGCAAGTTTACCGGCGAAGATGCCGACCTGATGGTGAAGACGGTCCTGGACAACCAGGCTGCGGTGGCCAAGCTGCAGAAGAAATACTACAAGAAATTCAAGAAAGCCGTCGATCCGGTACGGGCCGCCCAGTTCCTGCAAATGGAGCGCTACCTGCAATCGTCCGTCTGGCAGGCCATAAACAACAACATCCCGTTTATCGGCGAACTGGAAAAAAGCCGGATGTAGGAGGGCCGTCAGCAGCAG
>CAZQSF010000004.1:80614-81011 GCA_964595955.1 uncultured Saprospiraceae bacterium
TTTCCCGCATCTCGCTCAAAGCCTCTGGAGCACCGGCACCAGGGGCTTTAGCATTTGGATCAGTTCGGGAAGGCCTGAACCGCTAACGTTCAATCCCAGCCAGTCGCCGACCTGCCTGTACCAGCCTGTGGGCACCGGCCCGCGCCGGCGGAGGTTGAACAGGGCTTCGGCCCCTTCCGATTTGGAGAGTTTCCCGCCATGCCGGTCCAGCAGCAGGGGATGATGCCAGAAGAGCGCACGGCCAAAGGCCGGGGCGTTCAACAGGCCGGCCAGAAACACCTGGGCTGCCGTGGAAGGGCGAAGGTCCTCACCCCGCACAATAAAGTTGATGCCGGCGTCCAGGTCGTCGGCCAGGGAGGCGATCTGATAGGCGGGAAGGCCGTTTTTCTGTTTCACC
>CAZQSF010000005.1:0-80832 GCA_964595955.1 uncultured Saprospiraceae bacterium
TCGTCGCCCAACTTTTCGAGGCCCAGGTGCGCAGCGACCTGCGCGTCGAATTCGTGGCCATTTACAAAGCCCTGGGCGGCGGTTGGTTGTCGGAAGCGGAGGAAGCCGGCAACTAGTTCCCCTATCTGGCCAGGAGCGAAAAGACCGCCGGCCTTTTGTGCAAGCTGGGCGGTGGCTGCTCCCGCCATTGGCTTACGGGATGGGTCTTGATGTATTCTCCGGGCAAGGTCAGTTCGGCCGCGATGCCGAAGAGGGTGTCCGGCCTGAGGTGTTTCAGCGCTTCCCGCACCAAGGCGTCGTTGCGATATGGCGTTTCCATGAATAGCTGGGTCTGGCCGAAGCGCCCGCTGTCGCGCTCCAGCCGCCGAAGCTCCTGGCCCAGCTGCTGTTTTTTGGGCGAGAGGTAGCCGTGAAAGCCAAACTGCTGGCCGTTCATGCCCGAGGCGATCAGCGCCAGGAGTATGGAGGAGGGCCCGACCAAAGGCCTTACTGGGATGTCCAATTGATGTGCAGCTCGCACGAGCAGAGCACCGGGATCCGCCACAGCCGGGCAGCCGGCCTCCGAGAGCAGCCCCAGGTCGTGCCCCGCAAGGGCGGGCTCCAGCAAGCGCGGGATGTCCTCCGGCGGAGTGTGCTTGTTGAGCTCCTCCATATGCAGCTCCTGCAGCGACCGCGCAAAACCGGTTTGCTTCAGAAATTGCCGGGCCGATTTGGGGCGTTCGGCAATGAAGTAGGTCAGCTCCTGAGCCCGGTCAATCGCGTATTGGGGCAAGGCCTGCAGCCCACCTTCGCCCAGCGTTACCGGAAGGAGAATCAGGTTTCCCTTTTCCATGCCGTCCAATGTAATACCGTTTAAAAAATAAAAGTCGCATACCGCTTCCGTAGGGGTTCGATGAATATACGGACGACGAAATGGCTTGGGAACCCTTTCGTACCCTTTCCTGACATCCGTAGGATGGTCCTGGATCAGCATTCCCCATTGCGCAGGGTTTGGGGTCGTGAAAACTACCAAACCACTTCGCAACGGCTATAACTTATACTATTTCAAGGATAAAATGACCTTTTTTCGGTTGGCATTTTAGCCTTTAAACCCGTGTGTGCAGATACTCACAAGTTTTGCACAGGCCCGGAACGGGTAACGCCTTTTGCCGTATCTTTATAGGGTGAACGCGACTACCTACACCATCCACCTGCCCCAGTTCGAGGGGCCGTTCGACCTGCTGTTGTTCTTCATCGAGCGGGATGAGCTGGACATCAACGACATCCCCATTGCCAGAATCACCGAAGACTTTCTGGCCTATATCCGGCACATGGAGGAGATGAACATCGATCTGGCCAGCGAATTCATCCTGGTGGCGGCCACCCTTTGTCGCATAAAGGCCAAGATGCTCATCCCCCGACAACCCGTGGACGAGGAGGGCAATCCGATCGACCCCCGGGAAGAGCTGGTGCAACGCCTGCTGGAGTACAAGCGCTATAAGAGCGTGCTGGACGAACTGCGTGAGATGGAGGAGCGGCGTTCGCAGCAAGCCACCCGCGGCAATGCCTCGCGCGAACTGCGCCGCATCGCCAACCAGGCCCTGGCCGATGCCGAACTGGAATCCTTGACCCTTTTCAAACTGCTCCGGGCCTTTGAAAATGTAATGCAGCGCTACGAATACAGCCATCCCGGTCAGGTACACCAGATTGTCCAGTTCAACTACAGTATAGAAGAACAGCAACGGCACATCCTGTCGAAGGTGATCAATGGGCGGCAGGCCAATTTCCAGCACATCTTCGGCGACTGCCAAAACCGCATCCACGCCATCGTGACCTTCCTCGCCATGCTTGAGCTGCTCAATATGGAGCGCCTTCGCATCCTACCCGGCGAAGGCGTAAACAACTTCTGGCTGGAGGCAGCAGCTTGAAGCGATTGGTTTGTTCCTGGCCTGGCATCTTCTTTTCGGACGGGGCATAAAAAATGCCAGGGTTAAATCGGAGAAATTTAACCCTGGCGAGAAAGCGACTTAAGATTGCAGGAAAGATTAGAAGTGACGGAAACGGATTAGACAATCCCTCCATCACTTGTAAATGTCGCATGGGCGCCTAAATTGAAAATTAAGCTCAGGTTAATTCCCCTTTAACTTCCCCAGAGGATGTCCTGCAGCAAGGGCTTCAAAAGAGCCAGGCGCTCGGGATCCAGGTCGGTTCCCGGACTTTCGACGACCGCGGTTCCCGGGCTAGCCATGCCCAGCATTCTTTTCCGTTCTGTCTTCGAAAAATGGGCAAAGGTACGCCGCAGAATGGGAAGCCGTTTCGCGAAGAACTCTTCCGGCAAACCGGCCAGCCATTCATCCAGGATAGACCAAAGGCCCGGCTGATGAATGAGCAGTTGCCCGCTTCCGTAGAGGAACCCCTCCAGCCACTGGGGTGCTCCTTCAAACCGGGACAGTTGCCTTTGCATGCGCATGCGGGTACGCTCAAGCCCGCGAACTCCTTTGTCGAAAACCATGCGATCGGCTATTCCCCGCAAGAGGGGATGGTTGCGGTCCTGATCGGAAAGACGCTCCACGGCCTGAAGCCAGGCCTTCCCAAATTCCGGCCGCTCAAGCAGATACACCGCGTGGTGGGCGGCAATGAGATGCTGAGCCCGGCGACCGGCTTCTTCGTCCTCCAGGCCGAGGGCAAGGCCAGGCAGACCCACGAAGATCCGGGGCAGCAAAGCCTGCAACAGATGATCGACCAGGGTGGTGTCGGTCCGGCGCGTATTTCCGTAGCGCCAAATACGCACCAGCAGAGGAAGGGATTCGAGCAAGGCGGCAATATCATTCGTCTGGGCAGCCCGCTCCTCCAGCAGAGGAAGCACTTGCCCCAGCGCCTGCTTGAGGTCGGCTTGCAGGATATCCTGCGTCACCTGCCCGAGGCTGCGCAGGCTTTCCGCATTTCGCCCGCGCTGTATGGCCAGGGCCGTAGCTGCTTCCTCGACGGTGTTGCCCCAGATGGCAGCCTGAATGAGCTGAATAGCGAAATCGGGATGCCATTGGAGCTTCCAGTGCTCGCTGAAGCTGCCGGTCTGCTGATCACTCCCGGCGCGGAGCTGTCCCCAGGGAATATCCAACAACCGAAGCCGGTGCAGCAGCAGGCTGGCCTTGAGATTGGCCGGTTTTCGGAGATCGAGGGTCTTTTCCAGCGGAAGGGTAGTCTCGTGTTCTTTTTTCAGCCGGGCCGATCGAATCTGGCGGTGTAAATCCTCCAGCAGCGGCACCTTGGCCAGAGACGGAGCTACCCGACCTATCCGGTCGCCGACAATGAGTTGGCGCCGAATGAGCTCCAACGGCTCCGTTTGCCCTTGCGTAAATACCGAATGGGCAGCCTCCTCCAGTTCCTGCAAGCCCGGAGTGCGCCGGTTGCGAAGGCGAGCCAGCGCGTTGGCCAATAAGACGGCCTCCTGCACATGCGCGGCGGAAGCATCCAAATCTTCGCTTCGCAGAAGACGAGCCGCTTCGATCAACCAGCGCAAGCTGCTCCCGGCCCGGTCCTCAAACAGCATCTCATACCAGGCAGGTGAGCGCACTCCCGAGCGGTAACCGCTTTCCACAGCCAGACGACTATAGCTCCAGGGAATCCAGGTGGTTTGAAGTTTTCGCCTGGCGCGTTTGCGGAGTTTGGCATTATCCTGAGCGGCCGGCACTCGGTCCCAGTCCTCCAGGGCGGGCACATGCCAGGCTCCGCAAAGGACCACAACGTTTCGGTGGCCCTGTTTTGCTGCTTTTCGAATGCTTTTGCGCATATGTGCCTCCCGAAGTAGAATTTCAGGAGGGTCAGCCGCCGCTTCTTCCCGCAACCGGCCCATGAGCAGGCGCACGGCCTCAAAGGTATCTCTCCGGCCGGCTTCTCGCTCGAAGGTGTCTTCCCACCAGCGCTCCCGATCGGAATAGCCTGCCAGCGAAGCCAGGTACCCCAGGGGGTCTCGCCTGAGCTGACGTTCTTTTTCATCCAAGCTATGCGGCAGGGGGAGAGCCTTCTCCGTTCCTTCGCCCTTTGCCAGTTGAATCCCCAGGGGTAAATCCATAGCGACTACGGGGACGGCATGCCCATGCGCCCAGTGAATGGCTTGCCATTCCGGTGAAAACTCAGCAAAGGGAAGAAAGGTTGAGGTCGAAAAATCCCTGGGATCGTACGCTAACAGCGCGACCGGCGGCTCCAGTTCAGCCTGTCCAATGGCCCCCAGTGCTCCCTGTAAGTCGGCCGGGATCTCAACCAGAAGCAACTCAGGCCGGAGGTAGCGCAAGGCTTTCAGCGTGCTCTCTGCGGAACCGGGTCCGTGGTGGCGTATACCGAGAATGTGCATCATTGCATCCGGTGAATAAATAGAGGTGATGAAGCTATTGGGTGCAGGCCTCGTACAAATCGTCCCATCCCTCCCGGCTGCGCACTACGGTTTCCAGGTACTCCTGCCAGGCGATGGTGTCCGGACCGGGATCTTTGACAATGGCTCCGCTTAGTCCGGCAGCCAGATCGTGGACCCCTACTTTTCCTTCCCCGAAATGAGCGGCCAAGGCCTGCCCGCTCTGCAACACCGAAATCGCTTCGGCGGTGCTCAGGGTAGAGGAAGGCACTTTGAGCTTGGTGCGCCCATCTTCGGTGAGCCCGGACCGAAGCTCACGGAAAATGGTGACCAGCCGCTGGATCTCGTTCAGCGGCGTTTCCGTATCGGGTAATTCGAGTTGTAAACGCACCCGGTCCACCCGGTTCTTCACAATGGCCACCTCTTCTTCCAGAGTAGCCGGCAGTGGCATGATCACCGTGTTGAATCGACGGCGCAGAGCACTGCTCAGTTCGTTGATCCCCTTGTCGCGGTCGTTGGCCGTAGCTATGATATTGAACCCCATTTGGGCCTGCACTTCCTGATTGAGCTCGGGAATAGGAAGCGTTTTTTCGGACAGCAGCGTAATGAGCGAATCCTGAACATCGGCGGGAATGCGCGTGAGCTCCTCCACCCGGGCAACCTTTCCTTCCTGCATAGCTTTCATCACCGGCCCTGCAACCAGGGCCTCCGCTGAGGGGCCTTTAGCGAGAAGTTGGGCGTAGTTCCAGCCGTAGCGCAGGGCTTCTTCCCCGATTCCGGCCGTGCCCTGGACCAGCAAAGTGGAGTCCCCGCTGATGGCCGCCGATAAGTGCTCGGCCACCCAGGTCTTGCCCGTGCCCGGTATACCCATGAGCAGCAAGGCCCGATCGGTGAGCAGGGTAGCCACCGCAACCTCGATCAATCTCCGGTTGCCGAAGTATTTGGGCGTGACCTCGAACCCGCTTTCCAGCTTGCCTCCCATGAGGTAGGTAACTACGGCTCGCGGAGAAAGCTGCCAGTTGGCCGGCCTTGCATGTTCATCTTCACGGACCAGGGCCTTCAGTTCTTCGGCATACTCATCTTCAGCATGAGGCCGGATGATATTTTTCGGTGTGCTCATAGGTGCTTTTAAGAAGTAAAAGACTCGTGCATGCGCCGGCGAAAATCTAAAATTCGAAGAAAGTGGTCCACATCCCGCTGCCAGGAGTCCGGCGTGTGCGACCAGCCCTGCTGCAGCTTCCGGAGTACAGAGGGCATGCAATGGTAGGCACACTGCCGCAAAATGCGGCGGTAATGCCAGGTGCGCCAATCGAGCGCAGATGACGATTGGAGCATTTTCTGAAAATGCCGGACGATCAGAATGGCCGAGCTGTCATCCAGCCGGTGACCCCCCAGATCCAACAGTCGATCGGCCAGGCTTTTTTCAACGATCCAGCCCTCGTTTCGCCTCAATTCCGTATGCAGAAAAACGTGGAAGCGCGCTTCGGGTACGACCCCCAGAAAGGCTGCGCTTTCGGGCCAGTCCAGCCAATCGTTCGGATCGGACTTGGCCAGCTGGTCGAAGGCCTGTGCTGCCCAGGGAGCGTGAGCCCGGTAGCTCAAGGCCTGGAGTAGCCCCCGCAGAAGAGACTCTCGCCGTGGGGTCCTGCTCAGTTTCTCGATAACCTTTCCAAAATCGGTCTCTTTCGAAAGCTCCAACCAGGCTGTTGGATGAAGCCGACCGGCAAGTTCGATCAGCAAAGACTTGCCCGAGGTACCAAAAAGCCCCAATGCGTGCCAGGGTTCACCCCTGAATACCCTGTTGTCAGGTTTGCTGAGGGCAAAGGGAAAACCCAGCTCATTCAGGCTTTGCACCAGGCGCTGCCCCAGCGAAGAGCCGGGGAGTTTCAGCACCAGCTCTGCCGCTGCCTGCCTGATCTCCTTGCGGCTATCCGTCAATTGGGCTTCCAGAAAGGGCAGATCCTCCGGCCGCAGGTCGTATTCCCAGGCCCTGAGCCAACTTTTTCGGTTCTTCCAATCGGACTGGGGCGCTTTTTCGGTATACAGCGCTTCTGCTTGCTCCCCGTTTCGTTTGTGGCGAAGATACCGCAGCAAATGGGTTTGCTCCTGGCTTGACCAATCCGCCCAGGGCCGCTCAGGGTCGGGGGCCAGGATGCGCCAGGACGGATGGAGGCCGGCCAGCCAAGCTTCTTCAGGGGACAGCCCGTCGAAAAACAGGGGGTGAAGCCGTTCGTCTTGTACGGCCCTGTCAAATAAGGCCGGAAGCAGAAAAGGGGGCATTCGCTTCGAGCTCTCCCGCCACAAGTGCAGGCATTCGCCCAAAGCGGGGGCAAAATCGCCTTCCAGGATCTCGGCTACGACGCTACCGAGTTGGAAAGATAGACCGGAAGCCTCTGTGCGCACCGGCGGCATGAGCTCTGTTCCCTCCGCGTTCAGCCTGCCGGCCCCTTTCCCGGCCAGCCATTCGCAAGCCAGAGCCCCGAGGAATCGATCTTCCTCAGACAGGCCCGGCGGAGTACCCGCATACAAATCCGCCGACGGATTTCCCCTGTCGGTTCCCAATAGGGCAGCTTTGACCCATTTTTCATCCATAGATTCCAGCTATACCGTTCAAAAAATAAAAAGTCGCAACCGGCATTGCTTTTTTACCTGCGTATTCGCGGTTTTCATGCCGCTGGAGGATATGAGATTTCATCCTTAAAGTCCTATAAGATGCGCTTTTTTCCATCAATAAAAAAAGAGGCTACGGCAAGCCCTTTTTGATGCCGGCCCTAAAAAATTCAAGTCCTTCCCGAAGGCAAAAAATTTGTACTGCCACTCGCCTGGTATCAGACCCAAATTCTGTTTCCCGGAGCATTGGCCAACCAGGATTTGGCTTTGGCGCTCCTGCGATGATTCTAAAGCTCTCCGTCCTGAGGCGAAGGCTGAGGGAGGTTGTGGAAATCTTTTGTTAATAGCGTTAAAAGGCTAAATTTGCACGGATTTTACTGAAGGCTAATGATTTCTCCGCAAGGGAAAGGGAATCCGGGCCTTTGGAATACGACCCAAATTTTTCAACCAAATATCGTTCCTGCTATGGCAAACGTCGGTCGAGTCAAACAGGTAATCGGTCCGGTGGTAGATGTTGCCTTCCCCGAGTCGGGGGAATTGCCCGAGATCTACACGGCCCTGGAAATCAAGCGCCCACACGAAGAAATCCTCGTTCTGGAGGTTCAGCAACACCTGGGTGAGGACAGTGTTCGCACGATCGCCATGGATTCTACCGACGGCCTCACGCGAGGCACGGAGGTCGTCGATACGGGTGCTCCCATATCCATGCCTATTGGTGATGCCATCAAAGGACGTCTTTTCAATGTGGTCGGGCAACCCATCGACGGCATAGGGCCGGTGAATACGGATAAGTCTTCCCCCATTCACCGCAAGCCGCCTACCTACGAAGAACTTTCGACCGAAAAGGAAGTGCTGTATACCGGAATCAAGGTGATCGATCTTATTGAGCCTTACATGAAGGGCGGTAAGATCGGATTGTTCGGAGGCGCCGGTGTAGGCAAAACCGTACTCATTCAGGAGCTCATCAACAACATTGCCAAGGCCTACGAAGGCATCTCCGTTTTCGCCGGTGTGGGTGAACGCACGCGCGAGGGCAACGACCTCATGCGCGAGATGCTCGAAGCCGGCATCATCAATTACGGGCAAAACTTCCTGCACTCCCTGGAGGAAGGCGGCTGGGACCTCAGCCAGGTCGAAATGTCCGACCTGGAATCGTCCAAAGCCACCTTTGTTTTTGGTCAGATGAACGAACCGCCCGGAGCACGTGCCCGGGTAGCCCTCTCCGGTCTGACGGTAGCCGAGTACTTCCGCGACGGAGACCTGAGCGATCCCACCGGCGGTCGCGACATCCTCTTCTTTATCGACAATATCTTCCGCTTCACCCAGGCGGGTTCCGAGGTTTCGGCTCTGCTGGGCCGGATGCCTTCCGCCGTAGGCTATCAGCCTACCCTGGCCACAGAAATGGGGCTGATGCAGGAGCGCATTACTTCTACCAAACGCGGCTCCATTACGTCTGTACAAGCCGTATACGTTCCGGCCGATGACCTTACGGACCCCGCACCGGCCACCACCTTTGCCCACCTGGATGCTACGACGGTACTCAGCCGTAAGATCGCTTCGCTGGGCATCTATCCCGCCGTAGATCCCCTGGACTCCACCAGCCGTATTCTGGATCCCACCATTGTAGGAGATGAACACTACGATTGCGCTCAGCGAGTGAAAAACATCCTGCAACGCTACAACGAGCTGCAGGACATCATCGCCATTCTGGGCATGGAAGAGCTAAGTGAAGAAGACAAGCAGGTCGTTCACCGTGCCCGCCGGGTACAACGATTTCTTTCCCAACCCTTCCACGTAGCGGAACAGTTTACCGGCCTGCCCGGTGTTCTGGTTCCCATCGAGGAAACCATCCGTGGGTTCAATATGATCATGGACGGGGAAGTAGATCAGTACCCGGAAGCAGCATTCAACCTGAAAGGATCTATCGAAGAAGCCATAGAGGCCGGCGAAAAAATGCTGGCCGAAGTAGCCGAATCCTAAGTTTGGCATAAGAGTTTTTCCTCCGGGGCGCGGCCATGCGGCTCGCCCCGTTTTTTTCACCTCCAACGGCGGCAACATTATGACCATTCACGTACTGACCCCGGACAAGGAAGTATTTACCGGCAGGATCACTTCGGTGAAAGTGCCCGGTACACAAGGTGAATTTCAGGTGCTGCGCAACCATGCGCCCATCGTTTCTTCCCTGGAAGCCGGCAAGGTGGAAATGGTAACCTCCAGCGGGGTGCACCGCATCCTGGATACGGAAACCGGGGTCATCGAAACCCGGGAAGAGCCCGGAAGAAAAGTGACGTTCAACATCCAGGGAGGCTTCATTGAAGTACTCAACAACGAAGTGTCTCTCCTGGTGTCCGGCATTACCATGGCTCCACTTAAGAACCAACCGGTCTAGGTCCGGTTCCCCGCCCTCCTTTCTTTGTCAGGTCACTGCCGACACCTGCATGAGTTCTTCGATCTCCTCGGGTTGTACCGGCAAGTGTCCCATCAGGTTCACAGGCCCTTCGTCCGTGACCAAAATCTCGTTTTCGAGGCGCACGGCCATCCCTTCTTCCGGGATGTAAATACCCGGCTTACACGTAACGATCATCCCCGCCTGAATGGGGTCGTAATGGAAGGCCAGATCGTGCACATCCAGGCCCAAATGGTGGCTGGTGCCATGTAGGAAGTAGCGACCGTATGCCGGCTTTTCAGCATCTTGGTCCCGAATGTCTTTCTTCGTCAGCAGCCCCAGTTGCAGGAGCTCGTCCTCCATCATCCGCCCGACTTCCCGATGGTAGTCTTCGAGTGTTACCCCCGGAACCAAGAGCTGTTGTGCTTGCTCCAGCACCCGCAGTACACTTTGATACACCTGTAACTGGCGCGGGCTGAATTGCCCGTTCACTGGAATGGTACGACTCAGTTCTGAAGCGTAGTTGGCGTATTCCGCACCAAAGCTGAGCAACAGCAGATCGCCTTCCCGGCAAGCCTGATTGTTGGCTGTGTAAGAGGAAATGCAGGCTTGCGCGCCGCTGGCAATCGTCGGCGAAAAAGCGTGTCCGTTGGCCCGGCGGCGAATGAACTCGTAGGTGACAGCTGCTTCCAGCTCGTACTCCATGATGCCGGGCCGGGTGAGTTCGAGCACCCGCCGGTAGGCCTCACCCGTAATATCAACGGATCTTCGGATGAGACTGATCTCATGTGCTGACTTGATCATGAATAACTGGCGCAGAATGGGTTGTGCACGGTGGAACTTATGGGCCGGATAGCGGTCCATCAGCAGGCGAGCATGGCGCAAATCGCGCGACGGCACCTCGGTAAGGAATTGGTCGTGTTCCGGGATGTTTACATAGATGCGTTTGGCCAGCAGAATGAGCTCGTGGAGAACAACTTCGGATTCATCCGCCCAATATATTTTCTCGATGCCGGAAATGGCACGGGCCTCTTCCTTACGGAGCAGATGCTCTTGCCCTTCTCCCATCGGGCGCTTAATGAATGCGATCTCGCGATGATCTTCCCGGACGCAATCCGGGAACAGCACGACAATGCTTTCCTCCTGGTCCAACCCACTCAGGTAAAAAAGGCCGGAATTCTGCCGGAAAGGGAAGGTGGTATTCCCGCTGCGCGGCATGCGGTCATTCGAAAGAAACAGGGCGATGGACTCCGGTTTCATTTTTCGCGAAAAGCGATTGCGATTCAGCTGAAAAAGTTCCGGATGGATGGGTTCGTAACGCATGATGGCGACTCCTTTATATACACGGGTTTGCTGCACATGTGTTGTGCAGCCCCAAAAATTCCAGGCTCGTCTTTCGGGTTTTGAAGCGGTGGGATCGGCCTAAAGTTGCGATTTTTTTGCGGGCCAAAAAACTTTTTTCTTCGAGCGTTAAGTGCGCCAACGCCAATCAGACCAAAACAGGTACAAAGAATTTTGGACACGGATCAAGGCGTCACAACTGCACAGACCTTGCCAAGAGCCCCTGGCTCTCCAGGCTTCCGGAAGCAGGCGTATCCAAAGACCAAGCAGATCAGCGGGTATCCTTGTGGGCTACCTACTTAACCCAAACCAGGAAACTAAACGCCCAAAATCGCTTTTCTATAAGAAAGCATCAACAGCAGGCTTATGTCTATTCTCCTTTTTCTGCTCGTGGCAGTCCTCCCCGCTCAGCAAACCCAATACGAGCTGTACAGCATCTACTTCGGCGGAGGCAGTTATTTCATTGACTCGCAGCAGGAACAGGGCCTGTACGATTTTCTGGATGCGCATCCCCAGGCCAAAAACCTCACCCTTACCATTCACAGCCATACCGACGATATCGGCAGCCTGGAGTACAATGAACGCCTGTCGCGCATGCGTAGTCTGGAGGCCAAAAAGCGATTGTTGAGATACGGGATTCCTCCCGAGAACCTTTCCATTCAGGACTTTGGAGAGCTCAACCCGGTTTACGACAACAGCACCTGGGAAGGCAAGCTCAAAAACCGGCGAGTGGACATTATCATCCACCGAATGGAGATCTGAGCCGTACCCGGATCTCCATGATCCGGGAGATAAAGCCCTGAGCCTCACAACTACGTCAACCCGGCTAGGGCCTGGCTTTTTTTTGCCCCCTCCCCCAGTCCGAAAGCAAGCTTTCTCCCGGGGGAGGGGGCAAAAAAAACCCGATGCAGAAGCTGCATCGGGTTGACGTGGAATGGATGTGGGCGATGATGGATTCGAACCAACGACCCCCTGTTTGTAAGACAGGTGCTCTAAACCAACTGAGCTAATCGCCCTCGTTTTAAAAAGCGAATGCAAATATAGAACCCTTTTTAGAAAGGAGCAATAACCCAACCCAAAAAAGAGCTTGCGAGCGAGCTCGAAAATGATCGGCGGTGTCGCGTCGTTTTCCTGCGGATCCTTATCTTTTCGAAAACACATCTACGCTACCTCTTATGAAACGGACGCTCAAACGCCTGGGCTGGGCGACAGCCATCCTCCTGGTTTTTCTTCTTGGCGGCCTGGGGCTTTTGACCAACCTGTACGATGAAGAAATTGGTCAGCGGGTACTCGCTGCCATCAATGAGCAGCTGACGACGGAGATGCGTCTTGAAGGGTTCGATGTCAGCCTGATTCGCACCTTCCCCAATGTAGGCGCCAACCTGAAGGGGGTAGAAATAGACGACAGCCAGGGGGGAATCCTGCTGGAAGCCAAACGCATGTCCTTTCGCCTGAGCCTCCTCAGCTTCCTGAGCCGCAAGTACCGGCTTCGTTCGGTGGTCATTTCGGATGCCGCCCTCAAAATAGCGCGCGATAAGGATGGGAAACCAACCTATGCGATCTTTAAGCCCGGCAAAGGATCGGGCTCTTCCCAGGAGACCGGCATAAAACTCAAGGAAGCCCGGTTTGAGCGGGTAGAACTCTACTACCAAGACCAAGCCCTGGAACGCGAGGGCGTCGTACAGATAAAAGAAGCTACCCTTTCCGGAGAATTCTCCGCCCGGCGATTTCTGATGCATGCCAAAGCCGAGTTTGAATCGCGCTTTTGGGAGCAGGACGGGGTGCGCTACCTGGTTGGTACGCCCCTGGGACTGAATGCCGACGTATTTGTGGATCTGGATGAAAAACAATACGAGCTTCGAGACGTCCTTTTCGAGCTGGGTCCCAACGCCTTTAAGGCACGGGGTACCGTCTCCACCCAAGATGGGATCTCCACCTATGACCTGTACCTCGTCAATGATGACGGAAGTTTAGGTGGCGTAGTAGAGTTGATGCCGGCTTCCTACCGCCGGGCTCTGGGCGACCTAAACAGCAAGGGCCGCTTCACTTTCGAAGCCCGTCTTAAAGGAGAGGCCCGGGAGCAAGACATGCCGGCCCTAACCGCTCGTTTTCTGCTCGACCGTGGTCGCATTACGAGCTCCCGCCTCATGGAAGACCTCAAGGACGTTACGCTCGAAGCCTATTTCTCCAACGGTAAGGACCGAAATAACCGAAGTGCAACCCTTGAGGTCAGGCAGCTCGTGGGCTACTTCAACCGGGAACGGATCGAGGCGCAGATGAATCTCCGCAACCTGGAGGATCCCTTCATCGACCTTCAGGTAGATGGCGCCCTTCCCATGGAGGCCATATACAGCGCATTCGGCAACCCCAACATCACGGATGGAAGCGGAGAGATCGAAATCGAAAACCTGAGCATACAGGGGCTCTACCAGGACATGATCAACATCGGGCGCATCAGTCGGGTAAACGCGAGCGGACGACTGCGTTTCGACGATACCGCCCTGGAGCTGAACGAACGGCAACTCATGCTGGACCGCGGAGAAATCGAGCTCAAGGACAACCTTCTGGAGGTGCGGGACCTGAAGCTGGAAGGCCCCGACACCGAGCTCGAATTCAACGGCAATGCCTACAATCTGCTGCCCGTACTCTTTGCCGATTCGCTCAATACGCGCAAGGCCGAATTGCGATTTGAAGCCAAGCTGGAAGGGGAGCAGCTAAATATTGGAGAAATGCTATCTGCTCTCAACATCGGCTTGCAGGAGGAGGAAGCGGAAAGCCTGGGCGAGCAAGAAGCCCAGCGAAGGCGGGCAGAACAAATTCGAAAGCGGGAGCAGCTCACGAAGCTTCTGGACGGGAACTTTCAGACCCGGATCGAATCCTTTACCTACGGAAAGGTCCGGGGAGAAGATTTTGACGGCAGGCTCCAGTTCAAGAACAACAAGCTCAACATTTACGGAGCCACCCGCGCTATGGGCGGCTCATTCCTGTTGGACGGCGACCTCTATTTCGAACGAAAGCCGCGGTTGGTCGCCGAGCTTCAAAGCAACCAGATCGACGCCTCGGAATTTTTCCGCCAATCGGACAACTTTGGGCAGAATGTGCTTACGCACGAGAACATCCGAGGCAAACTGGATGCCCGGATGGTGATCAAAGCCTTTTTCGATGAATTGGGCCGGTTTCAGCAAGACCAACTTCAGGCCCTGGCCAGCATTCGCATCGCCGAGGGCGAACTGCGGGATTTCAAAATGCTGGAAAACTTCTCGGCCGTATTGAAGCACAAGGATCTGGAGCGCATCCGTTTTTCGGACCTGGAAAATTACCTCGAGATCAAGGGCCAGCGGCTCTACCTGCCCATGATGTTTATCCAGAGCAGTGCAACCAACCTCACCTTGAGCGGAGAGCATACGTTTTCCAACGAATACCTCTACAACATCAAGGTAAATGTGCTGCAGGCCATAGGCCAGAAGATCAAGCGCCACGACCCGGGCCTGCACCCCATCCCGGCGCGCCGGAACGGATTTGTGAATCTTTACTACCAGATCCGCGGAAATGAATCGGACTACGAGGTGCGCAAAGCCAAGCGAGCCGTAAAAGCGCATTTCGAGCAAACCACCCGGCAGCGCGTAGCTATTCAGAAGGATTTAGAACGTCGCTTTGGGATGGAAGTCAAACCCATCTACGAGCCGGATGCCTGGGAAGACGTTCCGGAATACCGGGCCGACCCGACCGATGCATCCGAGGAGTTCATGGATTGGGAAATCCAGGGGGGCGGGTAGCGTCAATCCGCACCCGTATAAACAATGCGATAAATGGCGTCGCCGTAATCGTCACTCACCAGGAGGGAACCATCGGGCAAATGCTCCAGATCGACAGGTCGGCCCCATACATCCTGGCTTTCTTCATCCAGCCAGCCGGAGGCAAAAGGTTGATAGCTGACCGCCCGATCCCCTTCTAGGGTTACCATCATAATGCGGTAGCCAATCTTTTCGGAACGGTTCCAGCTGCCGTGCTCGGCAATGAATAGTTGATGGTGATAGGCTTCCGGGAACTGGTCGCCCGTGTAAAACTCCAGCCCGAGGGGGGCCACGTGCGGACCCAACTTTTTAGCCGGGGAGGTGAACTCGTCGCAAGATCGCTTTTCGCCGAACTCGGGGTCGGGGATATTTCCGCCGTGGCAATAGGGATAGCCAAAGTGCATACCCTCCCGAGGGGCGTGGTTGAGCTCGCAAGGTGGCAGGTCGTCGCCCATCCAATCCCGCCCGTTATCGGTAAACCAAAGCTCGCCGGTCTCCGGATGCCAGGTGAAACCCACCGTATTGCGAATACCCCGGTGCACGACCTCGCGTTGCGTGCCATCGGAGTTCAGCCGGGTGAGGCTGGCAAAAACGGGGTCTTCACTCTCGCAGATGTTGCACGGAGCTCCTACCGGAACATACAGCTTGCCGTCCGGGCCAAAAGCAATGTATTTCCAACCGTGATGGGTCTCGGTGGGATAGTCGTCGTAGACCACCTCGGGCCGGGGCGGGGCATCTAATTGATCCTCGATATTGGAAAAGCGCAAAATCCGGCTCACCTCTGCAACATAGAGGTCACCGTCGCGAAAAGCCACACCATTTGGCATATTGAGACCCTCGGCCAAGGTGTACTTCCGGTCGGCTTGAAAGTCGCCGTCGGTATCGAGGAGGGCATACACATTGCCTTCATCGCGGGTGCCTACAAAAAGAGTCCCCTTGGGCGAAAGGCAAAGCGAACGGGCATTTTTGACGTTTTTCGCAAAGTAACGGATCTCAAATCCGGCCGGCAGATCGATCTTCTTCAGATCGGGCTCAGCCGAAGACAGCCACTTGACGGGCGGATTTGCCGGGCCGCAGCCAAGCAGAAACCCGATCAACAATAGCAAATAGGGCGGTAGAAAGGACATCATTCGGCAAAACGATCTTGATGAGTTGCGGTACATTCGCACACCCATGCGGGTGCGCGGGTGCGTTCACGATCATAAACTCGGATTGACCGGCCCTTGTTCGGGCACCTCTTCTTGCGGAGTCGCAAAAGGCTCGGCCGGCGGCATGGGGGTGTAGCCGGTCGCCGGAGGATAAGTATTCATTTCAGGGGAAGACGGTTCGGAAGGCATCGGGGTAAAGGAGGTACCGAACATTTCGGTGTCGCTGCTTGCTACCTGATCTGCGGGCTGAGCGGAACCAGCCAAAAAGGCTCCACTGGCACTGCCGCCCCCGGGCATCACTTTTCCGAAGATGCTCGTGGCAAATTTGGCCGAAAAGCCGATCAGAAAGGAGACAAAGATCACGGTCCCGGCATTTTCGATGGCAAGGCCGGGAACAACCTGCCAATCTACCAGCAAGTAGAGCAACAGAGCAAAAAGGGCACCGATAGCCGGCCGGATCTCCGACAGAAATCGATCAACATTGTATTCGAAGACATTTTCGTCCTTGTCGATTTTGGAAAAAACACCTGCCAGATAACCCCCCAGAGCCCCCATGAGCATGACCACCCCGGAAATGAGCAGAGCGGTGAAGTAGGCTTCCCCTTGGGCGGGCACAGTGGGCAAGAACGGCTCCAGAATATTGAACATGAGAGAGTCTCTCCAGTAGGCATCGATTTCCTTGAACAAAAAGGGAGATACCGCAAACATGAGCACAACCAGGGCAACCATCAGCGATCGCAAGGTTCGGAAACGGTTGAGCTTGTTCACTTTGATCAGATATTCCTTTACCACAGCCAGACTGCGCTCGTGGATCAGCTGCCGCATGGCCGTGCGCAAGGCAGCCGGGCGGAGGCTGGGGTCCGTCTGGCTGGTCATGATCTCCTGAAGCCTACCGGCCTGAGGGGCTTGTTCCAACTCCAGCTTGGTCTTTAAGGTATGGGCGATTGTCTCTATGTAGGGGTCCGGTATGAATTCCAGGAGCAGTTTCTCCAGTTGCATGACCTGGGTACCCATCTCCAAGAGGGAAGGCGACTTGCTCTCCAGCCCTTTCTGGGTGGCTTCCAGAAGGGCAAGGGCGCGGGCGCGCTCTTCCTGCGGCAACACGTCCCCGATATGGTTGTCCAACTTCTGGAATTGAGTACTGACCTGGCTGAAGCGGTGCCGCAACTGCACCAGAATGTAATCCGTGTACTTCCAGTTCTTCTTCTTGCCCGAGTCTGAATCGGCGCTTTGCCATTTGGGTAGCTGCTTCGCCGTCGCGGCAGGGGGCCCATTAAACTCACTCATGCTCCTGTGGTTTCGCGTTTCAACAGTGTATAATCACTAAAAATATACAAATTTGTCCATTTGCCGGGATTGGCATTTTCCAACCCGTGTGCTAGCTACTCAGCGCGGCTATGCATTTGAGCTCAATGGCTATGGGGGTGGGCAGTGCGTCGATGCCTACGGTAGTGCGGCAGGGCTGGTGACTGGTAAAGTACTGCGCATAAATCCGGTTGAAGGTTTGAAAGTCACGCTCCATGTTAACCAAAAAGACCGTGATATCCACCAGGTCTTCCCAGCGGGCTCCCGAAGCCTCGAGCACGCGCTTAACATTTTGAAATACGCTGTGGCATTGGGCTTCAAAGTCAAAGGTTTCATAATTGCCGGCTCCCGTGCGCTTCAGACCGGGGACTTCATTGGTTTCCGGATCACGCGGGCCGATCCCGGAAAGGAACAGGAGATTCCCTACCCGGCGGGCATGAGGATAAGCCCCAACCGGACGTGGAGCTCCACTGGCGTCTATGCTATTCTTCGACATGGTTTTTGAGGAAAGGTACAAGTTTTCACAGTGCCGATGGGCGGATGTCTTTCAACATCGGGCGAATGCGGACTTCTTCCCGCCACCGGTCCTGGCTGAGGGTAAATGCGATATCCGCGGGCTTATTCCGGGCTATCCAGCTGTAGGCGTCTGCCATGCCGAACCCGATGGCTTCATAAGCCCGGCCGGCCTTGCTGGTCATGCACAGGCGAAGGTGCTCGTCTTTGAGGATGCGACTAAAACCGCTGTCCTTCACGCGGGCAACGGCGAATACCGGGTTTCGGTTTCCCGGCCCAAAAGGCGCAAATTGCCGGAGCTTGTTCATCAGCCCCGGGCCGATGTCATCCAAATCCAGAAAGGCCTCCACCTCGAGCTCCGGCTCCCTGGGTTCCGTGCCTTGCATCTCCTGTACTACCGATTCGAAGCGATCTCGAAAAGCTTCCAGGCATCCCGGTCTCAAGGTGAGGCCGGCGGCATGAGTGTGGCCTCCCCAATTGTGCAGCAAATCGTCGCAGCGGGCCAGGGCTTTGTAAATATCCAAGCCGCCCACAGAGCGCGCCGAACCGGTGATTTTGCCATCGGCCCGGGTAAAAACGATCGTGGGCCGATGCAGGCGTTCGGATACGCGGGAGGCCGCAATGCCCAACAGTCCTTTGTGCCAGTGCCGCTGGTAAAGCACTGCCGTGCAAGGGAAGGTCTCGGCCGACTGTTCAGCTGCCTGCTCGAGTGCTTCTCGCGAAATCCGCTGATCGTATTCCCGCCGGATCCGGTTTCGCTGGTCCAATTCGCGAGCCCACGCCTGGGCCCGGCTTTCGTCGGTTTCGATCATCAGCCGCACGGCCAGATCCGCATCGGCCATACGCCCGGCCGCATTGATGCGCGGGCCGATCCCAAAAACTATATCGCTGATGGTGTAAGGCGCCGTTCGTTCGCTGACCGACCAGAGGGCCCGAAGGCCTGGTCTGCAGGTCTTTTGCATAGCTTCCAGCCCCAGGTGAGCAAGCACGCGGTTTTCACCTGTGAGAGGCACGATGTCGCAGGCCAGGCTGGTCACAACCAGGTCCAACAGGGAGGTCAGCTCGCCATCCACCGCTTCGCCCTCTTTGTCGACATAGGCCTGGCAAAGCTTGAAAGCCAAGGCACAGGCACTGAGCTCCCGGTATGGGTAAGTTGCATCAGCACGCTTGGGATCCAGAACGGCTTCTGCTTCGGGCAGGGCCTCGCCCGCTTCGTGATGGTCGCAAATGATGAGGTCTATGCCCATCTGACGAGCCCGACGGGCCAAATCTACAGCCCGAATGCCACAGTCCAGGACCAGCATGAGGCTGCAGCCCCTGTTCTGAGCCGCCTCAAGGCCTTTGGCCGAAAGGCCGTACCCTTCCCGGTAGCGGTCGGGCAGATAGAAATCGAGATGGGGCGTTCGCAACCGGAGAAATTCCCACATCAGGGCTACGGAGGTCGTGCCGTCTACATCGTAATCGCCGTATAACAGGATGCCCTCACGCCGCCGGATCGCCTTTTGCAGGCGGTGGACCGCCTTTTCCATATCCCGCATGGAAAAGGGATCGTGCAGATGGGACCAGCCGGGCCGAAAAAACCGCTTGGCCGACGCATAGTCCGAAATGCCGCGATTGATCAGAAGCCGGCAAAGCAAGGGATGAATGCCCAATTGTTGCTGCAGCGCTTGCACCGCAGGCTCATCCGGGCGGAGTAGCGTCCATCTTTTTCTCGGTTTTGGTTGTTCGGCCATGGCTTTGGAATTTCCCTCGCGATTAATCGAAAGATCCTGAAACTCAATTTGCTTTGGCCTTCGTTGTATTACATGGGAGTCGCTTTCCGCTAAAAATCCACACTCGAATTGCATTTTTCCCGCGCAAAAAATGATCCTATGCGCATGCGCTTTCCATGGGCTGTTTTCCTGCTTTGGGTACCCGCTTTCCAAGCGGCCGCACAAGTCGAGATCGAGTTGGAGGTTGAGGTAGTGGACGAAGAAACGGGCGAGCCGCTCGTCGGTGCGAACGTAATGGTTACCTCCTTGGGAAAGGGAACCATCACCGACGAGTACGGAAAAGCCACTCTGAGGCTGCCGGCGGGAGACAGCTGCACCCTTGGGCTCGGCTATGTGGGCTACCAGCCTCTGGAGCTGCGCATTTTCCTCGATCGGGATCGGTCTTTGCAGCTAAGCATGCGCACGGGTGTCTCTCTGGAAGAAGTATTGGTCTTGGGGCATTCCGATCAAGGGGGGCTGCGGACACCCGAAATGAGCGTGGAAGAGCTCAGCTCGTCGGAGGTTGCACTCCTACCCCTCATTCTCGGCGAACGCGATCTGTTGAAAGCCCTCCAACTCAAACCCGGAATTCCCTCCGGATCGGAAGGCAACAACGGCTTCTTCGTTCGCGGCGGCGGCAACGACCAAAACTTGTTCTTGCTGGACGGGGCGCCCGTTTTTTCCCCTACGCATTTGTTTGGCTTTTTCAGCACCTTCCATACCGATGCCATCGAAGGCCTGAAATTGTACAAGGGAGGATTTCCCCCTCGCTATGGAGGCCGACTGTCCTCCATTGTGGAGGTTTCGGCACGGGCCGGCGACCGCGAATCTTTTCACGGACAGGGCGGTATCGGCTTGCTTTCCAGCCGGCTGCTGGTTGAAGGGCCGCTCAAAAAGGAAAAGGCCTCCTTTATAGTCTCCGGCCGGCGAACCTATATCGACCTCTTCACCCGGCCCATCAACGCGGCCAATCGAGACCGGGAAGATTTCGAGCCCATTCCGAATTACAACTTTTACGACCTCCAGGCCAAACTCAGCTGGAAGCCCAACGAAAAGGACGCCTTCAGCTGGACGGGGTTCTTCGGGCGCGACCAATTTAAACTGGGGGAAAGCGAGTTCGACTTCCGGTACCGTTGGGGCAATGCGGCGACTTCCCTTCGCTGGAACCGACTGCTCAGCAACACACTCAGCGCGAACAACACCCTTTCGTACTCCAACTACAACTACGGCATCACCAACGAGATCACCGGCTTCAACTTCTTCGTCGGATCAGACATCACCAACACAAGCGCCAAAACCGACTGGACCTGGCAGGCCCACCCGAAGCACTTGCTTCGGTTTGGAGCCACGATGGGCCTGAATTGGTTTACTGTGGGGCGGGTGCGCGGCGCCGACGACCAGGGCGATGTCGAGTTCGATGCCGGCCAGAGTTTTCGGGCTTTCGATTGGGCCGCCTACGTGTCCGATGAATGGCAGATCAGCTCGCGCCTGAGCAGCGTATTGGGCTTTCGCTGGAGCGGCTTTACCCAGGGTGGGGTGGTTTATCAGGCCGCCGAACCCCGGATCAACCTAAATTTCGAATGGACCCCTTCCTTTTCTCTGAAAGCCAGTTATGCGCGCATGGTCCAGCCCCTTCACCTGGTATCTACAGGGGCTGTAGCCCTGCCCACCGACATCTGGTACCCCTCCTCGCCCGAAGTGCGGCCCCAGGCTGCCGACCAGGTGGCAGCCGGCATGGTTTGGAACCTGCGGCCGGGCTGGTGGCTTACTGCCGAGGCCTACTACAAGCGCCTTCATCGACTGCTCGATTTTGTGGATGGAGCCGAACTTTTCGGTAATCCAAACCTGCAGGAAGAGTTTGCCATCGGGCGGGGCGAAGCCTATGGCATGGAATGGAGCCTGGAGAAAAAGAGTGGAAAGACCCGGGGCTGGATCGGCTACACCCTGGCTTTCACCCAACGCGGCGACTTCAGCCCCCTTGCCCCGGAAGCTACCTTTTCACAGCAGGGCTTTTTCTCCCCCATTTACGACCGCAGGCACGATCTTTCCGTCGTACTCATGCACGAATTCAGCAAGCGTTTCGCGCTGTCCGCAACCTTTGTGTATGGGTCGGGCGACCTGCGCTGGCTGCCCGTAGGGCGCACAACCTTCCAGGATATTCCGGGTGCCGTTTTCGAATCCATTGTACCGGTTTTCGGAGACCGCAATACCTACCGGCTGCCCCCCTACCACCGGCTGGACCTGGGGTGTACCTACAAGTTTTTTCCGGAATGGGGCGAACACGAGTTGAGCTTCACCCTGGTAAACGCCTACAACCGCCGAAATGCCTATTTCGTCTACTTCAAACTGGAAACCCGCGAAGTGACGGATCCGAACAACAATACCTTTGAGATCCCCGTCGACATTCATCCCCGGCAGGTCTCTCTTTTTCCCGTTATTCCTTCACTGTCCTGGAATTTCAAGTTTTAGCTATGCCATCCTATCGCTATTTTATTCCGATGCTTTTTTTCCTGCTGGCTTGCGAGTTGGAGCAGGATATAGAGGTGCAACTGCCGGCCTACGAGGAACAACTGGTCGTGGAATGCTACCTGGAGGCGGGCAAGCCCTATGCGCTATTGCTCAGTCGATCGGCCCCTTTCGCATCCGCTTTCCCCAGTCAAAACGATCAATACCTCGAAAATATCCTGGAGGACAGCGCCCAGGTGATGATCCTGGCCGCGGGGGATACTATCCATTTGGAGAACGAATGGTACTTCGACCCCGACCAAAGGCGCCTGTACAACTATCGCACAGCCGATCGGCTGGTCCCTGAAACAGACGGGCTGGAATTTCAGCTGTTCATCCGTGCGCGCGACGGCCAGCAAGTGAGGGGAAGTACCCGGATGCTGCCGGCAATCCGCCTGGACAGCCTGGTGGCCGAACCCTTGGAAGAGGATACTCTTTTTCGGGTACTGAGCTACTTTTCGGACAAGCCGCAGGAAAACAACTTCTACCGCTGGTTGGCCCATAAAAATAGCCTGGACAGCCTGCCCAGTGCCGACATTAACGTAAACGACCAGGTGCTGGTCACCGAACAGGCGGTTTTTTCCACCAATTACAACTTTAGCCGGGGCGATACGGTGATCTCCACGCTCTACCACATCGAAGAAGCCTACTACCGCTTTCTGCAAAGCTTGAGCCAGGCGAAACAGGGCAACGGAAATCCGTTTGCACAGCCCAGCCCCATTTTGTCGAACGTTAGCGGCGACCGGCAGCCAATCGGCATCTTCACGACCCTCCGCCAGGACCGCATGCAATTGGTGATCCCCTGAAACGAGAAATCCCGGAGCCGTTTGTCGGCTCCGGGATTTCAATCAGAACGGGTAGGCGTTCCGACCGTGAATTAGTCTTCCATTTCATCCAGCAACGGACCGATGTTGGTGTCCGGCAGGATGACGGTGCGACGGTTCTTCGAGCGGCCTTCCGAAGTGTCGTTGGTAGCCTCGGGCATGTACTCGCCGCGGCCGATAGCAGCAACCTGGCTGGGATCCACGCCCTGGCCGATCAGGTAGCGAACCACACCCATGGCGCGGTTAACGCTCAACTGCCAGTTGTCCATTCCGGAGTCCGCAGAGTACTTCTTATCGTCGGTGTGGCCTTCAACCAATACGCGGATCTTGGAGTTGGTCTTCATTTTCTCGGCCAGTTCCTTGAGGGCATCGCGCTCAGCTCTCGACAGGCTGGAAGATCCCGTGCGGTATTGGAGGTCTTCGTCCGTCATGAGGTAGAGGCGGCCGTCGCGACGATCCATTTTCAAGCCGCTGGCTTCATAGGCTTCGAACATGCCGTTGAGCTCGTCCTTAAGCTTGGTGAGTTGCTCTTCGGTGAGATCGAGTTTGCGGCGTACTTCAGCCATTTTGGTGTCGTACTCTTTGAGGTCGGCGCGAAGTCCCTCGATCTGTTCGGTCATCTTCGTCTTTTCGGTTTCGAACTCCTCTTTGAGCTGCATGTTCATCTCTTCCAGGTTTTTCACCTGAGCTTGAGTTTCGGCCAGTGCCTGGTCGGTTTGTTCTTTTGCAGCGGCGAGTTCGTTGTACTTTTTCTTGGACACACAGGCCGAGAAAGAGCCTGCCACCATTACCAATACAAGAAGGTGTACTATCAGACGCATGTTGGTTAGTTTAAATTATGAAATATGTGCGTTTAGGCTTCAAAAGTGGAGATGTGCCTGCATTCCTTTGTTTACAGGCTGTTACGTCGCAAAGCAAGGCAGAATTTTCGAATAAAGCAAAGATAACCCCAATTTTATTAGGCCTTGCTCGACCTCGGAAAGGCGACCACGCAGGCCGATCGCCCAAAAGCTGAACAGCCCGTACTTTAGTGTGCCTTGGAAACGATGCGGGGGCGCCGATTGGGGTAAGACGCGAAAAACGCTATTTTTGCTTCGATCGCATGTTTCAGGCAGCCCTCAATAGGACCTGCTGCGGCAGCATACCACGATGAAGTACGACGTCCAAGAAGAAGGTAAGTTCAAATACATCGAAACGGGCCACGGCGAGGAGAACCTGTTGTTGCTGCACGGCTTATTCGGCGCGCTCAGCAACTTCAAAGACATCATCCGGCATTTTTCGACCACCCATAATGTCGTAGTCCCCATCCTCCCCATTTTCGAGATGCCCATCCGAAAAGTATCTGTAACGGGTCTGGTCGACTACGTAGCCGACTTTGCGGATTACAAGCAATACGACCAGGTGCATGTACTCGGTAATTCGCTGGGTGGCCACATCGCCTTGCTGTTTGCTTTGGCCCATCCCGAAAAGGTTCGTTCCATTATTCTGACCGGGAGCTCGGGCCTTTTCGAAAGTGCTATGGGTACTTCCTTCCCCAAGCGGGGCGACTACGATTACATACGCGTAAAGACCGAAGGTACTTTTTACGACCCCGACGTGGCCACCAAAGAACTGGTGGACGAGGTCTATGATATCGTCAATGACCGAAACAAAGCCATTCGCATTATTGCCACGGCCAAATCGGCCGTTCGGCACAACCTGGCCGACAAGCTGCATCAGGTAGACGTACCCACCCTGTTGGTTTGGGGTCGCGACGATCAGATCACGCCGGCTTTTGTGGGCGAGCAGTTTCAAAAACTCATTAAAAACTCCCAACTCATCTTTCTGGATAAATGCGGCCATGCTCCCATGATGGAGCATCCCAAACTCTTTAACCAGTACCTGGAGGAGTTTCTCCAGGGCGTGGAAGCCGAAGAGGTTAGCGAATAACGCTATGCCCCGTTCGGCCTGTTCAGGATGTACATGGGCGTCATTTAAATTCGTATCCTCGGGATGAGAATCACCTTGTTTTTCTTGGCGGCCCTTCTGGCCGGCTGGGGTTGCCGGTCGGCGCGAGAATCCGCGGCCCCTACCCTGAAGATGGAGTTCCGCGAACTGGACACGCTCGAGATCGTAGCGGCACCGGTGCAGGATGACCTGGACCTGCCCCAGGCTCCGGACAGCCTACCCACCTACCGGGCAACTCCAGAACGCCGCCACGACCTCCTGCACACCCGGCTGGAATTGCGATTCAACTGGGAAAACGAAACCGTGAAGGGCCGGGCCACCCTCAACCTCAGCCCCTACTTCTATTCCAGCAACGAACTCACCCTGGATGCCAAGGGATTTACCTTCCATCAGGTGAGTATGGTAGGTAGCGAAGAACCCCTTACGTATAAATACGACGGGCAGCGGATAGGCATTCAGCTGGACAAAACCTACCGCCGGGGCGAAACCTATTCCCTCTACCTGGATTACACGGCTAAGCCCCGGGCTACCGGCGGCAGCAGCGCCATCACATCCGACCGAGGTCTTTTTTTCGTCAATCCCACAGGCCGCGTCCCCGGCAAGCCCCAGCAGATCTGGACCCAGGGTGAAACCGAGCACAACTCCCGCTGGTTTCCCACCATCGATCAGCCCAACGAACGCTGCACCCAGGAAATGTTCATCACCGTAGACGACCGGTTCCTGACCCTGTCCAACGGCTTGCTCCGTTCATCCACCCGCAACGACGACGGCACGCGAACCGACTATTGGAAGCTGGACCAGGCCCACGCCCCTTACCTGTTTATGCTGGCCGTGGGGGAGTTTGCCGTAGTCCGCGACGAATGGAATGGCATCCCGCTTGCCTATTATGTGGAGCCCGCCTACAAAGCCGATGCCCGGGCCATTTTCGCCCACACGCCGGAGATGCTGACCTTCTTTTCCGAGAAACTGGGCCTGCAATACCCCTGGCCCAAGTACAGCCAGATCGTCGTCAAGGACTATGTATCCGGCGCCATGGAAAACACCACGGCTTCCGTATTCGGAGACTTCGTTCAGCGCGACCGGAGAGAACTCTACCAGGACAACAACGACCGCATTGTGGCCCACGAGCTGTTTCACCAGTGGTTTGGCAATTACGTCACTTGCGAAAGTTGGTCCAACCTCACCCTGAACGAAGGCTTTGCCAACTACAGCGAATACCTTTGGTTTGAGCACAAATACGGGCGCGATGAGGCAGACATGCACCTGATGGAAGAGCGGAACACTTACATACAAACCACCCTGCTCCGGACGCACCCGCTCATTCATTTCCAGTATGCCGAGGCGGAGAATATGTTCGATGCCCATAGCTACAATAAGGGTGGGGCCGTACTCCATATGCTTCGCCACCAGCTGGGCGACGAGGCTTTCTTTGCCGGCTTAAACCAGTATCTGGTTGACAACGCCTATCAAGCCGTCGAAATCCACGACCTGCGCCTGGCCTTCGAAAAAGTGACGGGCCGGGACCTCAACGGGTTCTTCGATCAGTGGTACCTCAGCAGCGGGCATCCGGACCTGAACATCCAATATGCCTACGAAGACGAAAACCGGCAGGTGCGCATAAGCGTGCGCCAGGAGCAGGATTTCGAAGGCGTGCCGGGGGTGTTTCGCCTGCCCACGGAAGTGGAAATACGCTACGCAGACCTCAGCGAAGAGCGATACCCCGTCGTGATCACAAAGCGGGAGCAGACCTTTACTTTTCCGGTCAAAGAAGAGCCTCTTCTGATCAGCCTGGATCCCAATCGCATCCTGCTGTGCGAACGCCGCGAGAACCGTTCGCCTGCTGAGTACGCCCTGCAGTACCGCCAGAGCGGGAGCGCTCCCGCCCGCTACGAGGCGCTAAATCAGCTGTTCCGCTCTGAGTTGCGCGATCGGGAAGCGCTGTTTCAGGAAGCCCTTGACGACCCCAGCTGGCAGATTCGGGATCTGGTGCTCGGCTATTTCGAGGAGGGAATGCCCAGGTCAGTTCAGGAAAAAGTTCGCTCGCTGGCACGTTTCGACCCCCACGCCCGGATCCGGGAAAGTGCATTGATCACCCTTTTTGCGGCACAGGCGCCCGCTGCGGAGCGAACGGCTGTTGACGTGCTCGAACGGGACAGCGCTTTTGCGGTACTGGCCACCGCCCTGCAGGTGTTGGCAGAGCTAAATGCCGAGGAAGCACTCCCCTTCGCCCGCAACTGGGAGAAAGAATTTAAAAGCCTTCGCATGATCCAGGCCGTAGCTCAGGTATATGCTTCGGCCGGGCTGGAAGAAGCCCAGGCGTATTTCGAAAGGCACCTGCGCCAGGTGACGGGCTACGAATCTCACTCCTTTCTTTCTCATTACGGCGAGCTTTTGCTGAAGACCGAGGGACCGGCCTTTGAAAGGGGCATTTCCTTACTTTTCGAGATCGGAAGGGATCCTTCCTCTTCGCGTTATCAGCGCTACGCGGCCGCGAACGCGCTCAACGGAATGAAGGAGCAACTCTCGAGCGACGAACCGGATGGTGCCCGCCTTCAGCTAATCCGCGACAAGCTGGACAAACTCGAGTCCGACGGGATCGACGAGTAGCCCGAAGGTGCCACTCATTCACCTTATGGCCATTTTTTGCAGCAGGTGAAGGGGCTTTTGCCCTGCCTATTGACTTTTCTTTCGAACCTCCCTATTTTACCTTTTCCCTGCCCTGAAAGAACCAAAGAATCCTTTGCACGGCGTTAAAATCGGCGAACCTTAAACCATTTGCCCCTGCCAAAGGGTTATCCATAGACATTACCAAGACGACGATACGGCACATGGCATCCAGCGATAATTATCAACTCCTTATTGAAAAGCTCGACCAGTTCATCCGGAAATACTACATCAATCAGGTTATCCGGGGCAGCCTTTACAGTGTAGGCGTCATTCTGGCCACCTTTTTGCTTTTCAGCCTGCTCGAGCACCAGTACTTTTTTGATGTTCCCACCCGAAAAGTGCTATTCTTTGCCTTCCTGGGCATCAGCCTGCTGGCACTCGGCTTTTGGGTGTTCGCGCCTCTCCTTCACTACTTTCGCCTCGGCAAGGTGATCTCTCATGAACAAGCCGCCCAGATCGTAGGCTCCCACTTTACCGAAGTCAAGGACAAACTGCTCAACGTTTTGCATCTGAAACGCCAGAGCGATGGCCAGAGCAACCGGGACCTGATTCTGGCGAGCATCCAGCAAAAGACGGAAGAACTCAGGCCTGTGCCTTTTCAAAAGGCGATCAACCTGAACCAAAACCGGAAATACCTGCGCTATGCACTCCCCCCGTTGCTGGTCCTGCTGATCCTTTTGTTTGCAGCTCCCAGCGTTATCCGCGACAGCACCCATCGACTGATCCATAACAATGAGGCCTTTGAAAAACCGGCGCCTTTTCAGTTTCGCCTTCAGGACGAGAAGCCTTCGGTGGTCCAGTATGAAGACTATCCCCTGGAGGTTCGCGTGGAGGGGCAAGCCCTCCCGGATGAGGTCTTCATTGAGGTGGACGGTTACCAGTACCGCATGGGCAAAACCGATAAGCAGACGTTCACCTATCGCTTCAGCAATGTTCAGCGGGAACAGGAGTTCCGCCTGTCGGCTGCCGAGGTGGTTTCGCCTTCCTTCACGCTGGAGGTCCTGCGCAAGCCCATTGTAGCCGGCTTCGAAATTGAGCTGGATTACCCGGCTTATACCGGCCGTCGCGACGAGACCCTCACCAATGTAGGCGACCTTTCCGTTCCGGCCGGAACGCTTATCAACTGGGCCTTTCAGGCCGAGCATACCGAGCAGATCGATCTCTTTTTCTCCGGCAAGGGCGAGCGGGTAAGCGCCCGCCGCAGCGGGGAAAATTACTTCACCTATAAAAAGCAGGCATTCCAGGGCGAGCTGTACAAATTGTTCATGTCCAATCCGGCTCTGCAAGATGCCGACTCCATCACCTATTCCCTGGCGGTGACCCCCGACCAGCACCCCAGCATCCAGGCCGATGAATTTCGCGACAGCACGCTGCGCAAGGTGCTCTTCTTCATTGGCGAAGCCAGCGATGACTACGGGCTTCTCAACCTCTCCTTCAACTACCGGATTACGGAAGAATCCGGGAAGGAAGGCCCCCTTCAAACTGTGAGCCTGGGCTCGCCCGAAAGCAAAAAAACGTCTTTCGACTACGTCTTTGACGTCAATGAACTGCAACTGCAGCCCGGTCAGGAGGTGAACTACTACTTCGAGGTGTATGACAACGACGCCATCTATGGCAGCAAAGTGGCCCGGACTCAAATCATGCGGTATGCCATGCCCACGGTAGAGGAGTTCGAGGCCATGGCCGAGCAAAATGACGAAGACATCAAGAAAAATCTCGAAGAAGCCGTAAAAGAATCCAGGAAGATCCAGGAGGAACTGCAACGGGCTCGAGAAAAACTCCTGCAGGAAGAAGAATTGGACTGGCAAAGCCGAAAGGACCTGGAAAAGCTTCTCGAGCGTCAGCAAGAACTCCAGGAACAGATGGAGGAAGCCCGGGAAAAATTTGAGGAAAACCGGGAAAATGAAGAGGAGTACAAGCAATTGGACGAAAGCATAGAGGAAAAGCAGGACCAGCTGGAAAAGCTCTTTCAGGAGAGTATGGACCAGGAAATGGAGGAGCTGCTGCAGCAAATCCAACAGCTCATGGAAGAGCTGGAGAAAGATCAGGCTTTGGAGATGATGGAAGAGATGAAATACCAGGACCAGGAGATGGAAATGGAGATGGAGCGTTTGCTGGAACTCTACAAACAACTGGAGCTGGAGAAGGAAGTGATGGACGCCGTGGATAAGTTGGAAAAGCTGGCGGAAGAGGAGCAAGCACTCAGCGAACAAACCCAGCAGGAGCAGGAGAACACCGAGGAGCTTCAGAAAAAGCAGGAGGAAATCCTGGATCAATTTGACAAGTTGCAGAAGAAAATGGACGATATCCAGGAGAAGAATCAGGAACTGGAAAAACCCAAAAACCTGGGTTCTCCCCAGGAACAAATGGAGGATATCGAGCTGGATATGAAGCGCAGCCAGCAACAAATGCAACAACAGCAGACCCAGAAAGCTTCCGAGTCGCAGAAGAAGGCATCCGAGAAAATGCAGGAAATGGCCGAACAAATGGCCAACAGCATGCAGGCAGGACAAATGCAGCAAATGCAGGAAGACATCGAATCTCTGCGCCAGCTCCTGGAAAACCTCGTGGGGCTATCTTTTGATCAGGAGGACCTCATGGACGAGTTTGCCCAAACCAGCCTGAATACGCCCCGCTACGTCAGCCTCATTCAGCAGCAGTTTAAACTCAAAGACGACTTCGGACTCATCGAAGACAGCCTTCAGGCCCTTAGCAAACGCGTGTTTCAGATCGAGAGCTTCGTCACCGAAAAAGTGAGCGAGATCAATGACAATATGCGTCAAAGCCTGGATGACCTGGAAGAGCGCCGCCTGGCACAAGCTACGGATCACCAGCAGCGAAGCATGAAAAACACGAACGACCTGGCGCTCATGCTCAGTGAGGTCATGAACCAAATGCAGCAGCAGCTATCTTCTCAGATGAAGGGCCAGCAAATGTGCAATAAGCCCAACAATTCCGGCCAGCAGGGCCGAAAGCCCATGGACAAGATCGTACAAGGCCAGCAAAAGCTCAATGAGGACATGCGAAAGGCCATGGAAAAACGCAGGCAGCAGCAGGGCAAGCAAGGGGAAGGAGGCAGCGCCAAAGAGTACGCCGAAATGGCCCGCCGCCAGGCCGAATTGCGCCGGGCCATGGAGGAAAAGCAAAAAGAACTGCGCCAACAAGGCAAGGGCAACCCCAAGTTGCAGGAGCTCATCGAGCAAATGGATAAGGTGGAGACCGATTTGGTCAATAAAAAGCTGACCAATGAGATGTTGATGCGTCAGAAGGACATCCTCAACCGTTTGCTCGAACACGAAAAAGCCGAACGCGAGCAGGAGTACGAGGAAAAGCGGAAATCGGAAACGGCGCAAGAACCGGATCGACAAATGCCCCCGGCGCTGGAGGAGTACCTGCGCAAGCGAAAAGCCGAAGTGGAGCAATACAAAACCGTATCCCCAAACCTCAAACCATACTACAAAAACCTGGTTGAGCAGTACCTCAACAGCCTTCAGGCAGACTAAGCCCCCTTTTCCGCATAACCCATGAATGTATCCAAGGCTTGATTTTAAAAGAGCTTTGGACTAAATTACCAGAAGCGGAAATGAGAAATGACCATACTTTCATGCTGAAATTACCTTCGGAGCCCTCCAGCATTTCCCTGCTGGAGGCCTACGTTGAACGCATCGTGCTGAAATACAAGATCAAACCCGATCTGTACGGCAACATCCTGATCAGTCTTACCGAGGCGGTGAATAACGCCATCATACACGGCAACCAGCAGGACCGAAAAAAGAAGGTACTCATCGGTATGCGAAAAATGGGCCGCCAGATCTGCTTTAAAGTATCGGACGAAGGCCGCGGCTTCGATTTCTCCAACCTGCCCGACCCAACGAGCCCGGAAAACCGCTGTGAATGCGGTGGCCGGGGCGTATTTATCATCCAGCATCTCGCCGACGATGTGGCTTTCCACGACAACGGCAGTACTGTCGAATTACAGTTCCGCCTGTGATGGATGCCCTTGCCCCCCAATGGCCGGAAGACCCCCCCTTCGATGAAAAGGTGCGCTTCTTCTCAGAAATGGCCGGCTTCGATCCGCCGGGAGCTGAGCCCCTCATTCCCTGGATCGAAAAGGTCGTCCAAATCGAAGGTGCCCGCTTGTACTTCGTTCAATTTATCTTTTGCAGCGACGAATACCTGCATCAAAAAAACCTGGAGTACCTGCAACACGATACCTATACCGACGTCATCACGTTTCCCTACCAGGATCCCCCGATCGTAGAAGGCGACATATTTATAAGCGTGGAACGCGTACACGACAATGCGCGCCAGCAGAACATCGCCTTTTCAAACGAGTTGCACCGGGTGATGATCCACGGCGTACTGCACCTGTGTGGATACGGCGATGCCGAACCGGCAGATCGCCATCGGATGAAAGAGCGGGAGGACGCTGCCCTTTCGCTCTGGCAGCGCGAGTTTTCGCCTTCCGCCTAAGCCCGGCCGGAAGGCGCCGGGTTTACCATTGACCAACTTCTGCTACCTTTATATCCCCCAAGAAGATGCCGTATGAAAGTTCTCAAATTCGGGGGCTCCTCCGTAGCCTCGCCGGATCGAATCAGCACCGTGCTGAATATCCTCCGGCAACGCCTCAATCAGGGTGAACAAATGGCCGTGGTGTTCTCCGCTTTTGGCGGCGTTACCGACAGCCTGGTGCAAATGGGCCGGATGGCCGAAGCCGGAGACCGAACCTTCGAACAGCTTGTAGAGGCGTTCAGCAAACGCCACCGCGATACGGCCCAAGCCCTGCTGGACGACGAACAACTCACCCAGGTGCTTCCCCAGTTGAAGGAAAACCACGAGGTGCTCAACAATCTGCTCCACGGGGTTTTTCTGGTGCGCGAAGCCTCGGCCCGCACCATGGACTACATCCTGAGTTTCGGCGAACGCAATTCGGCATTCCTCATTACCCATGCCTTGCAACAAGCCGGTATACCGGCACAATACCTGGATGCTCGCCACCTGGTTAAAACCGATGAAGCCTTCGGATCCGCCAAGGTAGATCCGGAAACGACCTACCGAAACCTGCGCGAGCACTTTTCTCAATCAACTGATTTACAAATAGTTACGGGCTTTATTGCCTCCACACCAGGCGGGCTGACCACCACCCTGGGGCGGGGCGGATCAGACTATACGGCCGCCTTGCTGGGGGCAGCTTTGGATGCCGAAGCCATTGAGATCTGGACGGACGTGGACGGCGTCCTCACAGCGGATCCCCGCCGCGTGCGCAAAGCATTTACCCTGCCCAGTCTTTCCTACGCGGAGGCTACGGAGCTTTCCCACTTTGGCGCCAAGGTCATTTACCCGCCAACCATCCACCCCGCCATGGCCAAGGGCATCCCCCTGTACATTCGCAATACCTTTAATCCGGATTTTCCGGGTACGCGCATCGCGCAGGAGAGCGAAGGGCACGGGCATGCGGTTACGGGCATCTCTTCCATCCACGGGATTGCCCTGCTCACCCTGCAGGGCGGCGGACTGGTGGGGGGAGTCGGAAGTGCCGCCCGCTTGTTCAGCGCCCTGGCCCGGGAGGGCATCAACATCATCCTCATCACCCAGGGGTCTTCCGAGCAGTCTATTACCTTCGCTGTTCGGCCCGAACAGGCCCTGGCGGCCAAAAAGGCGACGGAGCACGCGTTTCAGATAGAGTACAAACAGGGTCTGGTAGAGCCCGTCCGGGTGGAGGAGTCCTTGTCGGTCGTCGCCATTATCGGGGAGCGCATGCGCTACCGCCCCGGTATTGCGGGCCGCCTTTTTGAAGCCCTGGGAAAGAACGGTGTCAACGTCATCGCCATTGCGCAGGGGTCTTCCGAGTTGAACATATCTGTGGTCGTCCGGCAGCAGGACGAAACAAAAGCGCTGAATGCCCTGCACGATGCCTTTTTCCTGTCTGACGTAAAGGTCCTTCATCTTTTTATGGTCGGAGTGGGGCTTATCGGAAGTACCCTGATCGAGCAAATCCTCCGGCAGGCTATCTACCTTCGCGAAAAGCAGTCGCTCGAAGTTCGCGTGGTCGGTATGGCCAACAGCCGGAAAATGCTGTTCGACCCGGACGGGATCGACCTGGGCCAATGGCGCGAGCACCTGGAGGCAAGGGGTTCCGCCATGGAGATCGGTGCTTACATCGAGCGCATGAACGAACTCAACCTGTCCAACAGCATTTTCCTCGACAATACGGCAAACCCGGATATTGCCGGGCATTACTCCCGGATCCTGGATGCCAGCATTTCCATTTCCACCCCCAATAAAATTGCCGCATCGGGTCCGTATGCCCGGTATAAAGCCTTAAAAGAGCAGGCCGATCGAAAGGGCGTTCAACTTCTCTATGAAACCAATGTGGGTGCCGGGCTCCCCGTGCTTTCCACCCTGCATGACCTGATCACCAGCGGCGATGAGATTCTGCAGATCGAAGGCGTTTTGTCCGGCTCGCTATCTTACATTTTCAATACGTTTTCATCCGATAGACCTTTCAGCGAGGTCGTTAAAGAGGCTGCAGAAGGGGGGCTTACGGAGCCCGACCCGCGCGAAGACCTCAGCGGGCAGGACGTGCGCCGCAAACTGGTCATCCTCGCCAGAGAGACCGGCCTGCCGCTTGAACCCGAAGACGTAGCCATGGAGCCCCTGCTTCCGGCACATCTTTTCGAAGCTCCCGATGTCGACTCCTTTTTCGAACGGCTACCGGATGAAGATGGGGCCTGGGTCCGGCGGTTTCAAGACGCCAGGGAAGGACACGGCCGCCTGCGGTTCATTGCGACCCTGGACCGACAGGGTCGCAAAGCGCGCATCGGCCTGCGCGCGGTGGATTCGGCCAGCCCGTTTTATGCGCTGGAAGGTAGCGACAACATGATCGTTTTCACGAGCGCCCGATACCGCGACCGCCCCCTGGTCGTTCGCGGCCCGGGCGCCGGAGCAGATGTGACGGCAGCCGGTGTTTTTGCCGAAGTACTCAAAATTGGAAACTATCTGAGCTCATGAATGTCGGACTCAAAGTTTTTGCCCCCGCCACAGTTTCAAACCTCGCCGTAGGATTCGATCTACTGGGTTTTGCGCTGGATGCTCCCGGAGATGAGGTCATCGTTCGATTCCGCGAACAGCCCGGCCTGGTGATCACCCGGGTTACCGGTGCGGCGGGAAAACTGCCTACGGAAATCGACAAGAACACGGCCGGGGTGGCCGCCATGGCCTTACTCCGCCACCTGGGGGAGGAAAACCGGGGTATAGCCATGGAAGTACACAAAAAGATGCCGTTTGGAAGCGGATTGGGCTCCAGTGCGGCCTCGGCGGTTGGTGGGGTAGTGGCCGTCAATGAGCTTTTGAATCGGCCGTTGGAAAAACGAGACCTCCTTCCGTTTGCCATGCAGGGCGAACGCGTTGCCGACGGCGCATGGCATGCCGACAATGTCGCTCCCTGCCTGCTGGGCGGCATGATCTTCATTCGAGACAACGAAAGCCTGGATGTACACCGGGTTCACGTTCCGTCCGGCCTGTTCGCCGCGGTCGTACACCCCAAGGTAGAGGTACTCACCCGCTCGGCCCGGAGTATCCTCAGCGAGCAGGTAGCACTCGAGAAGCACATCCGCCAATCGGGTAATTTGGGTGGGCTGCTCATTGGGCTTTTCCAATCGGACTTCGAGCTGATAAGCCGAAGCTTGCACGATCACATCATTGAGCCGCAGCGCGCGAAGCTGATCCCCCATTTCGATTCGGTGAAAGAGAAGGCGATGGAAGCCGGTGCTCTGGGCTGCAGTATCTCGGGAGCCGGACCGTCCGTTTTTGCCCTTTGCAGCAACAGCCTGCTGGCCCGACAAGTGGGCCAGGCCATGGAAAGCGCCTTTCGAGACCGGGGGCTGGATTGCGAGCTGTTTGTATCGGGCATCAATGCCGAGGGTGCCAAAAAGTGCTAAGCATGACGTTTTACTCTACCAAGAACCCAAAGCTTTTCGTCGACTTCCGGCGAGCTGTGCTCGAGGGCCTTCCTCCGGATAATGGCCTCTACATGCCGGCGGCCATCCCGGCTATGCCACCGTCGTTCTGGCAAAACCTGACCGAGCTCGAATTCCCGGAGCTGTCCTTTCGCATGGCCGGCGCCCTGTTACAGCAAGCCCTGCCGGAAAAAGAGCTGGAAGCGATCGTGTATCGCGCCATCGACTTTCCGGCTCCTTTGGTTTCGCTGAGCGAAGAACTGGCCGTACTCGAACTGTTTCACGGCCCTTCCATGGCCTTTAAAGACTTTGGTGCCCGCTTCATGGCCGAGGTAATGAGTTACTTCAACCGGGGCGAAGCACGGGAGTTACGGGTGTTGGTCGCTACCTCCGGCGACACGGGGGGCGCGGTAGCGGCCGGCTTTCACGGCGTGCCGGGCATACGGGTCGTCATCCTTTATCCTTCCGGGAAGGTGAGCCCTTTGCAAGAAAAGCAACTCACCACCTGGGGAGGCAATATTCAGGCGCTGGAAGTCGGCGGCACCTTTGACGATTGCCAGCAGATGGTCAAACAGGCCTTTCTGGATGCCGAGCTTCGCAACCGCATGCGCCTGACCTCGGCCAACTCGATCAATATTGCCCGGCTCATTCCCCAATCCTTTTACTATGCCGAGGGGTATAAGCAGGCCCTTCCGGCCGATTCGCCCCTGGCTTTTGTAGTGCCTAGCGGCAACTTTGGCAACCTCACGGCCGGTCTTTTTGCCCGCCGCCTGGGCATGCCTGTGGAGGCCTTTGTGGCGGCCACCAACCGCAATGACATCGTGCCGGCTTACCTCCGCAGTGGCCGCTACGAGCCGCGCCCCTCGGTGCGCACGCTCTCCAACGCCATGGACGTCGGCAACCCATCCAACTTCGCCCGCCTGATGGACCTCCATGGTTCCACGTGGAACCTTTTGCGAAAAACCATCTCCGGCTTTTCCTTTTCCGATGAGCAGACCCTGCGGGCCATGCAAGAGGCCATGGACCGATTCGGCTACCTCTTGGACCCGCACGCCGCCATCGGCTACTTGGCCGCTGAGGCTTTCCGGGCCACTCATGCCGGTTATCGAACCCTCGTACTCGGCACGGCCCATCCCGCGAAATTCAACCAGGTGGTCGAGCGGGCCATCCATCGTCCCGTGCCCCTCCCCCCCGCTTTGGAGCGAGCCCTGCACAAGCCCAAAGAAGCCCAGGCGATCCGCGCCCGGTTCAGCGAACTGAAAGCCTGGCTTCTGGATTAGGCCCCACTCAGCCTCTTCCCTGGTTCCACGTGGAACATTTTCACGGCTTTCTCGTTTTCTCCTTTTGATCCCGTAACAGACAGTTCAGTGGGATGGATTGTCTATTTTTGCAACTCGTATTCCCCTATCAGATCACCAGGAAAAGACGTATGAACACCCAATTCTTTTTTGTGCTTGCACTGGCCCTGGTCGGTACATCCCTATTCGGCCAGCCCCATACCCATCAGAACAAATTCCGGCAGCTGGGTCAGGAACTCCCCACCCCCAATGTGTACCGCAATGCCGCCGGCGCCCCGGGACATGGCTACTGGCAGCAACAGGCCGATTACCAGATGGACATCGAGCTCGACGAAAAAACCCAGCGCCTTTACGGAACCGAGACCATCACCTACCACAACCAATCGCCCGATGCGCTCGAATACCTCTGGGTGCAGCTGGATCAAAACCGGCGGGCCAAAGACTCCGATTCCTACAAGATCAATACCAACAGCCTCCGGGAAGAAATGAGCCTCCGCAGCCTCAACCAGCTGGAACCCACCTTCGACGGCGGCTTCAAGATCGATTATGTGCAGCTGCCGGACGGCGAAGCTTTGCCATATACCGTCGTCAAAACCATGATGCGCGTTGAAATGCCCCGCCCGCTGGCTCCGGGCCAATCCTTCAGCTTTCGCATCAAATGGTGGTACAACATAAACGACCGCATGCAAATCGGCGGGCGCTCCGGCTACGAGTATTTCCCGGATGAAGACAACCACCTCTTCACCATCGCCCAATTCTTCCCCCGGATGTGCGTGTACAACGATGTGGAAGGCTGGCAGAATAAGCAATTCCTGGGCCGGGGCGAATTTGCCCTGCCCTTCGGCAATTACGAGGTGCGCATTACGGTGCCGGAAGATCACCTGGTGGCCGCAACCGGCCTGCTCCAAAACGAAAAAGACGTGCTCACCAAAACCCAGCGCGAGCGATTGGCCGAGGCCCGAAAGGAACGCAAAACCCCCGTCTTCATCGTCACGGAAGAGGAGGCCCGAAAAAATGAAAAGCAAAAGGCAAAGGACAAGAAGACCTGGATCTTTACGGCCGAGAATGTGCGCGACTTCGCCTTCGCCTCCTCCCGCAAATTTATCTGGGATGCCATGGGCGTAGACCAGGAGGATGGAAGTGTAGTCATGGCCATGAGCATGTATCCCAAAGAAGGCAATCCGCTTTGGGAAAAATACTCTACCAAGGTCGTCGCACATACCCTCAAGTGGTTCACCCACTACACCTTTAACTACCCCTACCCCGTGGCCTGGTCCATCCATACCAACCGCATCGGGATGGAATATCCCATGATCTGCTTCAACGGGGGCCGACCCGAACCCGACGGCACCTACACGGAACGAACCAAATACGGGCTCATCGGGGTGATCATTCACGAGGTGGGACACAACTACTTTCCCATGATCGTGAATAGCGACGAACGCCAATGGACCTGGATGGATGAAGGCCTGAACACCTTTGTTCAGTTCCTCACCGAACAGCAATGGGAACGCGACTATCCCTCCCGCCGCGGCCCGGCTCACAAGATCGTGGACTACATGAAGGGCGACAAGGATCGGATTTCGCCCATTATGACCAATTCCGAAAGTATCTTCCAGTTTGGAAACAACGCCTACGGCAAGCCGGCTACAGCCCTGAATATTCTGCGGGAAACCATCATGGGCCGCGAGCTTTTTGATTACGCCTTCAAGACCTATGCCCGGCGCTGGAAGTTCAAGCACCCCTCCCCGGCCGATTTCTTCCGCACCATGGAGGACGCCTCCGGTATTGATCTCGACTGGTTCTGGCGTGGTTGGTTCTACACGACCGACCATGTAGACATCGCCATAGCGGATGTGCAATGGTACCGCCTGGATACCAAAAACCCCGACCTGGAAAACAGCCTGCTGGCCGAAGCCCGCCGACAGGCGCCCGAAAACATCAGCATAGTTCGCAATCGAGAGCAGATCGCCCAGACCCAGGATGAAGTGGATCCGAGCATTCGAGACTTTTACAACGAATACGATCCCCTGGAGGTCACGGTACTCGACCGGCAAGAATACCAGCGCTACCTGAACAGCCTCAGTGCAGAAGAGATCGCCCTGCTGGAAAAACAGACCAACTACTACGAGATCACCTTCGAAAATAAAGGAGGGCTGGTCATGCCGCTCATTCTGCAATTCGAGTATGCGGATGGAAGTGAAGAGTTGATCCGGATACCGGCTGAAATCTGGAAGATCACCAGCGATAAGGTCACCAAGGTTTTCCCGACCGAGAAGGAGATCCGGCAGATCACCCTTGATCCCTTTCTGGAAACGGCAGATGTGAACACCCAAAACAACTATTTCCCGCCTAAACCGCAAGGTCCCAGCCGGTTTGAGCTCTTTCGAAGCAAAAGCATGCAGCGAGATCGGGAGAACCCCATGCAACGACGGCAAAGAGCCGAGGCTGCCGAAGGAGGAAGCAATTAACAGTTGTCTGATTATCAACACTTTAAGTAAAACGCATGCAATTTTTCTATCCGTCGATAGATTATTGCATGCGGTTTGCCTAATTTTGCCCCTTCAAACTGAAAATCAGTGTCATGCGCCAAGCAGAGGGGCCATACGCCAACCCACATCTCATCCTGGAGTCCGAGCGGGTCGTACCCGGGGAGGTTGCCTGGCGCAGCCCGTCGAATATTGCGCTGGTAAAGTACTGGGGCAAGCACGGCCGTCAGTTGCCGCGCAACCCCTCCGTAAGCCTCACCTTGCAAAACGCCTTCACCGAGACCCGCCTGCACTACAAGCCCAAGGAAACCTCCGGCCCGGATATTGACCTTTCGTTTTTCTTCGAAGGAGAACCCAAGCCCGATTTTGCCGAACGCATAAACCGGTATTTCAAAAGCATTACCGATATTTTTCCGTTTCTGCCTCAGCTGGAATTCCGCATTTACTCCAAAAATGCCTTTCCCCATTCGGCCGGTATTGCCTCTTCAGCCTCGGCCATGAGCGCTTTGGCCCTCTGCCTGTGCAGCCTGGAAGAAAAGCTGTTCGACTCCCGGAAAGAGCGGCCCGCCTTTTTTCAAAAGGCATCTTATGTGGCCCGCCTGGGGTCAGGCAGTGCCTGCAGGAGCCTGTACGGAGGAGCGGTCGTGTGGGGTAAAACCGTGGAAGTAGAAGGGAGCTCGAACGAATACGCCTTGCCCCTTCAGAAGGTACATCCCGATTTTTTGACCTTCCACGATGACATTTTGCTGGTGAGTACGTCTGAAAAAGCAGTATCCAGCAGTGCAGGACATGCCCTCATGGACAGCAACCCCTATGCATCGGCGCGTTATGCCGATGCACAGCGCAACCTGCAGGAAGTTCTTTGGGCCTTGGAAAAGGGCGAGTTGGAGGCCTTCGGCCGAATCGTCGAATCGGAGGCCCTGACCCTGCACGGACTGATGCTCAGTTCCAGGCCTCCCTACGTATTGCTGGAACCCAACACCCTAACCCTGATCCAAAAAATACGGGCTTTCCGGAAAGAGACGAAGCTGCCCTTGTTTTTCAGCCTGGACGCAGGCCCCAACATTCACCTCCTCTATCCGGATGCCTATCAAAAGCGAATACAGGCATTCGTGCAGGACGAGCTTTCCGCACTCTGCACTGACGGCCAGTACCTGACCGACGAGGTCGGTGAAGGGCCAATGCCGCTCTGATTTTAGCAAGATGCGAAGAACACTCACAAGTCTGTGCAGTTTACTGTTTTTCGGCCTGGTAACCTGCGCCCAGGATCCGCCCAAGGACCGACCGAAACTGAAGAGCGAAGCCTTTGATCAAAAACTGGTGAGCCTTCTCCGGTTCCGGGTGCCGCTCCTAGGCGTGGAGGAGCTGAGGGCGAACCGACAGGATTATTTTCTGTTCGACACCCGGGCGCGGGAGGAATACCAGTTGAGCCACATTCCGGGCGCTGCGTACCTGGGCTATCGGGATTTTGACCTGGACAGGCTGAAGGACGTACCCAAAGATGCCCCCATCGCATTGTACTGCTCGGTGGGCTATCGGAGCGAGCGGATAGGCGAGAAACTCCAAAAGGCCGGCTACACGAAGGTTTTCAACTTGTACGGCAGCGTGTTTGAGTGGGTGAACCGGGGGTATCCGCTGGAAGATGAGCAAGGAAAAAAGGTGGACGTGATCCACACCTACAATAAAAACTGGAGTCAATGGGTGGATGACGATGCCGCCCGCAAGGTCTGGTAATTTTTTTCATTGAATTCAAAAAAAACCGTGAGCTATGGACCTCTTTGAGAAGTTCGCCGGTAACCGCGGCCCGCTGGGCCAATATGCCCATGAGGCACACGGCTACTATGCTTTTCCCAAGCTGGAAGGCGAAATAGGCAGCCGCATGAAATTCCAAGGGAAGGAATTCATCATCTGGAACATCAACAACTACCTGGGGCTGGCCAACCACCCGGAAGTGCGCAAAATCGATGCGGAAGCTTCCGCCGAATGGGGGCTTGCCTATCCGATGGGCGCCCGGATCATGTCGGGCGACAACACTTACATCGAACGACTGGAAAGCGAACTGGCCGAATTTGTCAATAAGGAAGCCGCTCTGCTGCTCAACTTCGGATTCCAGGGCATCTTCTCCATCATTGATGCCCTGCTGGGCCGGCACGACGTAGTGGTGTACGACAGCGACAGCCATGCCTGCATCTACGATGGGGTGCGCTTGCACATCGGCCGCCGGCTCCCCTTCGAGCACAACAACATGGAGCATCTGGAGAAACAGCTCCAGCGCGCTACCGAACTGACGGATAAATCCGGCGGCGGCATCCTGGTGATCACCGAGGGCGTCTTCGGCATGCGGGGCGAACAAGGTAAGCTGAAGGAGATCGTAGAGATGAAAAAACGCTACGAGTTCCGCCTCCTGGTAGACGATGCCCACGGCTTCGGCACCCTGGGCCAAACGGGAGCGGGTGCAGGCGAAGAACAAGGCGTACAGGACGATATCGACCTGTACTTCTCCACCTTTGCCAAGTCCATGGCCAGCATTGGCTCCTTCGTAGCCGGCGATAAGGATATCATCACCTACTTGCTTTACAATACGCGCTCTCAGCTCTTCGCCAAAACACTGCCCATGCCGCTGATCATTGGCAACCTCAAGCGGCTGGACCTGATGCGCAAGCATCCGGAGCTGAAAGATAAGCTTTGGGAAAATGTGAACCTCCTGCAGAACGGACTGCGCAACCGGGGCTTTGACCTGGGCAAGTGCGATGCCTGCGTGACGCCGGTATACATGCACGGAACCCCTTATGAAGCGGCCAACCTCGTGCACGACATCCGCGAGCAACACCGCGTGTTCTGCAGCATGGTGATGTACCCCATGATCCCGAAGGGCATGATCCTGCTGCGCATGATCCCGACGGCAGCGCACACCAAGGAAGATATTGAGATCACGCTGGATGCCTTCGATGCAGTAAGCAAGCGGCTCAAGGCCGGTGAATACCAGGGCGAACTGCAATATGCTTCGGCCGAACTGCAGTAGGCTCAAGGCTTGATTCGCACTTGGAAAGAGTCGCCGGATTCGGTTCCGGCGGCTCTTTTCGTTGGTGCGATCAAAACTACCACTCGTTGTACAGCACCATACCCAAAAAATAGAGCACCAGCAGGCCATTGCCCAAAAGGGCAACCCACCAATGGAAGGTGCGAATCTCCCTTCTTCGGATGCTCTTCACGCTGTGAAGCAGTCCGAATAGGGAAAAGGCGAAACCCGCCGCAAAAAGAAGACCCGGCAGAACGGACAGAAGACCCGACAGGGTCCAACTGCCGGAGAAGGAGCCCAGCCCGACGGCTCCGGCAGCTCCCAGAAAATAGTAATACCCTTTCTGTGATTCGCGACCCAAGCGTTGCATCATTCTTGCTTGTCTATCAAACGCTTTGAAGGTTCCAGGTGCCGGCGCACCTTATAAGGTCTTTTTTGCTGGCTCTCGTAATAGGTACGCATCTGAATCTCCACCACTATACCTATGGTGATCAGCTGTATGCCGCCCAGAACGAGGAGAAGCCCGAGAATGATCAGAGGCTTGCCCCAAATATCCTGTCCCATGATCTTGAGCACGGCCAGATACGCATTGATCCCGATACCGATCACCAGGAGCACCAGACCCGATATCCCAAACAGATGCATGGGCTTTTGAAGATATCGCTTCCAGAACAGCATGAAAAGCAGGTCGGGAATTACTTTGAAGGTGCGCCCCAGGCCGTACTTTGATTTTCCGTGTGCCCGCGGGTGATGGCGAACCGGTACCTGGGTAATGCGGGCCCCCTCCAGGGCAGCCAGAACCGGTAAAAAACGGTGAAGCTCCCCATACAGGCCCAGGTCCTTTGCCAGATCCGCTCGCATAACGCGCAGGGCACAGCCGTAATCGCGCAGGTGCACGTTGACGGCGTTCCGGATGATGAAGTTGGCAATGCGGCTGGGGATCTTGCGCAGCAGGACGTTGTCCTGCCGATTGACCCGCTCTCCGGCCACCAGGTCCCACCCGCCTTGCTCGGCCAGTTCCAACATGGCCGGCAGGTCAGCCGGGTCGTTCTGGCCGTCACCATCTAGCGTGGCTATGTAGGTGCCCCGGGCGTAGTCGATCCCGGCCATCATCGCAGAGCTTTGGCCGTAGTTCTTGCGAAATTCCAGGATTCGCAAACCGGGATGAGAAAGGCCGCGCAAGGCTTGAATGGTGTCGTCGGTTGAGCCGTCGTCTACAAACAGGATTTCGTAATCCATGCCTCCGAGGGCATCTGAAATGCGGTTCACCAGGGGCTTTACGTTCTCGGCTTCATTGAACACAGGGACCACAACGGACAGATAGGGGCCATTCGGAAAGGTGGACGGCATAAACGGATCGGATTCAACGGATGTATGAACTTTGAAAGCCGGGGCAATGGTTTCGCAATGCCAGCTGCGTCGGCTATATTATGTCGAAAATAAAAAGAAAAGACCAGCCGATCATGCGATGGATGCTTCTGCTCCTGTTTCTGCCGGCTTGCGCCCCGGTGCCTGAGGATAACCGGCAGGCGGCCCTTTCCGTGGAAGACACGACGGCTCAGGTGCCTCCGGCGCCGAAACAGCCCCGTAAGCCGCTCCCGCCCGACTACGACACCAGCCGCTGGACCGAATTTACCCGGCGGGATACCGGTTTTCACCTAGACATCCGCTATGCGACGGAGGCGAATTTTGTGGAGGAGCGGATGTACGACTGCGGTCGCTGTTTCCTGCGTCCGGAAGCGGCGGCGGCTCTCAAACGGGTACGAGAGGGATTGTCCGGGCAGGGGTACGACCTCCTTCTGCTGGACTGCTACCGGCCCCGGCCCGTACAGCAGAAGCTGTGGGACAAAGTACCCGATGCTCGCTATGTAACGCCTCCCGGCCGGGGCAGTATGCACAACCGGGGCCTGGCCATCGACCTCACCCTGGCCGACAGCCTGGGCCGGGAGCTGGCCATGGGAACCCCCTACGACTACTTCGGCCGAGAGGCCTGGAGTACCTACACGCAGCTGCCGGACTCCATTTTGCAGCGGCGGCGGTTGCTGCGCACGGCCATGGAAGCCGAGGGCTTTGCAGGGATTCGCACCGAGTGGTGGCACTTCTCATACCGCCGCGCAAAATATCCGCTGGACGACTGGCTTTGGCCCTGCCCTGAAGTTGACTGACCGAAAGGGTAGCGACCCATCCTCGACAAACCCGGTCCGTCTCCACCTCTTGGCTCGCCCAAGGCATTTCGCCGGAGCGGGAAAACAATGCAGCAGCAGCGGGCGTTTCCTTTCTTGTTCAGTGCATTTTTTCCATTTTTGCCCATTCACAATTCCCGATGTCGCATGGCACAAGTAGAGTATAAAACAGACGTGGAAGCGGTAGACGCCCTCGCGCAGTCCTATAGAGAACTCACCCAGGAAATCGCCAAAGTGATCGTGGGCCAGGACGAAGTCGTCAAGGCTGTGATCATCAGCTTGTTCAGCAACGGCCACAGCCTGCTGGTGGGCGTGCCCGGCCTGGCCAAGACCCTGCTGGTGAGCACCATTGCAGAGGTACTGGATCTGGATTTCAAGCGCATCCAGTTCACCCCGGACCTGATGCCCAGCGATATCACCGGCTCCGAGATCCTGGATGAAGAGCGCCACTTCCGCTTCAACCGGGGCCCCATATTCTCCAATATTGTACTTGCCGACGAGATCAACCGCACGCCGCCCAAGACCCAGGCCGCTCTGCTCGAAGCTATGCAGGAGCGTTCGGTGACGGTGTCTGGCGTGCGCCACGCCCTGCCCAATCCCTTTTTCGTGCTGGCCACCCAGAATCCCATCGAACAGGAGGGTACTTACCCACTGCCGGAAGCTCAGCTGGACCGCTTCATGTTCAACATTCCGCTGGACTACCCGTCGTACGACGAGGAGATCCAGGTAGTGAAAGGCACGACAGCTATTCAGAACTACGAATTGTCGCACATCGTTACCGGGGATCAGATCCTCTCTTTCCAAAAGCTGATCCGCAAGATCCCCATCGCCGATAACGTTTTGGAGTATGCGGTGAACATGGTGACCAAAACCCGCCCCAACACCGAGCGGGCCACCCCAACCGTGAATGAATACATCTCCTGGGGTGCAGGCCCCCGGGCTTCCCAGTACCTGGTCCTGGGTGCCAAGTGCCACGCCGCTATTCACGGCAAATACTCGCCGGATCAGGAAGACGTGCAGGCCGTAGCCCCCTTTGTTCTTCGCCACCGCATTGTTCGCAATTACAAGGCCGAAGCCGAAGGCATCAGTGAAGAAAAAGTGATCGAAAGCCTCTTGTAAAGGTAGCCCGCCCACCAAAACGGGCCGGGTGCGCATCTCTCTTCATACGGCGATCCGGTACGCCCATAAACCCTCCAACCGGGTATCACAATCCGGTCGGATTGGGATCGGAAATCTTTCCCTGCTCTCATCGTCTTCCGGCCGTTGGTAGGGGCCGGTAAGCACCTTGGTCCCTTAAAGGAATCCCATCTCCCGCCTGCCCCGTGATTGATACAGGGTTTTTGGCAACGATGGGCAGGGCCAAAAGAAAAACCAGGTGAGATGGGATAAGCTGAACGGCCACCAACCTAAGCCCGAAGCTGTTCTCCCTGATGAGGGACCGGCAGAGAGAGGATAAGTATTATTTTTACCAAAACGGCAATTCGGCTAATGCAGAAACTACGCTTCGCCCTATTTCTCCTGTTCAGTATCAGTTGGTTGTTCACGGGCTGTTCTTCGGAGCCCCAGGCACAGGGTTCCGGCAGCGGACTTCGGCCAATGCCTCTGGCCTTTGGCAAAATCCGGGAACTCACGGTCATTATGGACAACGACCTGTGGAAAGGACAGGTAGGGGATACCCTGGATTATTATTATGCAGGGCCCTACCTCCTGCTGCCCCAACCCGAACCCATCCTGGATATTCGCCACTTCACGGCCCGGGAACTGCTGGAAGACCCCCTCCGCAAAGAACTTCGACTCATGCTGTTTGTATGCGACCTCTCAGACGAGCAGTCCCTGACCACCCAAATGGTAAGTAAGGACCTAGGCGAAGAAAAAATACGCCGGGCCCGGGAGACCCCCGGTTTCCGGATCACGGTAGGCCGCAACAAATGGGCCAAGGATCAGACCATTCTCTACCTGTTCGGTTTTTCAGAGGAAGAGCTGGTGGCCAATGTGAAAAAAAGCATGTCCGTGATCATGGACAAGATCGAAGAAGTGGACACCGAAAAACTGGATGCAACGGTCTATCTGGACGGTGAAAACACCAAGCTGACCCAACTCATTCGCGACCGCTATAAATTCAATATTCGGATACCGGGGGAATACGTGCAGGCCCTATACGACGAAAGTGTCCTCTGGATGCGCCGCGAGACGACCGACTACAGCAGCAGCATCCTCGTCAGCAGCATACCCTACACGGATCCGTCACAACTCACCAAACAAGGGCTGAAAGAAATCCGGGATTCCATCGGGCGGAAGTACATCTCCTCCGAATTGCCGGATACCTATATGAAGGTCAACGACATAGACCTTCCCTTCCTGGCGGATGCCACATCCGTTAGCGGAAAATACGCCCTGGAGGGCAGGGGCATCTGGGAAATCGAAAACGATTACATGGGCGGGCCCTTTCTCAGCTTGCTCATTCACCAGCCCGAACGCAACCAGCTCATTTTTCTGGACGGCTTTCTGTACGCTCCCGGGAAGGACAAGCGCAACAACATGCTCTACCTGGAGCACATTTTCAGCACGGTGCGCCTCTGAGTGTTTTGCCGGGTAAGCAGCAGCACGCTATTGCACCCACTCCAGGCTGCGCTGAACGAATGCCGTGAGGTCCGCACCGGTGAGCATACCTTGGTTCAGGCGAGCGAGATCGTACAAGTGCCGCGCCAGGCTTTGCCGCTTCTCCTCCTTTTTCATCCGCAGGAGTTTCTCGGCAACCAGGGGGTGGTTGCCGTTGATCACCACTTGAAAAGAGTCTGGAAACATGGAGGCATCCATTCCCTGCAGCGCCTGCATTTCTTTCATGCGCCGCATAAATTCAGGCCGGGTTATCACTACCGGCTGATCTTCGGGCGAAAGAGCCTTGACCTGTACTTGATGGCCTTCTCCGGCGAGTTCGCTGAATAGCGTCTTTACTTTTTCCTGCTCCTTCTCACTCAGCACAGCCTCCGTATCTTCATCCTTCTGCACCAGTTTGTCCACCGTATCGGAGTCCACCCGGACGAAGGTCACGTCACCCAACTTGTATTCCAGCTGCTGGATGAAGTGATTGTCGAGCATTTGGTCGAAGAGCAACACATCGTACCCTCGTGCCCTGGCCGAACGGATAAAGCTGTCGTGAGCCGCTGCCTGGTTGGTATACAGAAATACGACCTTATTGTGCTTGTCGGTCTGCAGGTCTTTGACCTTTTCCCGGTATTCCGCCAGGGTGAAGTGTTCCTTATCGACATTTTCCAACAAGGCAAAATCAACGGCCTTATCGTAGAACTTCTCCTCGGATATCATGCCGTATTTGACGAAGACACCGAGATCGCCCCACTTCGCTTCGTAGTTCTCCCGGTCCTTTTCGAACAGTTCCTTGAGTTTATCGGCAACCTTACGGGTAATGTATCCCGTGATTTTCTTTACTGAAGCATCACTTTGCAGGTAGCTCCGCGATACGTTCAGCGGAATGTCCGGGGAGTCGATCACCCCGTGCAGGAGCGTGAGGAACTCGGGCACGATCTCCTTCACTTCGTCGGTGACGTATACCTGATTGCTGTACAGCTGAATCTTGTTTTTCTGAACTTCAAGCGTATTGCCCAGCTTGGGGAAAAAGAGTATGCCGGTCAGGTTGAACGGGTAATCTATGTTGAGGTGGATCCAGAACATGGGCGCCGGACTGAAGGGATAGAGTTCCTGATAGAAGGACTGGTAATCCTCATCCGTCAATTCCGCCGGGGGCTTCTTCCAGATGGGGTCTGGATTGTTGATGACGTTGGGTACGTCCCGGGTTTTCTGCTCGCTGTCCTCGCCCTCGCCTTCGGTATAGGTTTCCGTGCGGGTGCCGAATTGGATGGGAACCGGCAAGAACTTACAGTATTTTTTAAGCAGTTCTTCAATTCGGTTCCTTTCCAGAAACTCCTTATTCTCTTCGTTGATGTAGAGCACAACATCCGTACCCCGGTCATCGCGCTCGGCCGGCTCCAGGCTGTACTCGGGATTGCCTTCGCAGCTCCACTTCACGGCCGAGGCCCCCTCCTGCCACGAGCGGGTGATCACTTCCACTTTATCGGCCACCATGAAAGCCGAATAAAAGCCGAGGCCGAAGTGGCCGATGATATTGCCATCTTCCTTGTACTTCTCCAAAAACTCTGCAGCACTGGAAAAAGCGACCTGGTTCAGGTATTTCATCACTTCCTCCTCCGTCATGCCCACGCCGCGATCGCGAATAGTGAGGGTCTTATTGGCTTCGTCCAGCAGAATATGAATGGTGGTATCGCCCAGCTCGCCCTTGAATTCTCCCTTGTTGGCGAGGGTCCTGAGCTTAGTGGTGGCATCGACCGCATTGGAGACCAACTCCCGCAGAAAAATCTCGTGATCGGAATACAAAAACTTCTTGATGATGGGAAAGATATTCTCCGTCTGTACCGAGATGGTGCCTTTTTGCATAGTCTGGGAATTTTGAAGTCCACTATCCGCGCTGCAAAGGGCATGCCATGACTCACCGGCTGCCAAAATGGCGCAAAGAATAAACGATTGAAGGTTTTGAAATTTTAACAGGATTCCCTTATTTTGTTCGTTGAATGAATATCTGTTTATCTGCATTTCTCAACCAGGTATCCATTCGAGGCTATTTCCACACCAGTTTTCCAAACCGATCTTCAGATATCTGTTTTGCAGTGATCACTATGCACTGCGAGGTCTGTGTCTTTCGCAAAAGACACAAAAAAAAGTGAGTCCAGCACATAAGGGGGGTAGCTGGAACTCACCCACGGCTGGCCCGAGTCTTGCATTCGGGTCAGTTTTTTTTGTCTAGTTCTTGTCGATCACGTCCACCGGCAAGCGCTCGTCCCGGTTGGCAATTTCCCAGGCAGTATGGAAAACCAGTCGCCCGATCCTGGCCATCTTGTCGAATTGGATCTTCTCCACCGTATCACTGGGCTGGTGATAATCCTGATGGGTTCCGTTGAAATAGAAAATAGCGGGAATGCCGTTCCGGGCAAAATTGTAGTGGTCTGAGCGGTAGTAAAACTGATTGGGATCATCCTCCGCATTGTAGGTATAGTCCAGCGTGAGTTGGGTGTATTTCTCGTTGACCTCTTCGTTGATTTCGTGCAGCTGAGTACTCATGCGATCGGCTCCGATCACGTAAATGTAATTGGGATTTCCCATCTCACTGTACTTGGGGTCTACTCGGCCCACCATATCCACATTGATGTCGACCACGGTGTTCTCCAGCGGGAAAACGGGGTTCTTTACGTAATACTGCGAACCGAGCAAGCCCTTTTCCTCTCCGGAAACGAGCAAAGCCAATACGCTGCGCCGGGGCCCGGCCCCCCGTTCTCTTGCCTCGGCAAAGGCCTGCGTCACCTCGAGAACGGTGGAGGTGCCCGAACCGTTGTCATCCGAACCGTTGTAAATGGCATCCCCCCGCTTGCCGAGATGGTCAAAGTGGGCAGACAAAATGACAATTTCGTCTTTCAGGTCCGGATCGGTTCCTTCGATGAAACCCAGGACATTTTCACCCTGTACCTTTTGCACTTTTTTACTTTCCGAGATACTCAGGTCGACGGGTATGCCAACGGGTTTGGATTTGCCCTTTTTCTGAATGCGCTCTCTGGCCTTGACCACCTTGTTGACCTTCTTGCCCAGGATCTGACGAGCGGTTCCGGAGCTGATGAAATAACTGGGCGCATAGCGATCTGTATCGGCACCGTAGCCCAGCTGCAGCCGCCGGTTGAGAATCACCCGACGGGCAAAAGACAGATTTCGCTTGAAGTTATCGTCGATAAGGAATACGGCAGCAGCGCCTTTTTCCTTTGCCAGTTCGATCTTTCGGGTCGGGTTGCGCGACCAGGACGATACGTCTGTACTGCCCGTTACATAGGAAAGACTGTCCTTGTCCACCGGCTCTCCCGAATACATCAGTACGGCCTTCCCGGCCACATCGGCCCGGGCATAATCGCTATACGCTTCGCTTTCAATGCCGTATCCCACAAAGACCAGCTCGTCAAATTGGTTCTGCATAGAATCCGGGTGCAGGCTCGGGAAGGCGTAATAATCGCGAAGGTGCGCAAGTTCCTCCCCGTTGAGGAGCAAGTCGATCGACTCCCAGTTTTCCGTGATGAACCCGATATTCTGAAAATAGGAATCGTCGTCTCCGATCCGGGGCAAACCCCATTCTTGGAAAAGGCCGGCAATGTATTCAGCGGCCTTGTGCTGCCCTTCGGTCCCTGTCTCCCTTCCCTCCATCGCATCGGAAGCCAGGGTGTTGAGATAGGTCTTCAGATCGTCGACCGTAATCGTCTCGGCAAAAACTTCCGGGCCGGGTGCCGGCTTCGGGCTTTGCCCCATGAGCACCCCACCCCAGATCACCAGAGTAAAAAGCAATATTCTCTTCATCAGTTCAGTCGTATATCGGCCAAGCGGATCGCTCAGCAATGGATTTGAATTTTTCCAACTCGTCGCTGGTGGCGCCCCCCCTCAAATTCAGCTTCCAAAAAGGAGCGAACCATCGAAAGGGCCTCTTCGCGGCTCACGAAACGCGCAGGCAAGGCCAGCACATTCGCATTGTTGTGCTGCCGGGCCAGCTCGGCCAGTTCATCCTTCCAGCAAAGCGCGGCGCGAATGCCCTGATGCTTGTTGGCCGTCATGGCTACTCCGTTGCCGCTTCCGCAAATTACAATGCCCAGCCCGGCTTCCCCGGCTTCTACTTTTTCAGCTACCGGATGGACAAAGTCCGGATAATCGACCGAGTCCGGCGAATGGGTTCCGAAATCGAGCACATCGATCTGCTGAGATTGAAGCCATTCCTTTATGGCCTCCTTGTATTCATAGCCGGCGTGGTCGCAACCGATTGCGATGGACGATGGGATCATAGGCCTAATCTTTAAAAATGGCCTGCTCGTTGAAATCGAAGGCCGAAAACATGTCGTTCAATTCAGTCAGAAAAGCCTGGTCGCCCTGTTGCTGCACATTGCGGAGCAGGTTTTCTTTCGTAGTGTATGCCAGACGGAACTCATCCGAATAGCTGGACTCCAGCACGTCGTCGCGCAGGCTGGCGTAAAAAGCGAGTTCATCAGCTGTATTGTTGGCCAGAATGCGCATGTGCTTCTTCGCCTTTTCGTATTCCCCGGCCTGCAGGTATACCTGTATCATGTAATAGGCCCGGTAGTCGTAGGGGAAATTCATATCCGGAAATCCTTCGAAATACTTGTCAATAACCTCCACGGCCTTTTGCGTCTTTCCTTCTTCCAGCAGCTCGACGGCCGCCCGACGCAGAACTACCTGATGGCTTTGAACGCTGGGGGCATAGCTGTGGTCCACGAACAGGTCGTACTTGTCAAAATTGCCCCATTTGAACTTTTGGGTCACGTTCTCATGCACCGTTTCTGCGGCGATCCGGCCGCTGCCATAGATGCCGTATGCCGGATCGCTGTTGGACTTGATGGGCACGAGCTGCATCGCCAGGCCTTCTACCTGCAGGTAATCCTTCAGTCCCAACAGCTTTTCCGGCCGCACCGTGACGGCGAAATAGATCGGCCGCTTGCCAAAGTTGGTCGCCACGATATCCAGAATGGCCAACTCGTCTTTGAGCATATAATTTTTGTCCAGCCGGATGGGTATGAACGGCACGATCCCAGACGTATCCTCTTCGCTGACGATGCCGTTGCGGATCACCTGCTGAGGATTCACCGGGAGCACGGTATTGCGCGTGGGGTAATAACTGTCAATGGTCCGGCCGCTATTGGTCGGCAAGGGATGGTCTTCCCCGATAAAGCGCAGCACATCCAGCACATTCATGGTGCGATCCTCCTGGTTGGGGTTGGCATAGAACACCTGGTTGCGCCGTTTGCCGATCAGCGCTTCCTCGGGGATCGTCATATCCACAGGGGGCGAGTCATTGATCCGCCGACGCATCTGATTGATGTACCAGTCTACCGCAATGAGGCTGAGGTTGATCACGCGCACATCCGTTCGAATGCCTTCCACTTCCTGAGCATACCACAGGGGATAGGTGTCGTTGTCGCCGTAGGTGAAAATGATGGCATTGGGCTTGCAGGACTGGAGGAAATTATTGGCGTAGTCGCGGGCTCCCTGCGTGAGCCGGCGGCTGTGGTCATCGAAATTTTGCGTGCCCATCAGCACCGGGGCGACGAGGATGACCGCCGATGCCACCGCGGCGGCGGGCAGGCCGCCCAGCCTCAATCTGGAGCGAAGGACCTGGAAGAGGGCCAGCACCGCCATACCTACCCATACGGCATAGGTGAGAATGGAACCGGCCAGCACATAATCGCGTTCGCGCGGTTCGTTGGGGGGTTGGTTGGAATAAATAATAATACCCACCCCGGTGATGACGAACAGGGCAAAGAGCCCGAGAAACTCTTCCGGTCGTCGGCGGGCGTGGAAAAAGAGCCCGATCAGACCAAAGAGGAAGGGCAGCATGAAATAGGTGTTTCGCGCCTTGTCTTCCTTCATCTTCTGGGTGATGTCGGCCTGCCGGTATTTGAGTCTCATGTTGTCGATGAAGGGAATACCCGATATCCAGTGCCCGCTGGATTTATCCCAGGGGAAGAAGCCCTGTTCGCCGTTCTGGCGGCCGGAGAAGTTCCACATGAAATAGCGCCAGTACATCCAGCCCAGCTGGTAACGGACCAGAAAGCTCAGATTGTCCAGCTGATTGGGCCGGCCCGGAGGCAGCGGTTTGGAGGGATCCAGGCCCATCCACATTTTGTAGAGCATGGCCCGGTTTTGGGTATAGTCGCCCATTCGCGGAAAGAGCATCTTGTCCTTTTCCGCAAACTCGTAACTGATCTTCTGATTGACGTACTCGTAGCGATCGCCCACTTGCCCATAGCGTTCCTCGATCTTGGTATCCACGGGTTTGGCATCGAAAGAGGGACCCCGAAGCAGGGCCCGCTCGCCGTATTGCTCGCGATTGAGATAGGGCAACAGGCGCATGGCATCGCTGGGGTCGTTCATATTAATGGGCGGATTGGCATTGGCCCGAAGCACCACGGCTCCGATGGACGAAAAGCCGATAACCACTACCGTGAGTCCGACGATGAGCTGCTGCAAAATGGCATTTTCCGTCTTGTGGGCATAGCGCAGAGCCAGAGCGATCACGGCGATAATGATCAGCAGGGTGGGCAGGATACCGCTGTGAAAAGGCAGTCCCATCCCGTTCACCGTGATCAGCTCCATGACCGACCACAACCTGGGAATGCCCACGATCACAAACAGCTGGACCCCGGTGATGAGTGCCACGCCCATCCCGGCGGCTATCAGAGCGCCCCAGAAGGTGTGCTTCTTGAATTTCTTGAAGTAATAGAACATGGCCAGGGCCGGAAAGGTAAGCAGGCTGAGCAGGTGCACGCCGATAGAGAGCCCCGTGGAAAAAGCGGCGAAAATGATCCAGCGATCGTACTTGGGCTCGTTGGGAAGATCGTACCACTTGATGATAGCCCAGAGGGTGAGGGTGGTGAAAAAAGTGGACATGGCATACACCTCGCCTTCCACGGCCGAGAACCAGATCGAGGTAGCGAAAGCCGTAGTCAGACCGGCTACCAGGCCGGCACCTCCGATAGCCAGGCTCTCTCCCCGGTCGGGCTCACCTTCAGCCCCCACCAGGGCCAATTTGCCCAGGGTGCAGGTGATCCATGTGACGAAAGCGGCGGCAAAAGCCGTGCACAGGCCAGACATCAGGTTGACGGCAAAGGCGATATCCTCGGGATTATCCGAAAAAAGACTGGCAATCCAGGTGAACACCCGGCCGACCATGAGAAAAAGCGGGGCACCCGGAGGGTGAACCACCTGAAGCTTGTAAGCTCCCAGAATGAATTCTCCGCAATCCCAAAGACTCCCCGTCCGTTCGGCTGAGAAAAAATAAACTACGGCCGCAATGGCAAAGACGACCCAACCGGCTATCAGACTGATGCGCTTGTACATTCCCTTTTCCATTCAGGTGATTAAAGGATTTTGCAGGTACCTTGTATAACGGAATGCAAATCTAAGAAAATATCCGGTGCGGGCTTTTCTGCCAAACTCCTTGCCTTTCAGTCGCCTGTGTAATTATCAGTACCTTTGTTTTGAAAGAAAAAATACCCCTATGGTCTTATTGAAATGGCTCATCCTGGGCGCGGCAATCTGGCTTTTCTATCGCCTTTATCTGATGCCGAATGCACTGGCCGGCAAAGATCCGGCCCGGATGAAGGAGCCTTCCGGGCCCGATGAGGAGGAATACGTAGACTACGAAGAAGTGGAATAGCTATGGATATCGGTAGCCTGGTCCTTTACAAGAACAATCAGCTCATTGCCTTCAACAAGCCGCCCGGCCTGGCCGTGCAGCCCGATGCATCCGAAGAGAAGAGCCTTCTGGAGCTGGCCGCTATCTACCTGAAGGGGCCGGTGCATCTCATTCACCGAATCGACCGGCCAGCCAGCGGCGTCGTGCTTTTTGCGAAGACCGAAAAAGCATTGATCCATCTCAACGAGCAGTTTCGGCAAAGGCAGGTGCAAAAAACCTACCTGGCAATCGTACAAAAAAACCTGCCCCAACCCGCCGGCGAGTTGGTCCATAATCTGCTGCACAACACCCACATCCACAAAGCTCAGCTGGCCGAAGCGGGAAGCGAAGGAGCCAGGCAAGCTGTGCTCAAATACAGGCGCCTGGCCGAAGGAGAGCGGTACGACCTCGTGGCAATCGACCTGAAAAGTGGCCGCTTTCACCAGATCAGAGCTCAAATGGCCGCGATCGGCTGCCCGGTTCGGGGGGATGTCAAATACGGTTTCCGCCGCGGAAACAAAGATCGCTCCATCCAACTGCACGCCTGGAAACTCCGGTTTCAGCATCCGGTCAGCAACGAAATGGAGCTGATCACCGCGCCGCCGCCCGACCACTCTGTCTGGCGGGCTTTTGAATTGCCCAATTCCGCAGTCGACTAACCATGGAGCAGATCCTCCGTCTCTTTCCGGACCTGTCTGAAACGCAGATCCGGCAACTGGAAGCCCTGGACACCTTGTACCGGGAGTGGAATCAAAAGATCAATGTCATTTCCCGAAAGGATATCGACCAGCTTTACGACCATCACGTACTGCACAGCTTGCTCCTCGCCAAAGTCGTGCGTTTTAAAGCCGGTTGCAACATCCTCGACCTCGGAACCGGCGGAGGCTTTCCGGGCATTCCCCTGGCCATCCTGTTCCCGGAAGTGACCTTTACACTCATCGACGGCACCCGAAAGAAGATCCGCGTGGTGGAGGAAATAGCCCGGGCCGTTGGGCTTGCCAACGTCCGCCCGATTCACATCCGGGCGGAGGCGCACAAAGGCCGGTACGACTTCGTAGTGTCGCGGGCCGTGGCCGGCCTGGATAAGCTGCTTTCCTGGAGCCGCCCCCTTATCCATCTGAACCATAAGCACGCTTTGCCAAACGGCCTGCTGGCTCTCAAAGGCGGACAGATCGAAGCGGAACAAAAAAACCTGCCCAAAGGGGAATACGTCGAAATATACCCCTTGTCCGAATGGGTATCCGACCCCTATTACAGCGAAAAGGTTATCCTGTACGTGCAAGCCTGATTTCCGACCTCTTTTACAGAATATTACTTTACAGTATAGTGTTTTATGCTTAATTTATACCGCAATACTATCTATTTGCCAAAATTTATACTATGAAAACCCACGCCCGCGAGATTCAGATCTATTACAATCCCGAATCGAGCACCCATCGGATGACCGTGGCCCACGCCCGCTCCCTGGTACCGCACCTCAAGACCTATGCCTTCGGCCAGACACCGTCCAACGGCACCAGCTGGCAGCAGATTCTCTACGCCATTGGCCAGGATCCAAAGCATTTGCTCAACAAAGCCCATCCCTATTACCAGCAGCACATTCGCGGACGCGAATTTGAAGAGGCCTGTTGGGTAAAGATCTTTCAGAAAAACCCCGATCTCATTAAAGCCCCGATCGCCATGCGCGGGCACCGCGCCATTATGTGCCTAACTCCTACGGATATCTACAAACTCACCACGACCACAACCGCTCCCGTCACCTGAGTGCCGATCGTTTCGGCGAGTACTCCTTTGAAAATCCATGTGAAAAGCCCTGGTGTATATGCCCTATACTGTGGCTGATCTTCCTATCTTTAAGTTCGAGAAAAACAGAGCAAACGCATGTCATTTGAGATTGAGGGCAAACTGCACAAGAAGTTCGACACCGAACAGAAGACCGATACCTTTCAAGCCCGGGAATTCGTCATCGAAACGATGGACGGAAGCTACACCCAGTACATCAAATTCCAACTGGTTCAGGACCGTTGTTCCCTGATAGATGACTACCAGGAGGGCGAACCGATAAAAGTGTTTTTCGATCTGCGCGGACGGGAGTGGAACGGTAAGTACTTCACCAATCTCAACGCCTGGCGGGTGGGTAAACCGGAAGCTTCACCGGCGCCTCCTGCGGCGGAACAGACCCCCTTCCCGGATGCCGATCAGGCACCCCTTCCCGGAAGCGAAAACGAACCCCCAAGCATGGATGACGACCTTCCGTTTTAGAACAGGGCGACGTCTCACCACCTGCATGCTCCTGCTGGCTTGCCTCCCTTGCCGGGCGGATGCCCAGCTCATGGGTGCCGACACCCGCTGGAATGATTCGTTTCGGGAGTGGATACTCTACGGCCCTGAAGAGGAAGAGATCGGCAGGCTTTATCTGCGATGGCCCTTTCAGGATAATTGGCTGGACTGGGTGATCGAAGCCGGAGAATACAGCGGACAGGCTCGCCAGAAATGGCCCGGCAACCCCAATGCCTGGGAAATCCGTTATGCCAACGAGGTCATCACAGCACGTACGGTCTATCCGGGTGATCCCACGCAATGGCGCATCATCAGCCCGGGAAGCCAACTCACCTTTCAGGCCCGCCATCCCGCACTCCGGGAAGAGTGGAACTTGCGGGACGATAGCCGGGGACAGTTCCAGGTCTATACCTTGTACGAAGGGGATCCCAGGCAGTGGAATGTGGACGACCGTACGGATGAGACGATCAGTCCCGCCATGAAACTGGCCATGCTCTTCCTGGCCCTGTACCACAGCAGCCCAAAGATCTGATGCCGGCCTTGGTGCGAATGCCTGACCGGGCCGGAATCAACCGTTCATCGCCTCCAGGATCTGGCCGGCGTGATCCTTGGTCTTCACCTTGGAAAAAATCTGTTCGATCTTGCCTTCTTCGTCGATGATGAAGGTGGAGCGAAGCACCCCCTCGTAGGTCTTTCCGTACATCTTTTTCTCTCCCCAGGCACCGTAAGCTTTCAGAACCTCCTGCTCGGTATCGGCCAGGAGCGGAAAAGGCAATTCGTGCTTGGCAATGAAATTCTGATGTTTTTTCTGGCTGTCGGGGCTTACGCCCAGCAGTTCGAAGCCTTGTGCGCGGAGTTCGCCGTAGTGATCGCGCAGGCTGCAAGCCTCGGCCGTACAGCCGGGGGTATTGTCTTTCGGATAGAAAAACAAGATGAGCTTCTTGCCCTTGTAATCTGCCAGGGAGCGCTCATTACCGTCCTGGTCAAGGCCTTTGAAATCCGGGGCCTTATCCCCTTCTTTTAGGTGTGTCATGGTGAGCGGTTTGCCTTTCAAAACAATCCAGGATAACCCTGGTTCATCAGCGCAGAAAGTCGCCCCGCCATAGGCGTTCATTACCGCGGTCATCGCGCACCACCAGAGTCAGGCTGTGCTGCCCGGGCGGGATCACTCCGTCATCAAAATGGTGGATCAGCCAGTCGTTCTTGGCATCGTATTCGAACAGCAACCACTGGGTTTCATTGAGCCAGGCCGAATACCGGAGCCGGCGGGCACGACCGGAGGTAGGCATATTGTCCGTGATTTCGAACTGAAGGGTTTCTTCTCCCCGCATATTGGGCTTGAACCGCCGGGGGCGAATGGTCGGCGGCTCATCGTCTACCGCGATAAAGTAGTGGCCGAAATACCTGGACTTTGCCTGCAGCTCCTCCCCCTTCCAGGATCCGCCCAGTGAATAGACCTCATCACCGGCTCTGCCATTCCAATAGGCCAGGCAGGCTTTTTCTTTGAGTTCTGAGGGTATGCCGGTAGCCCGGATGCCCACGGAAAAATACCGGTGAACCGGTGTGGTATACTCGTGTACCTGGTACCGGGGCGAATAGCCCCACTCCGTTGTGTCGGGCTTCAACGCCAATCGAAATCCCAGATCCTCGTAAAAGCTCCCTGCGGGGAACTGAAGCGAAAGCCCTTGCGCCTCGATCTCGCTGGCCTCATTCTGGGGAAGTTTGTAGTTGAACGGCGGCAATGCATCCGGTGAATTGGCAGGGTCGCGCTTTACCCAAAAAGAAAGGGTGGAGGTGTTGCCGATTGCATCCCGAACGACCAACATCACCTGCTGGGCTTTTTTCTCGTACAATGAAATGACCCCATCCTCTTCACCGGGGCTGTAAATGGAGAGGTCGTTGCCCGGCAGGCGATAGCAGCGGTGTACGTAATTTCTTCTGGCCACCTGCTCGGCATAATCCAGGTGTGCATTGAGGTAACGGGTTTCCGAAAAAGAAAAGGATTCCATCGCAAAGCGATACACGTACTGCCCGTCAACCAGAAGATCGAGGGCGTAGATGCCGTTGTAATTGGGCGCCCCGTTCATCTGGTCATGCACTTTGAGGCCCAATCCCATGCGCCAACCCGGTACGAGAAGGGTGTCGTCGGGCAGGCGGTACCCGTTGGGGGCTTTGTACACGGTGTAGCGATTCTCTGCCAGGGTAGTCCGGTCCCGGTCCAGCGAATACACCTTGAGCAAGCGCAGGTCAGGGGCCATGCGATCGTCCACTTCAAAGCCGAAAAGCAGGGGATTGACAGGCCGTTGGGTATCCGACCGGCGGATCTCGAAGTGAAGGTGCGCACCCAGCGAGCCGCCCTTGTTGCCGATATCGCCTATGCGCTGCCCGGCCCGAACGGGAAAGCGACCGGCTTTCGGACGGAGGTCCACCGAAAAGGATTGCCGGGCATACTGCTGCTCGCGCACCCACCGGTCAACCTCCGCACTGAAAGCATCCATGTGGGCGTAAACCGTCGTGTAGCCGTTGGCATGCCGAATGTAGAGGGCCTGGCCATAGCCTCCCGGTTCCACCTTTATGCGCGAAATGTATCCGTCGGCCGCTGCGTAGAGAGGCGTCCCCGTTTTGCCCTTTACGTCGATACCTGCGTGAAAGTGATTGGGTCGAAGTTCCATAAAGGTGCCCGAAAGCAGGATGGGGCCCTCGATGGGCGATCGAAAGTAATCGGCCGGGAAACGGCCCATGAAACTCATAGCCGTTCCTGCCTGGCAAAACAGCAAAAAAGTAATTCCGCACAAAAAGCGCATAGCTCTCAGGTATTCAGGACTTCACTCCAGTTGCCCCGTAAAGTAGGCTCTTTTTCGTTCTTTTCCAGAATGGCCAAAAAACGCTCCCGGGATATGCCGCGCGCCCCAAGGCTTGCCAGGTGTCGGGTAGCCTGCTGGCAATCGACCAGCCAGAATCCTTCCTCCCGCAGTTGCTGTACCAGCCAGATAAAGCCGAATTTGGAGGCGTTGCTCACCCGGGTGAACATGGACTCTCCAAAGAAAACCCTTCCCAGCGAAATTCCATACAGCCCGCCCACGAGCTCTTCGCCTTTCCAGACTTCTACCGAATGGGCGAACCCCAGCTGGTGAAGCCGCTGATAAGCCGCCAGCATATCTTCGGTTATCCAGCTGCCGCCCAATTGCCCGGGCCGCGAAGTGGTGCGGCACGCCTCGATCACCCGGTTGAAGGCCGAATCCAAGCTCACCTCAAATTTACGCTGATTAAAATAAGGACGCATGCTTTTAGACACCTTCAGCTCGCCCGGAAACAATACAAATCGGGGATCGGGCGACCACCACAGGATCTCTTCGCCTTCGTTGTACCAGGGAAAGATTCCCCAGCGATAAGCCAGCAGCAGGCGCTCCGGACTCAAGTCGCCCCCCATGGCCAAAATACCCCGGGGCGAGGTCAGATTGGGATGCGGAAAGGCCAGATCACTTTTCGACAAGAGGTATATCGGCATAAGCGGGAAGGCTTACCCCATACTAGGATTTTTGTGGAAGAAATAGAAGCCCTACACCTCCGCAGTTGCCGCTCGCTCCGGGGAATTTGCTCGATGCCGGGTTTTCACCGGCCTTTTCCCACCGAGATGATAAAGCAGGAACAGGGTAGCTCCCAACAACAGCAGAGCCACGGCCTGGTGATAAACCCCATAGCCCACCGGAATGGAACCCAGGCTATGGACCACGGTGAGTATGCCCAGTACGACCTGCAAGCCCAACAGGCTTATCCACAGCGTGGAAGCCCGGCGGAGCAAGGGTTCGCGCAACCTTTTGAAGAAGAGAACGGCCAGTCCTAAGCCCCACAGGACCAGGATGTAAGCAGTGGTGCGGTGCAATAGCTGTACCCAAGCGACGGCAAAGCCTCCCCGATCGTATTCCACCAGGTTTTCCACACGCCACTGGGACGCATCCAGTACCGGAGCCGGGATCAGCTCCCCGTTCATGTCCGGCCAGCTGGGATAGAAAAGCCCCGCTTTCATCCCGCTCATCAGGCCGCCCAGGGCGAGCTGGACCACCAACAGAACGGTAAAGTACCCCAGAGTCCGTCTGAGCCTCGGGTAAGCCCCCCTGCGTTCGGGATAGGCCACCAGGAGGGTCGTCCACAACAGATAGGCGAACAAGGACAAGGCGATGCCCAGGTGCAGGGTGAGCTTGTAGGCATCGACCCAGGGCCGGTCCACGAGGCCGCTGGCCACCATGATCCAGCCAAAGGAGGCGGCCAGCCCTGCGAGAAGGAACACAACGCCCAAACGGGTGAGAAGCCGGCGGTCCAGCCATCCCCTGGCCCAGAAAAAGGCCAGCGGAATGAGAAAGACAAACCCCATGAGGCGAGCCCACAAGCGATGGATGTATTCCCAGAAATAAATGAACTTGAACTGGGCCATGCTCATGCCCTCGTTGATCTTCTCATACTGAGGCGTCTGTTTGTACAGATCGAAGGCCTGCTCCCACTGGGCGGCGTTCAGCGGAGGCAGGGTGCCGCTAACGACCTCCCAGCGGGTTATGGAGAGGCCCGATCCGGTAAGCCGCGTAACGCCTCCGACGACGACCTGTACGAAAATCATGAACAAACCGGCAAAAAGCCAGTATTTGACTGCTTTCGGATAGGTTTTCTGACTAGTCATTTCTTTGGCATTGGAGAAAGGTTCCCAAAAATCCTGTTGTATTGATAGATGATTTAAAAATTTTTAAAAAAAAGAACCATCTATCATCGTCATCAGGAGTGTTAGTATGTACAAAACTTTAAAACCCCTCTCTTGGATTTGTATTTATTCCCACTTTTCGGTCAAAGGCTAACAATGAGTTAACACGGCGGCGTTCGGGAAATCAAGGAATTGCAAACTTATGCACAAGGCCTGGAAATCGGTACAGGCGGAAAACTTTTGCCATAAACGAAGGTGGAAATATGACGAATCCCTGTCAGGAACCAGGGGGATATCGAAACCCGGGGCTGTGTGCCGAATGGGGAAAACTAGTTTTACACACTGGATTCAGGAGCCGAGGTGGACAAGAAGGAGCTTTTCCACCGCATCATCCCCCGGGTGCTGTTAAAATCACCGGTCGGACAAGGGCTGACCATCAGGTCGTTAGCCATGTCCTGAAAGGGGCTTGTGGAAAAGACCTGAAACTATTGATTTGCAGCTCGGGTTGTATTGCTGAAAGCTATACTGACGACGAAATGGTTCCCAAACCACTTCGCAACGGATATCATTGAAACTCATTTCACCTATGTGCGGACGATTCTCCCTGGCGGCCAGCCGCGAAACCCTACAAGACCAACTGGGCCCGGTGAAAGTGGGTGAGAACCTGCGCATAAACTACAATGTTGCGCCTACCCAGCCCGCTTACGTGATCACGAATGATCAGCCGGATGAGCTGCAGTACTTCCTCTGGGGGCTGCTGCCCTTTTGGTCGCGAGAGCCCAAGGTCACGGGCCGGCTCATCAATGCGCGGCGAGAAGGGATCGAATCCAAACCTTCCTTTCGCCTTCCCATTCGACGGCGGCGCTGCTGGGTGCTGGCCGACAGTTTTTACGAATGGCGAAAAGTCGGTGGTCAGAAGACTCCGTTCCGCATTTTCCCGAAGGAAGGAAACCTTCTGATAATGGCGGGCATATGGGACGTATGGGAAGGAGCGGATCGCAGCCTGCACACCTTTTCCATCATTACCTGCCCGCCCAATAGGGAAGTGGCACCCCTGCACGACCGCATGCCGGTCTTTTTTACGGATGCCCGGCAGCGGGAGCGCTGGCTACAGGCTCAAGAGATCGAGGAGATCCTGGACTTGCTGCAAACCCCTGCAGACGGCACCCTGGATATGTACCCCGTATCTGAGAAGGTAAATTCGGTGCGCAACAATTCGCCGGATCTACACGAACCCGTATCCGACCAGCTTTCCCTGTTCTGATCGCTTTTTATTTACCTTGCCGGCATGCGAGCTGTCATTCAACGCGTGAGCGAAGCCCAGGTGGAAACAGACGGGGCCGTCGTTTCCTCGATCGGCCCCGGATTGTTGATCCTGCTGGGCATTGAGCACGACGACCAATCCGAGGATATCCAGTGGCTGGTGCGAAAGATTATCAACATGCGCCTGTTCAATGACGAACAGGGCGTCATGAACGAGTCGGTTCAGGATGTGAACGGCCAATTACTGGTGGTCAGTCAGTTTACCTTGCACGCCAGCACCAAGAAAGGAAACCGGCCTTCCTACATCCGGGCTGCACGCCCCGAAACGGCCATTCCCCTGTACGAGGCTTTTGTATCCGCCCTTCAGGAAGCTCACGGCAAACCGGTGGGCACCGGGGTCTTCGGTGCCTACATGAGGGTCCGTTTATGCAATGACGGCCCCATAACCCTATGGCTCGATTCAAAAAACAAGGAATAATGACCCTCAAACAAGCTCAGGAGCGCGTCGATGCCTGGATTCGCCAGACCGGCATTCGGTATTTCAACGAGCTGACCAACACGGCTATCCTCGCCGAAGAGGTGGGCGAGGTGGCCAGGCTCATGGCCCGTTTGTACGGCGAACAATCCTTCAAGCGGCCAGAACAGGCTGAAAGCGCTCGCCAGGATCTGGCCGACGAGATGGCCGATGTGTTGTTCGTGCTCCTTTGCCTGGCCAATCAAACCGGTGTGGACCTGACCCATGCCCTCGAGCAGAATTTCCGGAAAAAGGACCGGCGCGATGCCGAGCGGCATGCCCGAAATGAAAAGCTGCGCTAGGGCCGGAAAGGCGAGGCGTCCTGGCACTTCTTGATCATGTCGAAGCTGACGGTAAATCCGATGGCCAGCACCAGGAACGCTGCCAGTTGAAGGTCGGGTATCAGTTTCTGGAGGACAAAAAAATCGTACAGGCCGTGGAAAACCAGCGGCCAGAGCAGGGCTGCGATCAGCGAAGACCGGGCCGGCCATTCCGGCCCCGGATAGCGATACATACCCAGGTAAAAACCCATTAGCACGGAGAATATGGCGTGAGCCGGCACGGCTGTAAAGGCCCGGAGAAAGGTGGTTCGCCACCCGAATTGTTCGGCATAGAGTAAATTTTCCATGGTAGCGAAGCCCATGCCGTACATAATGGCATAGACGATCCCGTCCATGGGCTCGTTGAAGAATGCTCGGCGCATGGGGTAAAGGCGGAGGAACAGAAGCTTGCACCCCTCCTCCAACAGACCAACGACCAGGAAAGAAAAGACCAGTAAACGAGGCCAGGAATACTGAACATCACCCAGCAGATTCAGCAATTCCCGTTCCGCTCGCATCAGGGGCCAGGTGATGGCAAAACCGAAAAGAAAGCACAGGGCCAGGGGCAGCCGGCCTTCTTTTTCGTATTTGTCCTGATGATAAATATACAGCACGATCAACAGGCCGGGCAAAATAGCGAAGAGGATAAGCCAGAGATTCATGCGCTGGATTGAGATAGGCAAAACCCGGCAAAATCAATCAGGTACTGACGCAGGTAGCGGGGCGCTTCCAGCATGCCCATGTGACCTACCATTTCCATAATCTGGATGTCGGCAACCGGGGGCAGATGCGTTTGGGCGAGCATTTCTTCCCAGGTGAAAAGGGGATCCTTTTTTCCCAGAATGAACTGGATGGGCACGGTGCTGTTGCGCAAAACCTCCGACTCGTCCGGGCGTCGCATCATAGCCTCAAGCGCTGCAATAATGCCTTCGGCTTCACCCTGGGCTGCCCGGTGGATGAGTGCATCTACGACAAAGGGTTGGTTGGCTGCAAAACCCGGCGCAAAAAAGCGGGGGAGGAGCTGCTTGACGAAGAGCTGGTGGCCCGCCTGCCGGATAGCCTCAATTCCCTGCCGGCGGGCTTGTTTGCGCGCTTCCGTATCGGCCCAGGGGTGGGAGTGAAGCAGGCTGAGGCCCAGTACCCGTTTGGGATAGCGGCGCAGGTAGTTCAGCCCCGTATATCCCCCCATGGAATGGCCGATAAGCAGAAAGCGCGGCAAATCCAGATGAGATACAACGGCTTCCACCGCATCGCCGTAGTCGTCCAGGCCGGCTTCGGGTACCACGCCCGATGCCCCAAAACCGGGAAGATCAATGCAGATGAGACGGAAGTCGCGCGCTTCCAATTCAGGGCTTATATCCTTCCATATGTAGCTGTCTTCACAAAAGCCGTGGACCAGCACCAGAGGCAAGCCTTCTGCCCGGGTATCCGAATAGGCGACATGGGTAGATCCGAAGGGGAGTTGTTGCACGGGGTTATTTGGTTAGGTTCAAAAAGCGCTCGTCGTACACCGGGGCTAAGGTACGCCAATCGTAATGCTGCACAAAACGACGGAAAGATGACCGGCCACGCCACTTCGGCCAGCTTCTGATGAGCTCCGCCGTGCGCGCGTAGAGGTCCTCTTCGTCTCGGTACAGATGAGCATCCTGTTGCTCGGGAGGGATGTGTTCCGGGTAGGCCAGCCGGCGGGGGAGCAGGGGGTAGACATTTGCATAAACAGCCTCTACCACACTGGCCCCGAAGAAATCCTGCCGGCTGGTGACGGGCAGAATATCGGCTTGCTGCAACCAATAGCGATAGGCATCCCGGCTTTCGACCCAGCCCATGAATGCGATCTGATCTTTCAGCTTTTCGCGGGCCTCGGCAAAGCAGGCCGGAATCCGGCCATAGGATTTGCCCAGAACGACCAGCTGAAAAGGCAGGCCCGAGGCTTTCAGCCGGTAGCACAGTTGAAAGAAAGCTTCCGGGTTCTTGTCGTACTCCCAGCGATGATTCCACAGGAGCAGGGGGGCCTCTTTGAAAAAGGCAGGGCCCTGCCCCGGTAAAAGCAGAGCCTGGAGATCCAGCCCAAGAGGCAGAACCTCGCACTTCTCAGCCAGCACATCCAGTGCAGCCGGGTGGCGGTAATCGGGGAACGATCCAAGAAACCCGGGTAGGGCTTCGAGAAAAGATCGGCGATGAAAATGGGAGTTGAAAAAGACCCGGTCTGCAACCAGAGCACTTTTAAGATTGAGCAGCCCGTAGTGGTGGTCGCGGCCCTTTTGCACGTCCGGATCGGTGGGCGACCAGGGGTAGGTGATCTGGTTTTCGTGAAAATACAGCGCGGTGGGCAGACCCTGACTCCTCGCCCGGCTCAGCGACAGAAAGGTAGGCAGATCGAGCATGTCGGTGGCCAAAACGAGTTCGGGGGAAAGCTCAGGCCTGGCCAGCCACTGCTCAGCCAGGGGCAGGGCCCCGGCAGCCATGCGCCACTTCCAGTGCCGGCCCGGCAGGCTGAGCAGCGCCACGGCATGGGCGCTGTATCGGCGATAGCCCTCTGCCCACTGGCGATGGCTATCCGAAAAGAAGGGCTCGACGAGCAAGAGATCCATAGGTATCCGCCTTGGCGGGAAAGAACGGAAAAAATTCGCAAGGCCGGAGCGGCCGGAGAAATCCGGACCCGGGCCGCTCCCGTGCCGGTTTTGGATTTTTGTTTTCTATATTTAGGAACGCAAATGCGCTGATTTTCAAAAAGCGGTATCCACATGGAACCCAACCCCATGGACTGGCAATCCAAAGACAAGGCGGTTCTGGAGCGGGAGCTCAATCTCCGACAGCACCAGATCAACCAGCTGCTGAAGATTACCCAGGCCATCAACAACAATGTATCGGCCAAAGGCCTGTTCGATATGTACTGTTCCTTCCTCCAGTGGGAAATGGGGGTGGAGCGCATGGCCCTCTATGTGCGCCAGGATACATCCTGGAATTGTTCGGCCTCCATCGGGGTGCTTCGCGAAGATACCTGTGTGGACATCAAGGACCGCCTTCCGGATTTCACCCGTACGGTTTATCTCAATGAGGAAGCGCATCCCCTTCTCTCGCAATTCGACCTGGTCATTCCCGTACTGCACAAAGACCACCCCATTGCCTACGTTTTCATCGGAGGATTTTCGGAAGAGGAGGACATGCTCAGCAAACTGCAGTTCATCACCACCCTCACCAATGTAGTGTCGGTGGCCATTGAGAACAAGCGCCTGTTCAAGCGGCAGCTGGAGCAGGAACGCCTCAAACGCGAGATGGAACTGGCCGGCGAAATGCAGCGCATGCTCATTCCCGCCACGCTGCCCACAAAAAAGAATTACGAACTGGCCAGCATCTACCAGCCGCACTACGGCGTGGGGGGCGATTACTTCGACTTCCTCGAATTCGAAGATGACAAGATCGTCTTTTGCGTGGGGGATATTTCGGGCAAAGGAGTGGCTGCCGCTTTGCTCATGGCCAATTTTCAGGCCAATTTCCACACCCTTATTAAAAAGCGCACCGGGCTGGATGAATTCATTCGCGATCTCAACGATTCGGTCAATCGGATTACCAAGGGCGATCGCTTCATCACCTTTTTTATTGCCGAATACAACATTCGCAACCAGGAACTGCGCTACGTGAATGCCGGACACAACCCCTCCCTTCTGGTCACCGAGGGGGAACTCCAGCTCCTCGACAAAGGTTGTACCCTATTGGGAGGCTTCCCTAAATTGCCCGAAGTAGAAGTGGGAAACCTTCGCATCCGGGAAGATGCCCTTATTCTTTCCTACACCGACGGCCTGACCGATGTGCGCAATCCGCAGGGGGAGTTCCTGAAAGAAGAGATGCTGCACCGTTTTGTTTCGGCCCATTACCGGCTATCGGCTTCGGCTTTTAACGACAGGCTGATGCAGCGCATTGAGGAATTCAAGGGCGAGCAAACCTATATGGACGATTTCACCGTTCTTACCTGCAAGATGTTTTGCCAACCTCAAAAACCGGTTTTGCAACCGGTGGGCACTTTCTCGTCTAAGGGATAGAGCGATCCATCTAGGAAAGAGAACACAAAGGGAACAGGCGCATTACTATTGTGTGAAAACCGCTACTGTCTTGCTGATGGAAGGATTTGATCAAGCCGCACTGAAAAATAAGGATACCGCTGGTATTCTGGCCCTTTTTTTGGGAGGGATCGGAGCGCACCGCTTTTACCTGGGCCAGACCGGCCTTGGCATCCTCTACATTTTTCTGGGTTTTATATCGGCCTTCGTCGTGCCCGTCATTCTGGGTGTGATCGATGCCATTATCTTTTTCTCGATGGATAAGGACGCCTTCGACATCAAACACAATCGCGATTATTTTCGGGCTGTGCGCAGCGATACGGATTTCGAGCGCAGGCAATACGAATACCGACGGCGAAAGCAGCGCGAAGAGGAACGGCCGGACTTTCAGCGACGCGCCGTAGAACAGTACCGGCGGCCCAAACCCCGGCGCGACAATCCGCACAAAAATGCGGGCGTTCAGCTTTTCCGGGATTACGACTACGACGGCGCCATAGCCGAGTTCAAAAAAGCCCTGGAGATTGAACCCAAGGACATAGCCACGCACTTCAATCTGGCCTGCGCGTACTCCCTCAACGAGAAAGCCGAGGAAGCCTTCCATCACCTGGACCAGGCCGTAGCCCTGGGGTTTGACGATTTTAACCGCATTCAAAATCACAATGCGCTGGCCTACCTCCGCATCCAACCGGCCTTTGAATCCTTCAAGGAACAAGGCTATCGCCTGGCCAAACAGTTGGACGCGCCCCCTCCCGATGAGGAGAACTTGCTCGAACAGCTGAAGAAGCTGGGGGAACTCAAGGAAAAAGGCCTGCTGACGGAAGAGGAGTTTGCCGTGCAGAAAAAGAAACTGCTGGATTGACGCGGTCCTTGCAAACCGAATCTTCAAATGCCCATACAACCAACGCCCAGGCCCCTTGTTTTGTTAGGATAATAAAGAAAAAACGAAAGCCATGACGGCTGACCAACTGGTTTCGGATAGTATCATTCCCCTTCGCACCTCGGATTCGGGGGACGAAGCCCTGGGTATGATGGGCGATTTTTTCGTTCGTCATTTGCCCATTGTCAACAACAAGGAGTTGCTGGGGCTGCTTTCCGAAGATGACATTCTCGATCACAATGCCGTGGAACCGGTGGGCTCCTACAGCCTCTCGCTGCCGCGCCCCTATGTAAATGCCCAAGACCACCTGTACGAGGTGATGCGCATGCTGGTGGAACTCCACCTGACGGTCGTCCCGGTAGTGGATGAGGAAAATACCTATCTGGGTGTAATTACCCTCGAAGACCTGCTCACCTATTTCGGCCGCTCCATGCCCTTCTCCGAACCGGGCTCTATTTTGGTGCTCGAAATGGGGAAACGCGATTACATGCTTTCCGAAATTGCTCGCATCGTCGAGTCGGAGAATGCCACCGTGTTAAGCGCTTTTGTGACGGCTCATCCCGACTCCAACCTGATCGAAGTAACGCTGAAGATCAATAAGCAAAACATTCAGGCCATTATTGCCACGCTGGACCGCTACGATTACCAGATCAAGGCCACTTTCCAGGAAGCTACCTATGTAGACAGCCTCCGCGAGCGTTACGACGCCCTGATGTCCTACCTGAATGTGTAAGCTATCCTACAAAGGCAAAATTTTCGTGCGCACTAGACCGGATTTTGCTAATTTGTAGCAGTCGAACTCGTTTTCGGACTGCGATTGCTTGGTTTTTGCTCCGCTATGATGCGCATATTCCCATTTATCCTACTGGGTCTGGTCCTGGGCCTGACCGGCCTGCACGCACAGGTGCAGCGGGAAATGATATTTATCCATCACATTGAGCTGAAGGGAAACAAGCACACCAAGGATGCCATCATCCTACGGGAGCTTAGTTTCCAGGAGGGCGACAGCATACCTTTGGCTGAGCTGCCTGCGGTATTGGAGCGCAGCAAGCAGTTTGTGATGAACACCGGCATGTTCAACGAGGCCCGGTTTGAGGTTCTTCCCCCCTATGACCGGGCGGAGGTGGTGATCGAACTGGAAGAGATGTGGTACATCTACCCCTTTCCCATCTTCGAGCTGGTAGACCGGAACTTCAACGTCTGGTGGGTGCAGCAAAATCGCTCGCTCCAACGGCTCAACTTCGGCATGGAGTTCGTCCATCTCAACCTCACCGGCAACCGGGATCGCCTGAAAACCTACCTGAAGTACGGGTACACTCGAAGCTACGGCCTGGAGTACAGCTTTCCCTACATCAACCGGGCGCAGACCCTCGGTATCTTCGGCGGGGCTTTTTTTTCTCAGTACCGGGAGGTCAACTATGCCAGCCAGGGAAATCAGCAGCGGTTTATTCGGGACGAGAACCGTTTTTTGTTTCAGCGTTTGTCCTTCAACGGGGGCCTTACCTACCGGCCGGCCCTTCGAAGCCGCCACGTTTTCTCGGCAGGTTATTCCTACAACCAGGTCGACCGGCTGGTGAGCCAGGAACTCAATCCGGACTTTTTCCTGGACGGCCGGTCCCAGCAACGCTATTTCAGGCTGGCCTACACCTACCTCTACGACGATCGGGATGTACGACCCTATCCCTGGAAAGGCAATGCCCTTCGACTCAATGTGGTAAAGACCGGCCTGGGCGTTTACGGGCACGTCAATGCTCTCACCGTGGACGGGCGCTACGATCAGTACCTGCCTTTCGGGAAGCGTTGGAGCCTGGCCTTGCAGGCGGGCGCCAAATTATCGCTCATTCGCCAGCAGCAACCCTTCAACGAGAACCGGGCCATCGGGTATGGAGGCCATCAGCTGCGCGGATACGAATACTACGTGGTGGACGGCCTGGATATGCTTTATCTGAAGAGCAGTATGCGCTTTCACCTGATCGATTTCGGGATCAACTTCGGGAAGTTTATGCCGCTGAAGCAATTCCGGAAAATGCCCATCCGCATTGTATTCTCGGGAAGTTTTGATACCGGCTTGGTAAATGATCCGTTCAGCCAGGGAGAAAACCCATTCAGCCGTCGCCTCCTCATGGGCGGCGGTGTCGGACTGGATTTTGTTTTCTTCTTCGATAAGGTCTTGCGGTTGGAATACAACGTAAATCACTTGCGGGAAAAAGGATTATTTTTACATTTCAACCTTAATATCTGAATCCCGAGCTCGTCCGTCGGCTGCGCCAGCCGATTTTCAACCCAGCCCCCGCATGCAGGTAGTGGTCTTCAGCATAATCTTCAAGGAAGGAGATATTCCGGTTATCCAGGAGTTGTTCGACATCCTGCACAAGGAAGGCATTATGGCCTACGTGTACGCTCCTTATCTCGAGCAGCTTCGCCGGCACATAGAGCTCAAACAGGATGTCGGCGTATTTGAAGGATATCTCGACTTCAGCGTCAAAAAGTTCGACTTTTTCATCACCCTGGGCGGCGACGGCACCATTCTGGAAGCAGCGACCTTTGTACGCGATACCCGGGTGCCGATCATGGGCATCAACCTGGGGCGATTGGGTTTCCTGGCCAGCATCGAAAAACGCAGGCTGGCCGAAGCGATCTGCATGGTCAAAAAGGGGCAATTCAACCTGGAAGAGCGGCAAATGATCTACCTCGAGTCCAACCTGCCGCTTTTTAATGACCTCGGTTTTGCCCTCAATGACTTTACCCTGCTCAAGCGGGATACCTCCTCCATGATCACCATCCACACCTTCATCAATGGTTCGTACCTGAACTCCTACTGGGCTGATGGGATCATTGTAGCCACCCCAACGGGCTCTACCGGGTATTCCCTCAGTTGCGGCGGGCCCATCATCTTCCCCAACAGCGGAAATTTTGTGATCACGCCGGTGGCCCCCCATAATCTCAACGTGCGGCCCGTCGTGATTTCCGACGATTCGGTGATCTCCTTCGAGGTGGAAGGGCGCACGGAAAACTTCCTCTGTACCCTGGATTCCCGGTTTGAGACCATTACCTCGGCTCACCAGCTGGCCGTTCGAAAAAACGATTACCCCATTCGCCTGGTGCAGCTGCAGGACATCGACTTCATGGATACCATTCGGCACAAGCTGGCCTGGGGCATCGATACGCGAAACTACTGAGCGCCGCGCCGCTTGCTTTTCTGCAGGGTATAGGCTGCCGGGCACCATTATCGACCTCCTGCTTATATTGCCCTCATGAAAACGCGTGTGCATCTCAGCGGTAAGCTCTACGAAGCCGACCTCAGCCGTCCGCTGGACATATCCATTCCCCTTGTCGAGGGCACCGATGCGGTAAACTGCTTCTTTGCCCCGCCCGTCGAGTTCATTCCCGTCCGGGAGGGCAATTTCGTGGGATCCACTCGTTTGGGCGGGCCGCTCAATTTCATGAATGTGCGGGTCAATCCGCACGGCAATGGCACCCATACGGAATGCGTGGGGCACATCAGCCGCGAAGCCCATACCATCAACCAGACCCTGAGGCAATTCCATTTTCCGGCCCGGCTGATCAGCCTGTTCCCCCAGCGAACCGAGGGCGGCGACCGCATCCTGTATCGCGCCCAGCTGGAGGAAGCCCTGGCGGATACCCCCTCTACACCGGCCCTTGCCATTCGCACCTTGCCGAACGACGAGCTCAAACGCAAGAGGCAATATTCGGGAACCAACCCGCCTTATCTGCAAGCCGATGCTGCCCGCTGGTTGGCCGACCAGGGCGTCGATCACCTCCTGATCGACCTGCCGAGCGTAGACCGGGAGGAGGATGGAGGAGCGCTGCTCGCCCATCGCGCTTTTTGGAGGTATCCGCAGGCCGTTCGCAAACAGGCGACCCTCTCGGAGCTCATTTTTGTAAACAATTCTATTTCAGATGGATTATATTTACTGAACCTGCAGATAAGCAGTTTTGAAATGGATGCCAGTCCAAGCAAACCTGTGCTCTATGCGCTACAGCTCGTAATGTAACATGATCCAGCGTACCGCTTTATATCCGTCACAACTGTATCGGGACTTTATGGAAATAGATCCCGGTTCGTACCATCAGATCATCCGATTTGTGGAAAGCCACGAGGAGGATCTGGAATACGTGGACGATGAGGAGCGATTTGAACTGCTGGAAGGCTACGTAACCGCCCTTTTCGAAGTGGGGGCCTATCGCAAGCACCTCCGGCAGATCGACCGGGTCATCGAGGAGATCATGCAGCACAACATTCGCTTTTTCAGAGGGGAAGACATTTTCCAGAAAATGCTCTTCCGCAAGGCGGCCTCCCATTTCCAGCTCATGGAATACAAAGAAGCCGAGTTTGTGCTCATGGAGCTTTTGCGCATCAATCCCGCCTATGCCGATGCAGCGCAGTTTCTGAAAAAGTGCCGCCGCAGCCAGCGCCCCAGGCTGCTTTGCCAGAGCAAAGCGCTCAGCGTACTCCTCTTCCTGCTGGCAGCTTTGGTCATTGCCGCAGAAGTGCTGGTCGTTCGGAATTTCTACCCCGAACAGGTCGATTGGGTAGAAGCTACCCGCCTCGCTCTTATGGGAGGCGGTTTACTCGTTCTGTTCGGAGGAGACCTCATTCACCGGATGCTGATCGAGGCCGACGTCAACGAGTTTTTAGAGCAAACCCGCCGCCGGAAAAACTGGATCGACTGACCCTCCTTCTCCGAAGCCGAAGAGATCACAGATCAAATTGGATGCCCTGGGCCAGCGGCAGATCGGTGCTGTAGTTGATGGTATTGGTTTGGCGGCGCATATAGGCCTTCCAGGCATCCGAACCGCTTTCCCGGCCGCCGCCGGTTTCTTTTTCCCCACCGAATGCACCGCCGATCTCAGCACCGCTCGTTCCGATATTGACGTTGGCAATGCCACAGTCCGAGCCGGCCGCCGAGAGGAAGGTCTCGGCCTCGCGCAGGTCGTTGGTCATGATGGCCGAACTGAGCCCCTGCGGAACCCCGTTGTGTTTGGCAATGGCATCCTCCAGATCGCTGTACCGGATGAGGTACAGGATGGGTGCAAAGGTTTCCTGTTGCACAATGCTCATACTGTTTTCCACCTCCGCAATACAGGGTTTCACGTAGCATCCCGTTTCAAAGCCTTCGCCTTCCAGCACGCCGCCTTCCACCAGGAAGGAGCCGCCTTGCTCTCGAATTTTTTCCAGGGCGGCCAGGTAATTTTCCACCGCATCGGTGTCGATGAGGGGCCCGACGTGTATGTTGGTGTCCAGCGGATTGCCGATGCGAAGTTGTTCGTACGCATGAGCCAGTTTCTGCTTGACCTCTTCATACACGGCTTCCTGGACGATCAGCCGCCGGGTGGTGGTGCAGCGCTGGCCGGCGGTACCTACCGCGCCGAAAACCGCCCCGGTGAGTACCAGGTCCATATCGGCACTGGGCGTCACGATGATGGCGTTGTTGCCGCCCAGCTCCAGGATGGTCTTGCCCAGACGGGAAGCGACCTGGGCACCTACGATTTTGCCCATGCGCACGCTGCCGGTAGCGGATACGAGGGGCACGCGCAGGTCGTGGGTGAGAAACTCACCCACCTGATAATCGCCGTTGATCAGGGAGCAGACGCCCTCGGGCACTTCGTTGGCAGCCAATACTTCCTGCATGAGGTGCTGGCATGCCACGGCGCATAGCGGAACCTTCTCCGAGGGTTTCCATACGACGACATCGCCGCACACCAGGGCGATCATAGCATTCCAGGACCAAACGGCCACCGGAAAGTTGAATGCCGAAATTATGCCCACCACGCCCAGCGGATGCCATTGTTCGTACATGCGGTGGTCGGGGCGTTCGCTGTGCATGGTCAGTCCGTAAAGTTGCCGGGACAAGCCCACCGCAAAATCGCAGATGTCGATCATTTCCTGTACTTCGCCCAGGCCTTCCTGCAGGCTTTTCCCCATCTCATAGCTCACTAGCCGGCCCAGAGCATCCTTGTGTTTTCGGAGCTGCAGGCCGTATTGCCGAACGAGTTCCCCGCGCTTAGGGGCAGGCAAGCTCCGCCAGTGCCGAAAAGCCGCCTGGGCTTTTTCGATCAGGGCATCGTATTCGGCGCGGGTGGTGATGCTCACCCGTCCGATGAGTTCGCCGTCTACCGGTGAATAGGAGGAAAGATAGTCGTTGGATCGGGTAGATTCCCGGCCGGTGAAGGTGCCGGGATTGTCTTCGTGCAGGCCCAGTTGCTGCAGGAAATCTTTGGTCATGGTTTACAGGCTTGTTATGCGCCAAAAGTACTAATTAAGAACTGACCTTACCCAAACCCCCTATCGGAGAGTCCGTAAAAAACGGCTCACAGCAAGCCTTCAAACAGTGGATTGAACGCGTTGCAGGGGCTGTTTTGCTTACGGGACCCGACCCCCCAACGGACTGCGGCCCAACGGTCTAAGGCCTGTAAGATAGGGCGCTCTTTTGGGTAAGAAAAGCTAAGAAAGAATTTGGCGCACCACCCGGGAGATGGCTTTGCCATCGGCTCGTCCGGCCAGTCGCTGGGTAGCTATACCCATGATCTTGCCCATATCTTTCATGCTGTCGGCTCCTGTTTCCTGTGCGATCTTTTCCAATTCGGCCTTGAGTTGGTCTTCGCTGAGTTGCTCGGGCAAATAGCGCTCGATGATCTCAATTTCTTCGCGCTCAAGCCGGGCGAGGTCCTCGCGGTCCTGTTTTTCGTAGATCTCCAAAGACTCCCTTCTTTGCTTGACCAGCTTCTGCAGCATTTTGATCTCCACTTCCGGGCTGATCGCCTCCTCGCTGCCGGAGGTCTTCTGCAGCAGAATGGCTTGCTTGATAGCTCGAATGCCTCGTTTGGCGGCTTCGTCTTTGTTTTTCATGGCCTCCTTGAGGTCCTGGGCAATGCGTTCTTCCAGCGTCATGATTTGCCTTGTTTAGATTAGGGTTCGCATGCCTGCACCATGCGGGAAATTTCTACAAACTGCTCCACGGAAAGCCGTTCCGGACGCAGGCTGAAGCGCTCGTCCCGGAGGATCTCCGCGTTTGTGATGAAGCTCTTCAGGGTATTGCGCAGCATTTTGCGCCGTTGGCCGAAGGTCTGCTTGACCACCCTTCGGAAGGTGCGCTCCAGATCGGAAGGCACGAGTGGGCGAGCTCGCCGGGCCAGCCGGATTACGCCCGACTGCACTTTCGGCGGCGGATCGAACTGGCCGCGGTTGACCGAAAAGAGATAGTGACCCTCGTAATGGGCCTGCACCAGGACGCTGATCACCCCGTAGGCCTTGGAGCCGGGAGCGGCTACGACCCGCTCGGCCATCTCTTTCTGAAACATACCTACCAGCTCGGGCACAAAAGCGGAATATTCCAGCATTTTGAAGAGGATCTGCGAAGAGATGTTGTAGGGAAAATTTCCGATGATGGCGAAGGGTTGCTCGTCGAAAACGATACCGAGATCGGCTTTTAGGAAATTGCCCAGCACGATCTGGCCTTCCAGGGCGGGAAACCGCTCCTCCAGATAGTAGACCATATCCGGGTCGGCCTCTATAGCCTTGAATGCATACGCTTTTTCGATCAGGAACTGGGTGAGCATGCCTTTGCCGGGCCCGATCTCCAGTACGTAGGCGTGTTCTTCGCTCAGGCTGCCGGCTATGCGCCGGGCAGTGGATTCGTTTGTGAGAAAATGCTGGCCGTAGGATTTCTTGGCGCGTAGTGGTCGCATGGCTATCCTCCCCTTTTCCTGGTCTAAATCTTTACCTTTACTCTTCGGTGTATAATGTACAGGAAGTAGTGAGAAAAACCGAATCGGAACATGGAAAAACGCAAGATCGGTATATCGATAGGTGATATCAACGGCATCGGCCTGGAAGTGATCCTCAAGACGCTTGCCCACGAGTACGTGGCCAAGCAGTGCATCCCGGTTATTTTCGGGTCCTCCAAAGTGGTTTCGTACCACAAGAACATCGTAGATGCGGATTTCCATTTTCACATTGCCCGCTCGACCGACCATCTGGACCCGGACAAGGTCAACGTGATCAACTGCTGGACGGACAACGTCAACATTTCCCTGGGCAAACCCACTCCGGAGAGCGGGCAATATGCGTACCAGTCGCTGGAATATGCCACGGCCGAGCTCAAGGCCGGCCGGATCGATGCGCTGGTCACAGCTCCCATCAACAAGGAAGCCATGAAGATGGCCGATTTTCCCTTCCCCGGCCATACCGAGTACCTCAGCCAGGAGCTGGGGGGCGGCCACAGCCTCATGCTCATGGTCCATGAGGCGCTGAAGGTGGGCCTGGTCACCAATCACCTCCCCATAAGCGAGGTCGCCGGGGCGGTCACCAGGGAGCAGGTCATGCAAAAGATCCATCTCCTCGACCAAAGCCTCCGGATGGACTTTGGTCTGGAAAAGCCCACGCTGGCCGTGCTGGGGCTGAACCCTCATGCCGGCGACGGCGGTGCCATCGGCAGGGAGGACGAGGAGATTGTGCGGCCCAGCGTGATCGAGTGCAAGAAAAAGGGCATGCTGGTCATGGGCCCCTACCCGGCCGACGGCTTCTTCGGCTCCGGGCAATACCGCAAATTCGACGGCATCCTGGCCATGTATCACGACCAGGGCCTGGTTCCCTTCAAAACGCTGGCCTTCGGCGGCGGGGTTAACTTTACGGCGGGGCTGCCCCATGTGCGCACCTCCCCCGATCACGGTACGGCCTACGACCTGGCCGGCAAGAATATGGCGGATCCCTCCAGTTTTCGACAAGCCTTTTTCCTGGCCCTCGATATTGCCCGGCAGCGCCGCAATTACCAGGAAATCCACAGCAATGCCCTCCGGCGCAATGAAAAGGTGCTCCACCAGGTGGATGAGGTGTTGCGGGACGACGAAGAGGAAGAAGCCTGATCCGCGCCTTTCGCCGCCTGGATCCTCTTGCGTAACTTAGCCACGGATGCCCTACACCATGCACGAACCCGCTCGAAATCCGGATCGAAGCCTGCTCAACAGGCGCTGGGAAGACCTTCTCGGCGATATACAAAGCCTGTTGGCCGTAGCGTATCTCACCCTGATCCTCATCGGCATGATCATGGAAGTGATGTACTACCGCGAGTTCGGTATCAATATTATCGAGTATTCCGATGTGTTCGACTTTCTCATCGGGCCCTTCAAGCGCTCCGAAGCGGTTTTTTTCCTGCTTTTCATCTTTGCCATTACCCTCCTTGCGCTTCGGTTCGACATCTTCATGCAAAAGCGCTTCCCGAAGACGCACAACCTCATGAATTTCGGGCTGGCCCGGAGGCGTTGGTTTGCCTGGTACCGCAACATCACTTTTGTGATCGTATTTTTCGTGTTGCCGGTCTTCTATTCCTTCATGCTGGGAGAGGGCCGTCGCGATCAACTTTGTGAGCAGACGGATTTCGATCTGGCTGTCGTCTTTCAAAATGAGCCCGGCGATACCCTGCAGGTCAAAGAGATCGGTGCCAATGCCAGCTGCCTCTTCGGGCTGGATGGCAACAACCGGGTACACATCATACCCACCCAGTCAGGGGTGCAACAACTGGTTTTGACGGAAGAGATACGCGCTGAAAAAGCGCGTGCCAAACCCATTCAATGAAAGCCTTGCCCACCCATTCCAAAGCCGATCTGACCGGCGGCACCTGGTTTGTGCACGAGGAGCCGGACTACATCCTGCGCGTTTGGCTGTCGGCGCTCAACGGCAAGGAAAAGGTGTATCTCAACGATGAGGTGGCCTCCGAAAAACGCAACCTCACCAGCATGAGCACCCGGCATGAGTTCACACATGAGGGGCATCATTTTTTTATAGATGTGAAGGGTTCGATGGCCGTCAACGACATGGGCTTTGGGCAGGGCACGTTCCAATGCAGCCTCTTTCGCGACGGAAAGCTGCTGGGGGTGTACGAAACGGTGGCGCAGTCCAACGGCACCATCCGCATACATCCCGCCCCGGATTCGAGACAAGCCCGGGAGCGTGCGCTGGAACACTTTCGCCTTCGCGGGCTTCGCGCGCTGGAAACCTATGACCTGGACGATGCCCGGCTCGACCTGCAGCGGGCCCTGGCCATAGACGATACCGCAGCGGAGATCCACTTTGGCCTGGCTTGCGTGTACTCCCTCGAAGAAGAGGCGGAGCGGGGAATCCATCACCTGCGGCAGGCCCTGCAGCACGGCCTGAGCGGGCAGGAACGCCTGCGCACGACCCCCCAGCTGGCTTACCTGCGCATGCGGCCCGGCTTTGAAGAAGAATTTTTCGGGGCGTAGACAAGGAGCGAACGTTGGTCTAAAAATAAACAAGCCCTGCCGGGCAAAGGGTGTTCTTTCGCGCAAACGCATTCCATATGTTCCGCATCCTTCTTTCCCTGACCCTTTTGCTTTCCTGCCAAGCAGCCGTTGCCCAGGAGTTCATCCAGGGTACCCTTCGCGATGCAGATACCGGTGAGCCCGTTCCCTTCGCCAACATCGGCATCCCGGATCAACAGACGGGTACGGTAAGCGACGAGAACGGCCGGTACCGCCTGCCCGTCCGGGCGGAGCCGGACGCGGTGATCATCTCGGCTATCGGCTATGCAACAGAAAGGTACTCCCTGAAAGAACTGCGGGCCGCTCCCGATCTGCTGCTTCAGCCTCAGGCCTACCTCACGGATTCGGTGGTCGTGCGCGCTTCGAGGCTGGGACCGGAGCAGGAACTGGGCTACCGCATGGCCAAACGGAGAAACAGCATCGGCATCACCGGTCGCTTGCTGGGCTTCGAGATCGGGGCTCGCATACCCATAGCCAAAGGAAACCCTGCTCAAAAAGGCTCATTTCGTGCTCAATCATGCCAAGGGGGATTCTATCTTACTGCGTGTCAACCTGTATCGATGGGAGCATGGCCGGCCCGGCCAGCTTTTGCTACCGGACAATGTACTGTTGGAAGCCGGGCAGAAACGGGGCACCCTTACCGTCGATCTGTCGGCCTACAGCCTGGTCGTTGAGGAGGATGTTTTCCTGGCCCTGGAGTGGGTAAAGGACCTCTCCGGCCTGGGCGAAGCGGGGATCACCTTTCGCTGCAAAAACAGCCCGGCCCGCAAAGCCAACCTCTACACCCGCCTCACCAGCCATGCACCCTATGTGAAAATGAACATGGCCCTGGGCTTTTATCTGACGGGCCGGCCGGTGGAATGATTGATCCACCGGATGACTTCGAACCTCCGATGAACAACCTCCGCTCCCCGGGGCTTTGGCACCACAACCTCAAAGGAAGCCACCTTTAGTACCGGATGGTTTGGGAGATGCGTTTGCTTAGGAGAAGGGAAGATTTCCTTTGTTACCTTTACTTATTGAATCGTACAAACCAAACCATCCGTTACGCCATGAAACACAAACTACCCTTGATGCTGCTGGCTGCCCTGGGGCTGGCCTTCACCTCCTGCGTGAGCAAGAAGAAATACCAGGACATGCAGGCCGGCCTGCAAAAAGAGCTCGACATCGCCAACGAGCAATTGGGCAAAACGGGCGAAGAGCTCAACCGCTACATGAACCTGCTGGCCGCCTGCGAGCAGGAAAAGGCCCGGCTGGGCACCTCCACCCAGTTCCAGGAAGAGCAGATCCGCGATCTGCGCGAGCAGGTGGCCGACTACCGCGATAAGCTGGACAAACAACTCACCCAGGTGGGCGATCTCACCGTGCTGTCGCAATCGGCGAATGAGAACATCAAGGAAACCCTGCAGCAGCTGGAGAAAAAGGACCAATACATCCGCCTGCTGCAAGCCGCCAAGAGCAAGGCCGACTCCATCAACCTGGCCCTGGCCGTCAACCTCAAGAGCGTACTGGCCGAGGGCGTAGCCGATGAGGACGTGGAAGTGAAGGTGGATAAGACCGTAGTCTTCGTCAACCTCTCCGACAAAATGCTCTATCAGACGGGCAGCTACAAGATCACCTCCCGGGCCAATGAAGTGTTGGGTAAGATCGCCCGGATCATCCAATCGCGCCCCGAGCTGGAGGTGATGGTCGAGGGCTATACCGACAATGTACCCATTCGCAACAACTGCCTGAGGGACAACTGGGATCTGAGTGTGATGCGTGCCACCTCGGTGGTGCGGGCCCTGCAGCAGAACCACGGCATCGACCCCAACCGCCTCATTGCAGCCGGCCGGGGCGAGTACAATGCACTGGCCAGCAATGCCACTGCCGAAGGCCGCGCCACCAACCGCCGTACGCGCATCATCATTCTGCCCAAGCTGGATCAGTTTTACGACCTGCTGAATCCCAATAAGTTGCCGGATTAACCCGAATTATTCACGGATTACCGTGAATAATGACGATAAGTGGCTGAAAAAAAAGCTTATTTTCAGCAACTTATGTCAGGATTAACCCTGACCATTGCAAAATTTTTTTGGGCCCAAATTTGGGTACGGATAATAACAATAAGAATTGAACTGCATTATTCGTAATTGTTTGATTTACAAAATTTTGCAATTC
>CAZQSF010000006.1:0-78843 GCA_964595955.1 uncultured Saprospiraceae bacterium
GTACGAACAACAGAACCGGCCCGATTCCATGCTGATCTATGCCCGGGAAACCCTGGAGGCCGCAAAGCGCTACGGCATTACGAAAAACCTGGGTAAGATCCACAATAACCTGGCGGCTACCTACCTGTACAACGGCATGTTCGACCAGGCCAAATACCATTTTAAAAAAGCGGGGGAAATCGGCTTTAAGGACGATCAGGTGGGACGCTACTTCAATCGATACGCGCTGGCCCATTTGTATTTCAGTACCGGCCAGCTGGACAGCAGCCTGTTCTTTGCCCGGCAGGCGCTGGAGCAGGCTCGCAAATATGTGGATATCGGAAAAGAAGCAGACGTCACGCGTCTGATTTCCGACACCTATGCCCGGCAAGGGGATTACCAGAACGCCTTTGGTAAGCTGCAGGAATTCATGGTGCTGGTGGACTCCCAAACGGTGCTTCGGCACAAGACGGACATGGCCGAACTCACCGTGCAGTACGAAACCCAGCAGAAGGAGGCTCGCATAGCCCAGCAGGAGCTTCAGATCCAGAAGGAGGTCAATCGTCGCAATGGCCTTCTTTTTGGTGGCTTTGCCGGCCTGCTTCTATTGGGCGGCTTGTTCGGTTACGTTCAGATGCGGAGCCGCAGCCGGCAGCGACAGGCTGAAATGGACCTGCAACTCAAGGAGGCGGAGGCCGAGCAGCTGCGCGAGCTCGACGAGCTGAAATCTAATTTTTTCGCCAATATCAGCCACGAGTTCCGCACCCCACTGACCCTGATCCTGGGGCCGCTGCGCGAAATGGCTCAAAACCGGTTCAAGGGCGATGTGCAGGCTTCTCAACGCACGATGATCCGAAATGCGGAGCGATTGCTCCAATTGGTTAACCAGCTTCTGGAGCTCGCCCGCCTGGAAAGCGGCCATGCCCGCCTCGATATTCGGCCTTTGGACCTCGCCGGGTTTCTGCGGCCGCTGGTGCATTCCTTTGAAAGCTGGGCGATGCGCAAGCAGATCTATTTTCAGATCCAACTCCCGGAGGGGCCGCTTCCCGTGCAGGCCGATGCCGACAAGCTGGAAAAGATCGTCGCCAACCTGCTGTCCAATGCCCTGAAATTCACGCCGAAGCAAGGGCGTATCAATGTCCGGCTGGAGACCCAGAGCCTGAACGCCGAGCAGCTTGAGGTTCTGCTGGAAGTGCAGGATACCGGTCCGGGCATCTCGGAGGATCAGCTGCCTCATATTTTCGATCGCTTTTACAGCCCACTGGGCGAGGATCGCGAAATAACCGGCAGCGGCATTGGCCTGGCGCTCACCCGCGAATTGGTTGAACTGCACGGAGGCCGCATCCTCGTGGAAAGCGAGGCGGGCCGGGGCAGTACATTCCGGGTCCGCCTTCCTCTTCAGCGCGCGGGCCTCGAAGAGCTGCAGGTTATCAGTGCTAAACAGCAGATCCATCCTTCTTCAGAAGAAGGAACGGAAGCTTTTCAACGCACCAACAGCAAGAAACCGCTGGTGCTCCTGGTGGAAGACCATCCCGATCTGCGCAGCTATATTCGAACGCATCTTTCGGAAGACTATCAGCTGGTGGAAGCGGCCCATGGCCGGCAGGGACTGGACCTGGCCACCGAACTCATTCCCGATCTGGTGCTCACCGATGTGATGATGCCCGAAATGGACGGCCTGAGCCTTTGCGAAAGCCTCAAGACCGATGAGCGAAGCAGCCATATTCCCGTCATCATGCTCACAGCCCTGTCCGAACAGGGCGACAAGCTATCCGGCCTGCGCACCGGGGCCGATGCCTACCTCACCAAGCCCTTCGATCCGGAAGAGTTGCAGGTCATGGTGAAGAACCTCATCGAACAGCGGCGCTTGCTGCGCGAAAAGTTCGCCGCCGGCCTCCAAAAGCGCGACGTCAGGACGCAGGATTTTGTCAGCCCCGCCGAAGAATCCTTCCTTCAGAAGGTGGCCGAGATCGTGGAGGAAAACCTGGACAATGAGGACTTCAGCATCGAGGAGCTGGGCCGCGCTGTGGGTATGAGCCGGAGTCAGTTGCACCGCAAGATCAAGGCGATCACCGACCTTTCTCCCTCAGTCTATGTGCGCACCCTTCGTTTGCGGCATGCCTATCAACTCCTGGAGCGCAAAGCGGGCAACATCTCGGAAGTGGCTTTCCAGGTGGGGATACCCAATCTGGCGTATTTCTCCCGCTGCTTCAGCGAACAGTACGGCTTTCCGCCCAGCGAACTGCTGCACCATTCATAGCGCGGGTCGTCCTCTTCAGTTTCCATGCCTTCAGGCTTTGCACCGGTCGTGCGACATAAGTGCAAACCGGCTTTTTTCCCGTTTTTTCAGATTTTAATTTTTGAAAATAAGTTGCTGTTAGCCAGCGGTTTAAAGGCTGTCGGGCATAAGGAAAAACCTTTGGGACATAGCCCAAAACTTCGCTGGCCCGAGGCGGATACATTGCAGGTGTTGATCGGACTTAAAACCTGCAATCGTGAAATCCATAATCCCCTTTGTTCTTTTATTGCTCGCTGCCCAATCGCTTGCGGGGCAGTTTTACATCGGGCTTTCGGCCTTTGGCGGCCGCCTGGTATCCTTATCCGAAAATCCCTCTGAAAAGACTGGACCTGCACCGGAGGTCATCGCCCCGGTGTGGACCCTGGATGAGCAACCGGCATTCCCGGGCGGCCGTCCGGCTTTGGCCACCTATCTGCAGGAGGCCGTTCACTACCCCGACCTGGCACGGGATTACGGGCTGGAGGGCCGCGTCATTTTGCGCTTTACTGTCCATTCGGATGGACGCATAGGCGATATCGAGGTGCTTCGCGAACCCGGCTTGGGGCTGGGCGATGCCGTTGCGAATGCCTTGGCGGACATGCCGGATTGGCGTCCCGCACGCATTCGTGGACAAGCGGTATGCACCCGGCATATACTCCCCGTTCGCCTGTATCTGGGCTACTGATCTCCTGTGAAAGATTACCCTACATCCTCATTTTCTTAACACTAAATCCATTAGGTGATGAAAACCGCAAAACTCGCATTTTTCTTTGGGCTGGTCCTGTTTCTGGCGGCCTGCCAGAAAGACGATCCGGCCGATATGCAACCCAACCCGGACCCCGGACAGGATAACCTGGTCTTCGGCCTGGGCTGGACCGGCGAAGACAACCTGGACGAAATCCCCTCGGCCACCAATTTCGGCTTCGGCAACAGCAATCTGCCGGCCGCGGTCGACCTGGGGGACCACTTTCCGCCCATTGGCGATCAGGGCCAGTATGGCACCTGTGTCACCTGGGCCGTGGCCTACAACGCCAAAACAGTGGCAGAGGGCATGGATCGAGGCTTGTCGCCTTCCGCCCTGACCTCTTCGGCCAATCAGTTCAGCCCCAAGGACCTGTTCACGGCCATCCCCGACCAGGAAAAAGGCCCCGATTGCAACGGCACCAATTTCACCTTTGCGCTGGATGTTCTTCAGGAGCGGGGTGTGGCCAGTATGCAGACGGTGCCTTACACCAACCTGGGGAATTGCTCCCAGAGCAGCCTGGATCCCAGCTGGACCCAGGAGGCCGCTCAAAATCGCATCCAATACTATCGCAAGATCGATCCGACGATCCAGACCATCAAGCAGAACCTCGCCAACAACGTACCGGTGATCTTCGGCGCCCGCCTGGCCGACAACTTCATGACCTGGAACAGCGAGGCCGTGCTCAGCTCCAGCACCACCTACAACAACGTGGGCCAGCACGCCTACCACGCCATGGTCATCAGCGGGTATGACGACAACCGGGGCCCCGGAGGTGCGTTCCGGGTGGTCAACTCCTGGAGCGACCGCTGGGGCGATCGCGGCTACATCTGGATCGATTACAACTATTTCATCAACGAGTTCTGCACCGGGCCCGATGGCAGCAAGCCGCTCTTCATCGTGGCCAACGAACAGAGCGAGGTAGATCCGCCCAACGATCCCGACCCCGCACCGGCAGCTTCCGGGGTGGATCTGGCTCCCTGGGTGTACTCCGATATGAGCACCTTCTGGAACTCCGGCGACCCCACCGAGCGCGCGATTGACCTCAACATCTTCAACATCGGAAATCAGCCAGCCCGGGCTTCCGCCAACTGGTCCATCTACTACATCTATTTCAATGCCTTTGACGCAAATGACTACGGCGTGCTTTTTTACGACGATTTCAATACCGGTGTAGCAGCCAGCACCTTCGAATGCCCGACCAGCTTCAACTGCGTGTTCAACCTGGACCTGCCGGCCGGGGGAGATTTTGCCTCCGCTGCCTGGGGTTGGGAAAGCGTGGTGCGCACCTACTACATGCCCAACATTACAGGCCTCTACTATCTGGTGCTGGTAGCTGATGCCGGCGATGTTTTCCAGGAGAATGACGAGCTGAACAACCTTTTCTACACCTCGGTGGATCCCGTCTGGTTTGAGGGTGGATACGCCCGGGAGGGGGGTGCGCCGGCCCATGCCAAATTCGAATTCCGCAACGGCACGCAAGTGCGGCCGGAGTTGTTGGCGGACAATCCGCATCACACGGCTGTGACCGAGTACAACCGGAATGCGTACACCCCGGAAGAAATCTCGGCCTTCATCGCGCACGAGAAGCGAAGCGGCCGGCTGGATGAGAAGGTAGATGCCCATATTCAGGGGCAGGCCAAAGAGGTGTATTCCCAATGAGTTGCGCCCTTACGCAGACTTGACGGTCTTGGGCCGGCTTTTCGCCGGCCCGGGCCTATTCGTTCTCCTTAAAAACATACCGCCATGAAAATCCTACTCCCTGTTTGCTTGCTCCTGCTCGGTTTTTGTGCCTTTCGGTCCAGTTCGCAGGCCGAGCCCGACCTGGCCCAGCGATTGCGCGAAGGCAGAGAGATCCTTTTTGAAAACCAGACCTTCGAGGAAGATCTCGACCTGACCCAACTCCTCGAAGCACACCTGATCAGCCAGGGTGTTTACCGCTTCCACACCGAATCGGCCATTACGTTTCGAAACTGCACCTTCAAAGGGCGCGTACTGGCCTATGCCCAGGAAGGTCCGGAGCGCACCCGCCTGGGGTCTTTCGGCAAAAATCTGTCGTTTATCGGTTGTTCGTTTCGCAAAGCAGTCAGCTTCCGCGGAGCCCGGATCGCCGGTTGGGCCGATTTCACCCGGTGCACGTTCGACGGGCCCACCAGCTTCGAAGAGTGTGTTTTTCAGGATCAGGCCTTCTTCAATGCCTGTGTGTTCAATCAGGGGCTGCGCATGCAAAATGCGCTTTTTCAGCACAAGGCCCATTTTATGGATACCCGCTTTGAAGGACCGGCCCTGTTCCAAGACGCCCATTTTCGCGCTGCCCTTCAATTCAGCGTGGCCGCCTTCTTCGACTATGCCGATTTCTCACACCTCCACTGCGAGCAGGGGGCCTACTTCAACTACAGTCGCTTTCACGGCCCGGCTCACTTTAGTGGCGCGCACTTCGGTGCTCAAGCGGACTTTCTCAGCCTGGAGCTAAAAGAGGGGCGCTTTAAAAAATGCCGGTTTCTGGGTGAAACCCGTTATCAGCAATCCACCAGTACGGGCCAGGTAGACTTTTCCGGCAGTTTTTTCCTGCTGGGAAAGCCGGACCTCAGCTCCTTCCCCGCGCAACACCTTCGGTTGGCCGACATCCGCGAGTGACCCGATCCATTCTTTATCCAAAAAAAACGAAAGTCATGAGATCCCTTTTGCTTCTGATCTGCCTCCTTATCTCCGCCGTGCTGCTGCGGTGTTCCAAGAGCGATGAAGGCGCGGGACCAACTACCGGCCAGGCCTCCGAGCAGCAGGTCCGGGACGAGGTCACCGACCGCTTTCAGTTTACGCCCAACCGGCCTTTCAATGCGCTGTATCGCTGTGGGCGGGTGGGCTCCCAACTCGAGTGGTTTTTTCTCTTTCAGGCGGACAACTCCATGCGAGTGTTGTTTACCACCGACACCTGGGAGGATTACACCTTCGATGGCACCTATACTTACACCAACGACCGGCTTCGGCTCACCATGCCGGCCGGGCCGAACATGCCTTTTCCCCAGGGCCTGGACGAAACCAGTACGCTCATCATGCCGCAATTCGGCCTTTTGGCAGCCTTTGCTACCCCTCAGATGGTGTGTATTTGCGCAGGGCATGACCTCAACGAGCAGGACCCGCCCAAGGTGCAGGCCAATTACGACTGCCCCAACATCAACTTTCAGGCCGTATCGGATGAGGACAACGCCATCGAGTTCATGCTTACCCATGTGCCTTTTGCATTTCCCGTACCGGGCTCCATTTTTCGGCAACAAGATACCTACGTCCAGGGCCTGACCAACCCGCTGATCCGGCGGGGGACGGGCATCTATCGCCAGGTGGGCGACCGGTTTTTCGCCACCTTCCGTCTGGCGGCAGATTTTGCAGCCTTTGCCGGGGGCCAGCTTCCGCTACCGCTCTCCGCCGAACCGCCTTTTGAAGATTACAACCTGCTTAGCGGTCGCTTTCTACAGGGCGGGCAGAAGATCGTAGTCGATCAGCTCGATCCCTCGGCCGGAGCCTGCAGTTTGCGTTGATTTCTAAGAGCTTGTTGGGATTTCGCTTTTGGAGCGAACGCAGCTCAGGAGAAAATTTGGCAAGAATAGCCCAAAGGGTGAAGTCCAAACAAGCTCTCTAAACCAAAATCCAAAGACCATGTACACTCCTTTCTTTCAGCGAGTGCTTTCCTTCCTCTTGTTTCTGGGTTTGGCTGCCTTGTTGTCAAGCCAGGGAAACGGCTGCCAAAAGAGAAATGAAAGCTGCTACGAATGCCAGGCTTTCGGGAATGCCCCCGGATCGGATATCAGCACGCGTATCTGCGGCTCCGAGTCCGAGCGGGAATCCTGGATTGCCGGGGTAACCGCCGAAGGCTATCAAGACGCGTATTGCATACAGGAGTAGATCCGATGCGATACCATGCGGCATGTAGGGCCCGGTTGGAGTTCGCTCCGGCCGGGTTTTCCGTCAGGGGCGTTCGTGTATGCTTCCCTTCCGGTATTTCAGCGGCCTGCCTTCCCGGTCCCGGAAAGCAGCCAGGATCTCGGCAGCGATGGCAAGACCGATCTCTTCCGGGCTTTCCGCACCCAGATCCAGTCCGACCGGACTGAAAAGCCCCGAATACCGGTTCGGGTCGCTTGGCAGCTCGTCCTGCATGCGCTCCATGCGTTTCCGGGGGCCCAGCAGCCCCAGATAGCGCGGGCGCCGGAGCAGGAAGTGGCGGATCAGGTTCAGGTCCGTGTCGTAGTCGTGGGTCATGAGCACCACAGCTGTAAAGTCGTCGAGTGGGAGCCGGCCGGCCTGTTCGAAGGGGTGTACCGATAAGGCTGCATCGACCAGTGCCCGGTTGAACTTGTGGGGCTTGCCGAGCAGATGCAGCTCCCAGCCCAATTCGCCGGCAATCCCGGCCAGGGCCGATACGTCGTAGTGCTCGCCGGCCACGATCAGGCGTGTTTCGGGCCGGATCCACTCCAGAAGCAGCTGGAAGCTTTCCCCGGCCGAATCAAAGGAATAGATGCGCGATTGCCCCATCTGGCGGACCTCTTCCAGGCAGGGTTCCAGTTTGCCTGCCGGCAACTCCAGCTCTCGTTCCAACTGGCGGGCTTGCGTTGCCTCCCAGAGCCTTCCGTCTATGGCCTGGCGGCTGTGTCGAATGAGCTGAATCAGGATGTTGGGTTCCCGGCGGGCGACCTGCCGGCGCAAGACCGCAATGGGATTTTGCGCGTCCTCCGGATGGATGGGGGTGAAAAGCACCTCGATGCGCCCCCGGCAACCCAGGCCGATGCCGATCTGCCGGTCGTCCGCTTCGTCGAGCGTGTCGTATACTACCCTGGAGGGCGTATTGCGGAAGATGGCCGCCTGAGCACGTCTCAGGGCATCGCCTTCCAGGCAGCCGCCGCTGATACCGCCGATCCACTCCCCCGAGCTCTTTACCAGCATGCGGGCCCCGACGCGACGAAAGGCGCTTTGCTCAACGCGAACCACCGAAGCCAGGGCGGCCTGTTCGCGCCTCCAATCCATCTCGTCGTGCCACCTGAGAATATTGCGAATCTCTTTCATGAGCGAGGATCAAGTCTTTGGTTGCAATCTCGTAACTTTCCCGGTCAAAGCCGGCCTGCTGAATAGCTGCTCTGATTTCCTGCAAAATATAGGGAAGGCATTTCATAACCTCTAGGATGTATAACCGGTATGGATCCCACTCAAGTGTTAATCAACCTTCGAAAGATCATCCGATCCGTGAACCTGGAAGACAAGCGGATGGAAAAGGAATTCGGCATCAGCATTCCTCAATTGTTGTGTCTGAGCTACCTCAACGGCAAAGTCGACTTTCAGGCATCCCATAAGGAGATCAAGGACTACATTCAACTCAATGCCAGCACGGTGACCGGGATAATCTCCCGCCTGGAACAAAAGGGATTGGTGGCGCGCCTTCCGTCCAGTAAGGACAAGCGGATCGGCCTGGTTACCCTTACGGCGAAGGGCGCAGAGCTGCTCAAACAGACGCCCGAACCCCTCCACAAACAGCTCACCCACAAGTTGCGAAACCTGCCGGCCGATAAGCTGGCCTCCCTCCAGCAGGCATTCGATCTCATCATTGACTTCCTGAATATCGAAAAGCTGGACGCAGCGCCCATTCTGACCTCCAGTTCGGAGATCCAAGCCCGAAATAAGGAGCAGTAGTTTCGTTTGAAACGAACAGGTACTGGTATCCTCTTGTCACTTCCTCTTCAGTTCTAATTCCTTTCGGTTGAAAGTGTTTGGGTATTTATTACCTTCACTTCGTTTTTGAACAGAAAAAAGATCGACGTATGGATTATCCTTTACCCCTCAGGGGCGGAAAAGCCTGTGGAAAGCGGCTGCTCCAAGCCCTCATTTGTGTCTTAGCGCTCTCGTTTTCAAGTTCTTTAACGGCGCAGACCCGGACGATTACCGGCACGGTTAAAGACAAAAGTGGAGAGCCTCTCATCGGTGCCAATATTCTGGTCAAAGAAACCGGTACGGGTACCGTTACGGATTACGATGGAAACTTTGAGCTGGAAGTAAATAAAGGTGATCGCATCTTGGTGATCTCCTTCATCGGCTATTCCAGTCGGGAAGTTTCTATAAGAAACAAATCGACGATCAATGTGGTGCTCAGGGAGTCCGTTGAGCTATCCGAAGTGGTGGTAACAGCTCTCGGTGTCGAACGCGAAGAAAAAGCGCTGGGGTACGCTGTTTCCGAATTGGGGAACGAAGAGATTGCCGCCGTCAAGCCGGTAAACCTCACCAATGCTCTTTCGGGAAAAGTACCCGGCGTTTTTGTGGCCGGCAGCAACAACGGCCCCACGGCCTCGGCCAATATTACCATTCGGGGGCAGACCTCCCTGACGAGCAGCAGCCAGCCGCTTTTTGTAGTAAATGGTATGCCTATCACCAACGGTTTGTTCAGTCCGGGCGATGGGTTGAACGGGTCGACCACAATCGACTTCGGGAATGCCGCCCAGGTAGTCAATCCGGACGACATCGAGTCCATGTCCATTCTGAAAGGCCCCGCAGCCGCTGCCCTTTACGGTTCGCGCGCAGCCAACGGCGTCATTCTCATCCAGACCAAGACCGGAAAGAATTCCCGGGGTTGGGGCGTCGAGATTAACTCCACGACCAACTTCGAGACCATTTTGCGCCTGCCGGACTATCAGAACTCCTATGGTTTTGGCGGGTATGGATTCTACAGCTACAACGACGGAACCGTTTACACCGACCTGAACGGCATCAACTATTACGATGCCTTTGGCGAAAACTGGGGACCGCCCCTGAACGGCACGCCGGTACGCCAATGGGATTCGGGAGAAGAATTAAAACCCCTCACACCGGCTCCCGATAACATTCGCAACTTTTTTCGCACCGGTATTACGGCCATCAATAATGTAGCGATCACCAACAGCGACGAGAACGGGCAGTTTCGCTTTTCGTACTCCAATCTTTCCCGGCGGGGCATTGTGCCCAATACCAATCTTCGACGCAATACCCTTTCCGCGAGCATCGGCCGGAAGATCTGGGACGATCGCTTGAGTTTTCAGGTAGATGCCATGTACGTCAACTCGGGCTCCGACAACGTACCCAATGCGGGCTATGACGAAACGAGTTCTGTCATGTACGGCTGGCTGTGGTACCCCCGCCAGGTGCCCATCGACGATCTTCGCGATTACTGGAAGCCCGGCCTGGAAGGTGAAGAGCAGCAGTACGTGGAAAACCTGTGGGTAAACAACCCCTGGTTTGTAGTCAATGAGAACACCAACGCTTTCCAGTCCAACCGCATTTTTGGTCTGGCTCAGCTCAACTACAAGTTCTCGAAAAACTTCTCGGCCCGATTCCGTTTTGGTGCCGACGTCAACGACGAGCAGCGTCAGTTTCGCCGCGCGCCCTCGACACGGGGCATTGAGTTCGGCAGTTACCGCGAAGACGAGCTCACCTTCTCGGAGACCAATACCGAATTGCTGCTGACCTACAATACCGACCTGATGGACAACTCCCTGTTCGATGTGACGGTGCGTCTGGGCGGGAACATCATGCGTCAGCGAAGTAATATTCTGCGAGCCAACAACCCACAGCTGCTGCTGCCCGGCCTGTATACCCTCACCAACAACCGGGCCGACCTGCTGGTGGAAAATCGCGAAGCGGAGAAGGGCATCAACAGCGTCTTCGGGCTGGTCAGCTTGTCTTACGACAACTTTCTGTACCTGGATGTGACCGGCCGCAACGACTGGTCCAGCACCCTGCCCACCGCGAACAACTCCTATTTCTACCCCTCGGTATCGCTGAGTGCGGTACTGTCGGAGAAGATGAACCTGGGCACCAACTCCGTTCTGTCCTTCCTCAAATTGCGCGGGGCATATGCCGAGGTGGGTGCTGATACGGATCCCTATCTGCTGCAGAATTTTTACTCGCCGCAGCCCCTGTTCGGCGGGTCCCCGGCATTCACCAACAGTTCGTTCTCCGCCAACCCGAATCTGCGCCCCGAGCGCACGACCTCCTGGGAGGTGGGAGCTGACATTCGCTTCTTCAACAACCGGTTGGGGATAGATGCCACCTATTACGATATGCTGAGTAAAGACCAGATCATCTTTCTTCCGGTTTCGCTGGCTTCCGGCCGCGAGTCTCGCCTGGTCAATGCCGGTGAGATCCGCAACCGCGGGGTGGAGCTCATGCTCACCGCCGAGCCGATTCGGACCGAAAAATTCTCCTGGGTCATCAACTGGAACCTGGGGCACAATCGGGCTGTGGTGCAGTCGCTGCCCGAGGGCGTGGAAGGAAGCTACCCCATTATCGCGGACGTTTATCCCGGCGATGAAGGATCGGCCAACCTGGAACTGGTAGCTATCGAAGGCGAACTGTTGGGCCAGCTCTGGGGGCTCGGTTTTCAGCGCGACGATCAGGGACGCATTATCCACGGCGAAGACGGCTTGCCGCTGCTGACCGATGAGAAATTGTCGGCCGGCTCGTATCAACCCAAATTTCGGACCGGCATTTACAACACTTTCCGCTACGGCGCTTTCAGCCTGGGCTTCCTGTTCGACGGGCAGGTGGGCGGTAAGATCTATTCCCGCACCCATGCCTTGATGAACACCGGTGGAACGATTACCAATAACGACGATCCCAACCTGGACCTGTCTACCCTGGATGGGCGTCCGGAGTATGAAATCAGCTACAATGAGGATGGCATCCCCATCTATACCCAAGTCGAGCCGGGCGGAGTTGTAGGACCGGGCGTCAAGCGCCTGCCGGACGGCACATTGGTGGAGAACGACATCGTTGTTCCCACGCGCGACTACTTCTACGCCTACTATGGCAATGGTTTTAATCGCGACAACATCGAAGCAGCCACCTACGACGCCACCTATTTCAAGTTGCGCGAACTGCGCCTGACCTACACCCTGCCGGCCGATCTGACTCGCCGCTGGGGCTTGCAGCAAGCCAGCATCTCCTTTGTAGGTCGCGATCTGCTGCTGTTCACTCAGGTGCCTTCGATCGATCCGGAGACGTTCTCAATACGCAATGGCCTGTTTGTCAACGGGTTCGAAAGCACCCAGTTGCCCTCCGTAAGAAGTATGGGGGTAGCGATCAATCTGGGCTTCTGATCCGGATGCAGCTAACTGTTTTTTGAAAAATTAAAAGGATCATTCATGTCATTCAGATATATCTTAAGCGGTTTCCTGCTGGTGCTTGCCTTCTCGTGTCAGGACCTGGAGGAACTCAACGAAAACCCCAACCAACCCACAGATGTCGGACCGGACGTTCTGATGACTGCAGCGATACGCAGTACCATGAACTCCATGGTCACCGAGTCCTTTTTGCTGGGCAACAATGCCGCGCAGCTGACGGCCAAAACGCTGCGCTCAGAAATCGACGTGTACAACTGGAACCCCTTTCCCACGGTGTGGTCCTCTCTGTACGACGGGCTTGAAGACGTTGCAAACGCCGAGCGGCTGGCCCGTGAAGAAGGAGATCCGGCTACCGAAGGAGCCGCCCTCGTTCTGAAGTGCTGGCTCTTTTCCAATCTGACCGATGCCTATGGCGATATTCCCTACAGCCAGGCGGTGAGTGGTGCTACGACCGGCAACTTCCAGCCTGCCTACGATCCGCAGGAAAACATCTACATGGGGGAGAGCGGGATTCTGGCCGAACTGGCCAACGCCAACAACCTGCTGGCCCAAGGGGGCGTGGTACAGGGCGATATCCTACTGGACGGTTCCAGTGAGCGGTGGCGAAAGCTGTGCAACTCGCTCCGTCTTCGCCTCCTCATGCGCGTTTCCAACCGGGTGGATGTGGCTGCCGAGTTTGCCGATATCGCCAACAACCTGCCCATCATTTCGAGCAATGCCGACAATGCCGTACTCGATTACCTGGAGAGTTTTCCCAACGACTTCCCCTTGCTGCCGCTAAAGCAGGGCGACTTCGACGCCGTAGTCATGAGCGATCGCTCCATACCCGTGCTGGAGGGCTACAAGGATCCTCGGCTGATGCGATACGCCAGGCCGGATAATATTGTGGAGATCGACACTTCGGATGTGGATACCCTTGCTCCGGTATTCAGCGGAGCCCAAAACGGTGCCGAAACGACCTGTTCGAAGGGCGGGTCGCGCCTGGGGCTGGCCTATTTCGATTACGGCAACCACCCCACGACCAACGATCATGCCGACGGCATTCTGATGACGTATTCGGAAGTTCAGTTTTTGCTGGCCGAGGCCGTGCTCAAAAACTTGATCAGCGGGAATGTGGAAACCTATTATCGCGAGGGCATAAAAGCCTCTATGGATTATTACGCCGTAGACTACCAGGAATCCGGCTGGACGGATTTCGACGACTTCTACAACAACTCCGGCGTAGCCCTCCAAAACGATTCCATCCGAAATCAGGTGTGGGAGCAGAAGTGGCTCGCCCTCTTTTTCCACGGCCTGGAGCCCTACTTCGAGCTGCGGCGCTGGCTTAATGAAGTGGATAACGATTGGAACCGGATTCCCTTTGTCAGCCCGCCCTGCGACAATGTAAACAACGATGTTCTTCCGGTCCGCTTTCTCTACCCCGGCGAGGAGGCCAGCCTGAACGGGGAAAACTATAACCGGGCCGTGGAGCGGCTTGGCGGAGATAACAGCCAGAATGCAAAAATGTGGCTCGTCCAATAGTTTGATTACAAACTTTTTAGTATTTAAATCGCCTATTGCCGGCCTTTTGCGCGGGCAGTAGGCGATTTTATCTGTAGAAAACCCACTTGGGTAAACCCGACTAATATGCGGCGAAATTCCAATAAATACTTCGATGTGTACGCGCCGGTTTTTTACCCGGCATCGGTCATCATCCTGCTTTTCATTGCGCTCACACTGCTGATCGGAAAGCCCATGGAAGATGTGTTCTCGAGCATACAGACCGGCATGGCAGATTATGCGGGATGGTTCTTCGTTTTGTCTGTCAATATGTTTCTGGCCGTAGCGCTCTATCTGGCTTTCAGCCGCTTCCAGCACATTCGCCTGGGGGGTAAAGACGCCAAACCTGAATTCAGCACCTTCGCCTGGTTTTCCATGCTTTTTTCGGCAGGTATGGGTATTGGGTTGCTCTTTTTCAGCGTGGCGGAGCCCATTTTTCATTTCACCAATCCGCCCGTCAAAGCCATCGACCAGGCCGAACAGGCTCGCAATGCCATGAAATACACCTTGCTGCACTGGGGATTACACGCCTGGGCCATCTATGCTCTGGTGGGATTAGCGCTGGCCTTTTTCACCTTCAACAAAAAATTGCCCCTCACCATACGCTCTGTTTTTTACCCCTTGCTCGGCGATCGCATCTACGGATTGTTCGGCGATATCATTGACATTGTGGCTGTGGTGGCGACCCTCTTTGGCCTGGCCACTTCGCTGGGTTTCGGGGTGCAGCAGGTATCGGCCGGGCTCCATCACCTTTTCGGACTGCCTGATACGCCCTCCGCTCAGGTCGTGCTCATCACGCTGATCACCTTAGCTGCTACCATATCGGTGGTTACAGGGCTGCACCGGGGGGTTCGGTTCCTCAGTGAGATGAATATTCGTTTGGGCCTTATTTTTCTGGTCGTACTGCTCGCCATCGGCCCCACCATTACGCTGCTGGATGGCTTTATCCAGAATACGGGCGCCTACCTGCAATCGATTTTTGAGATTGGCACCTGGACGGAGACCTACACCCAGACCAAATGGCAAAACAGCTGGACCGTCGTGTATTGGGCCTGGTGGATATCCTGGTCGCCTTTTGTGGGCATATTCATCGCGCGCGTATCAAAAGGGCGAACAGTGCGGGAGTTTGTGCTGGGCGTTATGCTGGTGCCCACCCTACTTACCATCCTGTGGTTTTCCGTATTTGGAGGATCCGCCTTGTACCTTGAGATCAACGGTACGGGCAATATCGCCGCCGCTGTGAACGAGAGTATTTCAACGGCCCTCTTTGTGATGTTGGAAGAGTTTCCCCTGGCTTTCGTCACCTCGATTATCGGCATCGTGCTGGTCACCAGTTTTTTCGTGACGTCCTCCGATTCTGGCTCCCTGGTTATCGACAGCATTACCTCGGGAGGTAAATTGGATGCGCCCAAGGGACAACGCATTTTCTGGGCCCTCACCGAAGGTGCCGTGGCAGCCACGCTCCTATTGGGCGGCGGCTTGAAGGCCTTGCAGACCGCAGCACTCACCACGGGGCTGCCCTTTACGATCATCTTGCTCATCATGTGTTACAGCCTGTACATGGGCCTGAAGATGGAGCACGAGGAAATGGAGCGCCGGCGAAAACTGCGGGAACGGCAATCCTACGAGGATGTCCTGAAAGGCCTGCTGGCCCGGCGCAAAGACAAAATCTCCTAGCATGAAAGCCTTGAAAACCCTCATGATCTGTCTCGATCTCACCGAGATGGACGACATCCTCATTCGCTATGCCGTCTATTTCAGCCAGGCCATACCGGATGTAGCGCGCGTTTTGTTCTTCCACAACATACGCTTTGACTATCCGGAAAGTGCCGGCGAATTACTTTCCGGCATCGATAAGCCCCTACAGGAGGTTCTATCGGATATCGTCGAAGAGCAGGTTTCGGAACACATGCACATGCGCAAGGCAGATATCCCCTTCGAGCTGTTCATCACGGAAAACGACTCCACAGCCCGGGCCATGGCCCATACCTCTGCGCAGCAGGATGTGGATCTCATTATCCTCGGAAAAAAAGTCACGTACAAGGGGTCCGGGCTGGTGGCCGAAATGCTTTACAACATCCCGGAGTTTGCAGCTTCTATTCTGCTGGTGCCCGAAACGGCCTACCATCAGATCAACGATATCCTGGTGCCCACGGATTTCTCAAAAGCCTCCAAAACGGCTCTTGCCTTTGGCCGCTATCTGCAGCGCCAATTCCAAGCCTCCCTGGAATGCCAGCACGTTTACAACATTCCAGCCCATTACTTTCCCTACATCAAGGTCGAGGATATGCAGGATCGCATGGAGAAAGAAGCTCGTGCCGACTGGAGAAAGTTTGCCAAAAGCCTGCCGGAAGCCGAACGGGATGTGGCCTGTCAATTCACCTTCAGCCGGGGCGACAGCATATCGGAGGCCATTTATTCCTATGCCCTGCAGGAGAAGAAGGACCTCGTTGTGGTCAACTCCAAAGGCCGGGGCGGTCTGGCCTCGTTTCTCATCGGCAATGTAGCCCTGCGCCTAATTCAACTGGACGCCCACCTGCCGCTCCTGGTGACCAACGACCGGGGCAAACGCAAGGGATGACCGAAATGGCGGCCCTGGCCAGGCGGTGCTTTCGCCGATACGAGGGCACCGCCTGGCACCGGCAGGTCGCGGGTTGCTTGCCGGTAATTGGCCAGGGTGAACGGGCCCGGCTCAAAACCCCGGGTTTCGGTCAGTGGGAAACGGTATTCATGAGTCAAGTCCGTATTCGAAGCGCAGCATACCATCGCCATCGGGATCTGGGCGGGCATATCGCCATTGGTTCCGGATCAAAAAGGCATGGGCACCGCGATTGGCCCAATGCACGTAGCTCACCCAAAACTGACCGGGAGCCGGTAGATGGAGGTGGTGGATCTCCTGCCACACGCGGCTTCCCCAACCCAGGCGCTGCCGGCCGGGGCATACGGCCAGGTCGGTCAACACCCAATAGGGGTGCGCTTCCTGGGGGAACAGCAGGCCTGCCACAGCCAGGAGCTTTCCCTCTGCCATGCAAGCGTACTGCCGCCCGTCGGTTTCCTGCAAAATGTGGTTCAGCCATGCCCGGTCCGGTGGAGGGCCGAGAAAAGCCCGCAGGGCCGGATCGGAAGAAAACCAGCTTTGGTAGGCCGGCAGATGCTCGGCTTCGAAGCGGACCAGCTGCATAGGGGTATCCACTTTTTTCCTTAACCCAACTTAAGGTTGACGTTGAGCCAAGCACTAAACTGCTGAACGTCAGAACCTCAAGTTAAAATAAAGGTCTTCGCGGAATAATCCACGACGGGCAGTGCACGCCCTTGAGCCCATACGGTCAAAATTTCGCGCGCAGGGCGATGACTGCGTTGCGCCCGGCTGCGGCTATGCCCGAGCTATAGGTTCGATACCGCTGGTCCGTCAGGTTTTCCACCCCCGCGCTGATGGTAAAGATATCCGTAAGCCGGTAACGCGCTCGAAAGTTGAGGGTGTACCAGGCCGGAGAATAAGGGTTGCCGTTCTCGTCTCGGGCATAGAGGTAATCCTTGGCCTGCTCGCCCGGGGGGAGTTCGTCGAAGGCTTTGCTGCCGCTGTAGGACGCATTGACCTCCAGGTCCAGCTTTTCGGTCTCGAAGGTAAGCCGGGTGAGGCCGAACACCGGTGCGGCATGACGGGAAGGGCTGGTGCTGCCGTCGTCCAATTCTTCTTCGCCCACCTGGGCGTTAATGCGGGATGAGAACCCAAACCCTCCGGGAAGTTTGAGTTCGATGCCGGCCTGAAGGCCGTATACCCGTCCTGCTGCTGCATTCTGTACCGCCTGCACCTGACTCAACTCCCCGTCGTAGGGGATGCTGTCGAGCCCGTTGAGGGTGAAATCCCGGCGTACCAGGGCATTGTCGAGCCAGGTGTAATAGGCCGTAAAATCCAGCTTGACGGCCTGCCCGAACACTTTCGCTGCAGAAATCTCCGCATTGTAGGCATACTCGGCCTGCAAGTCCGGATTGGGTACGACGACCGATCCCGGCTCGGAGTCGAACACCTTGCCGATGTCGTCCACGTTGGGCGCGCGGAACCCGGTGGACAGGTTGAGTTTGAACTGCCAGCTCTGCCCCGGGCTGAATACGGCTCCGAGGCTGCCGGTCAGCGCCCCTTCGTCGTTTGCGGATTCCGCTTCCGGAATCGGAAAGAAATCCTGGTTCCCGCGGTAATCGGCATTCAGAAGGAAGTGGTTGTAGCGGGCACCTGCCTGCAGCAGCCAGCGCTGCGAGAAGCTGTATGCCCAGGTGAGGTAACCCGCATAGGAAGCCCAGGTCGCCTGCGGATAGCGGGACGGCCCCCGGGTCGTGCTGCCCGTCAGGATGTTTTCATCGGTACCGCTGGAGTTGACATCGTTGACGACCGCTTCCAGGCCGTAGTAGAAGGTGGATCGCCCGGCGGTGGCCTTGGTGAAGTCCAGATTGGCCGAATAGGCCAGCACCCGTTCCGAACGGTTCCTGCGCAGGGGGGCGTTGAAGTCCCGGTCGATGCGGCTTTCTTCGAAACGCTGATGAGCCAACCGGATGCGCATCTGGTCGTAAGCTGCATTGGGTTTGCTGTGAGTGGCACTGAGGTTGTTGAGCATCCAGACCTGTGGGCCGTAGCTCCACTCGGCACTGCGCGGGGCGCCGTCGCGCAGGCGAATGAGGCGATCGTAGCGCGGAAAGTCCGTCGTGGTGGAGTAGTGGAAGCCATAGTCGAGATCCCAGTTTTTCGTCGGCTGAAAACGCACCTTCTGCATGAGGTTGATCTGTCCGTAGCCGGTGGGGGTTTGCACCAGCGGATCGGGATTGGCGGTGGCCACATCCATGCTGTCTATGCGCTGAACGTAAAAGGGGCGGAGATATTCCTCCGGTCCGAAGCGGCCCATGCGCAGGTCGCCGAAGCGGACGGTACTGAAGCTGGTGAGCAGGGCCCACTTTTTCCAGCCCACCTGCACATCGAAATGGCCGGTTCGTTCCTGGTTGGCAGAGGCGTAGCGAAATACGGCATTGCCGTTGATGAGGGGCTCGCCGGTCAGTGAAAGGCGGGGCCTGAGTGTTTGAAAGCTCATCACCCCGCCTATGGCGTCGCTGCCGTAAATGACCGAACCCGGCCCGAACAGCACCTCGGTGCTTTCCATGGCAAAGGGGTCCAGCGAGATCACGTTTTGCAGGTTGCCGCTCCGAAAGATGGCCGTATTCATGCGCACCCCATCCACGGCGTACAACAGGCGGTTGGTGGAAAAGCCCCGGATCATAGGGCTGCCGCCTCCCTGCTGGCTTTTCTGGATGAACACCTGGCCGGATGCTCCCAGTAAGTCGGCAGCCGTCTGGGGGTTTTGCAGGCTCACTTCTCCGGGGGGTATGGTGGTTATCCGGGCGGGAACACGTCGCTGGGATTGCTCCCAGCGCGTAGCCGAAACCACTACCTGATCCAGCGAGGCAAAGGCCCGTTTCATGCTGACCTTGAAATTCTGGACCTCCAACTCCTGATAACTCAGCTGAACGGCTTCGTAGCCGATCATCCGCAACTCGATCAACTGGGCGCCCCAGAAAGAGGACAGGTCGGCCTGGCCCTCCGCATTGGTTGTGGTAAAAGCCCCGGTGTCTTTGCTCGAGACGGTGGCAGCTACCAGGGGCTCTCCGCTTTCGGCATCCACTACCCTGAGAATTTGGCTATACCCCAGAGTGCCAAGCCCCAGGAAAGAGCAGATCAATACCCACTTTTTCATTGGATTTGAGATTGGGGCCATGGGAAGATCTTTTCCCCACAGCCGGTTTACACGCAATCCCCATGGTTTGCATGTCAGACTAGTCAGGATCCGGTGTTCAGGCGCGCAGGCAGGCTTCCGGAGGGGGTACGGGAGGAGGCTGGGGGATGGAATGCGGGAGTCCGGGTCCGCCTGCTGGCGGTACCGATCGACCGCATTCTATACCAAGAAAAGGGTGTGCGAGGTTCGTTGCCGGGAATAGCGAGTCGGTAAAGTGCTTCCATGGAAGGCCGGCATGCTGCTGGTCGGGCTGCGCCAGGCCGGCGTGCGACCACCATTCGTAGAGCGCGGTTTCTCTTCCGTCGGGGCGGCAGAGGAGAAAAAGGCTGTCTGTGCTTTCACGCCGTTCTACCAGGTCGTACATTGTACCGCGGTAGGCAAATTCGCGATCGTGCTCCCAAGCCAATTCGGCGGCTTCCCGACGGGAGAAGGCCAGCCATACGAGCGCTTCCGCCGCATATTCTTCAGGCCTTGTCTCAAGGAAGGTTGCCTCCAGCCTGGCTTCCGCCACCAGAAAGAAAGCGTATCGGCCCAGGATGGGCAGCAGCAGTACAAGGCTCAGCGCTATGGCGAGTGAGATGCGCAATCGGTCGCGTTTCCCGCAAAGGTAGGGAATCCCGGCCTCCGCTGCTCCGGTCTACCGGCCGAACAGGCGTTGCCAGGCCGAAAGCAGCCGGTTGAGCCAACCCATCCAGGCCGGTGTAGGAGGAAGGCTGTGCTCCTCTTCGGCCTCGGCTTTGCCGCCGCCGTACATATCGATGAGGAGCTGGAGCACGTTGGTTCTGACCATGCCCCGCATGGGAATGCGAGCCATGAGCCCGTAAAGCGCGGCCTCGCCTTGGGCGCTTGCTTCCGGATGCTCCATAGCCCACCGAACGGCTTCCTGTACATCCCGGGCATATTGTTCCAGGGCCGGGCGGTTGTGGTGCTGAATCGTCAGGTGGATGCAGTTGGGAAACTGCTGGCGGTCTACCATCCAGCCCTTTTCCTGCAGCCGGTCGGCCAGCACGAAAATGTCGGGTTGGTTGTTGCGCGTTTTGTAAGCCAGGACGTTCATGCAACTTTGGCCTACCAGCTCGATCTGCGGGATGGCCAGTAATTTTTCGCGCATGCTGTCGGTGGCTTCCATGACCTTTCCGGCTACCTCGAGGTAGCCGTTTCGCCCCAGGGCTTTCATGCCTGCCCAGGCGGCAGCCAGCGGGCCTCCGCTCCGCGTACCCAACAGAGCGGGTACGGCATAAATGCCGCCGGGGTAATCCGTGTCCACGTAAAACTGATGCTTGAGGTATGCCATACTCCGGTACAGGAGTGCCGAAGCCCCCTTGGCGCCATAGCCCATCTTGTGAATATCGGCTGAAAGGGAAGTGACGCCCGGCACCCGAAAGTCCCAAGGGGGCATTTCGTGGCCTAGGGCCTCCACCCAGGGTAGCATAAAGCCACCCAGGCAAGCATCCACGTGAAAGGGTATGCGATATTTTTCAGCCAGCTGCCCCAGCTCGGGGATGGGGTCGAGCACGCCGTGCGGATACTGGGGAGCAGAGGCGCAGAGCAGGATGGTGTTGGCGGAGATGGCGCGTTCCATGGCGGCTACGTCGGCTCGTTGGGCGTCGTCTACAGGCACCTTAATGACCCGTATACCCAGGGCATGGGCCGCTTTGGCCAGTGCGGGATGCTGGGTGGTGGGCAGCACGACCTCCGGGCGGGCAATCCGGCGGGCCCGCTGGCGAGCGCTGAATACGGCCAGGTACAGGCTTTCTGTACCTCCGGAATTGACGGTGCCAACGACCTTCTCGTCGCCGTGCAACATATCGGCCGTCATTCGGATGATTTCCTCTTCCAGCTTTCGCAGGCTTTGGAAGGCAAAGGGGTTGAGCCGGTTTTCGGAAAAAAAAAGATTGTGGGCCTCCTTCAGGAATTGATGGTGTTTGCGATCAATGTGGTAAACCAGGCTCCAGGTCCGGCCGCTGCGCCAGTCGATGTCTTTCTGCTGAAAGGCACGCAATTGGCGGAGCAACTCCTCCTTAGCCATGCCTTCGCGGGGAATTTGGGTCATGTGGTTTTTTCAGAAATATGGCGCATTCGGGGGTGCCGGGCAAGGAACGGCTCAATCGTTTTTGTCAAACAGACCCAATACACCGTTGGCCAGCCCCAGCACTATCGCCAGAATGATGGCGTGCAGGAAGTTGGTAACCATGAGCCCGTCCAAGAAGTAATCGACCAGGAGAATCATGGCGCCGTTGATAACCAGGGAGAAAAGCCCCAGGGTGAGAATCGTGATGGGGAGGGTAAGGATGCTGAGAATGGGTTTGATGAAAAAATTGACGAGGCCCAGAAGGGCAGCTGCGATGATGGCCGTGGGATAGTCCTCTACGGTCACCCCATACAGATACTGGGCGCTGAAGAAAATGATGGCCCCGTTGACCAGCAAGGTGATAATAAGGCGCATAGAACTGAGGTAGATACAACCTAAATGTACGAAAAAACCCTATCGCACAATGAAGCGGCCGCGAGCCATGGGCCGGCCTCGATAAAGCGCCTGCAAGACGTACGTGCCCGCAGGCCATTCGGTCAGGTCCAGTTCCGGGACTGTGCCCGGGCCGCAGGTCTGCCGGAGGGCGAGGTGCCCGTCGCTGCTCCAAACCCGAAGCTCCCAGGAATCGATTTCCCTCGGCAGGCCGCTGATAAAGAGGCGTTCGCTCGCCGGTACCGGGTAGAGGTGTAGCTGTCCGGGTTCGGGGGGAGCCTCAGGTACCGAGGTAAGGGCTTGATCGATGTATTCGAGCATGAGCGATACCCACAGGCTGTACTGCAAACCGGAAGGGTGAAGCCCGTCTGAAGCCACCAGCTCGGGCTGGGAAAGCCCGGATCGCGAAATGGGGGTGACGTCGAAATAGGTGATGCCGTAAGTGGCCGTGATGGAGTCGTTGATGTGGTTGTAAAAGTCGATCTCTCCGCTAATTTGGGTGTTGCCGTTGCCGAACGGGGTGAAGGCGTAGTCGGGGATGGACACCACAAAGATGCTGCTGGTGTCCTGCCCGGCAAAGGCCAGGCAAGAGTCCAGCAGCTGCCTGAACTGACTGCGGTACACGTTCGGCGGGATGTTCAGGTACTGGTTGTTTACGCCGATCAGCAGAGAAATGAGGTTGTAGGCTTCCCCGGCCAGGTTTTTGCCGTTGATCGCGTTCAGCAAACTGCCGGTTGTCCAGCCGGTACTGGCGATGATCGCAGTGGTGTCCACTGCGATGCCCCGGGCTTGAAGGGAGTCAGCCAATTGCACCGGCCATCGGTCCGAGGCAGGGACCCCCTGACCGATGGTATAGGAATCGCCCAGGGCGAGATAGCGAACAGGGGTTTTCAATTGCAGAGGGTTGGATTGGGCTCGGGCCTGGCTGAAACCCAGCATCAGTATCCAGACTAAGATCGTAAGGTTGCGCATAGGGCTTGCATTCGGTTAATAACAAAAGCGCCGGGCGGCCTTTGCGGTTCAATGGGTTTGCCGAACGCCGTAGGCACGGGCCAGCTTTTGTACATCACCGCCCAACTGGTACCGGGTGAAAAGCCATACGTTGAGCAGGCTTTGCCGCCAGATACCTCGCCGCTGAAAACGCCGGGCAGCCGTGGTGACTGGCTCCCGGATCTTCACGAACCGCCCCGTCTTGCGAAGCCGGTTTTGCAGCTCCCAGTCTTCCAGCAAGGGCTGGTCGGGAAAGCCTCCCAGCTTGTGGAAAAGCCGGGCAGATACAAATAGAGCCTGATCGCCGAAGGTGGTGAAGGACAGATTGAGCTGCGAGCACCAGGCCTGGAATCGAAGTACCGGGTGTGGGCTGTCGAATTGAAGGGCAAAGCTGCCCCCGGATACGCCGGGCCTGCTCAGGCTTTCCCGAACGAGCTGCAGGCCAAGTCGCGGCAGGCGAGTATCGGCATGCAGAAAAAGCAGAGTTTCCCCCCGGGCCTGTCCGGCTCCGGCATTGAGCTGCCGGGCCCGTCCCGGTGCCGACTCCAGCAGCCGAACTCCCGGGAGCCGGTCTGCGATCTGCCGGGTGTTGTCATGGCTGCCGCCGTCGACCACAATGAGTTCCTTGTCGCCGGGAAGGCCAAGCGTCCAGCTCAGGCACGCTCCGATGCGGGCTTCTTCGTTGAGGGTAGGTATGACGATGGAGATCATCATTCGAGGCTAAGGTTTGAGCGATGGAGAGGCAATGGCAAATCGGGCCGGGAATGAAACCCGGATGCCGTTTGATTCGTTATATGCGTACATCTAACAATAAGGCTTCATTTTACCCGCGTTCTGGCAAGGCAAAGGCGTTCTTCGAATCCTTGCCGAAAAGCGCCCATTTTTGGAGCCAGCACAAGGGAATGGAACTTTTCTCCGGACGCCGGCGTTTACTTATTGGTGCATAACGCTGAATAGATTGGTTTTTCTACTATCCATAATGCACTCGGCACTATCTAACATGCGCCTGTACAAGTCCTGATTCCCCAACAGCTCTGACTTGCATTGCCCTTGCTGCGGTGAAATGATCTTATTTCTCGAACATAAACCTACATGATAATGTCTAAATCATCTTATTATCAAAAAGCTATTGACTGGGCCAAAAAGCGAGGCCTTTCGAATATTCGCGCCAATTGGGAGAACTTCGATCCTCCTTCGGCTTTTCGGCGCAAAAAAAGCGACCAACCCATTGTTCCCGACATTACGGGCAGAAAAGCAGGTGGCCACGGCAAGTGGTATGTAGAGATCGCCTTGAAAACTGAAAATAAAAAGCGGCTCATTTCCAAGTGGAAGCTGCTGAGTACCCTGGCAGCCATGCGCGGGGGCAAACTTTTTTTACTGGCTCCTCACGGGCACAAAGCTTTTGCGGAGCGAATTTTGAATACATATGAACTTCCGCACACGCAATTGGTGTATTTAAAGTAATACATCTGCTGCGAGTGGATGAGAAAACGAAGGAATTGAATGCGAGCATTAAAAATTACTGAATCGATTACGCGCCGGGACGAGAAGTCCCTGGAGCGCTATTTGGCCGATATCTCCCGCTACGACGTGTTGTCGCCGGAAGAAGAGGTGGAGTTGTTTCGTCGCATCCGGGAAGGAGACGAGGTGGCCTTCCACAAGATCGTGATGCACAACTTGCGCTTTGTGGTATCGGTAGCCAAGCAATACCAGAATTTGGGATTGTGGCTGGGCGACCTGATCAATGAAGGCAATATTGGCCTGATCAAGGCAGCTCAGCGCTTTGATGAAACCAAGGGCTTTAAGTTTATATCCTACGCCGTTTGGTGGATTCGTCAGTCCATTCTGCAGGCAATCAACGACAAGTCCCGCAAGATCCGCCTGCCGCAAAACCTGCAAGGAACAGGCGCCAAGGTGCGCGCCGGCCTGTTGGAGTTTTTGCAGCGCGAGGAACGCGAGCCCTCTCTGGCCGAATTGGCCGAAGAGACCGGCCTCAAGCCGGAGCAGGTGAAAAAGTGCCTGCAGGCTCAGCAGTCTATCTCCTCGCTGGATGCTCCGCTTTCCGAAGATGGAGACGGCACCCTGGCTACAGTCTTGCAGGATGACAGCATGCAAACGCCGGATCACGAGCTGTCTATTCTGGAATCACAGCGCGAAGAAGTGCGCCAGATGCTGGAAACCCTTTCTCCGAGGCAGGCGACTGTTCTGGCTATGTACTACGGCATCGGACGCAAACACCCCCTGTCGCTTTCCGATATCGGCGAGCACCTGGGTGTGAGTCGCGAGCGAGTGCGGCAGATTCGCGATCGCGGGCTGCGCCGGCTTCGCTCCCGGTCTCGCGAGATGACGCCTACTTTTTCGTAGCAGCAATCGATAAGAATCAGGCCAGACGAGTTCGCTTGTCTGGCCTTTTTTGCATCTTAAGGGCGACCCAAGTCCGGCATCGCCTATGAATTCCCTGCATACATCTACAACTGCCCATTGGGGCAGCGGCTACCTAGGCCACAACCAGTCGTTGCGCTTCTACCCCGACATGTACGCCAACTACTGGGCTTTCCCTTTTGACGTGCAAGCGCATCCGCACATGGGCATCAAGGTTGAGGGTGTTTTTCCGCGCACCCGCTTTTTCAACATAACCTTGTACGATGACGTGACCACCGATTACCTGACCGGCCTGTTGGATGTAGCGTTGAAACCCGATCCGGGCAGCCGCAATCCCTACCGAGCTGTGCTGGAAGGGGAGCATCGATACACCCTCTACATTGTACCGAAGGATACACCGGCCGAGCTTACCGACGGACTTCACAATATGCTGACGTACGATCCGGACCTGCTCCGGCTCAACCTGCTTTTGCGCTACTACATACCGGAAGGCGATCCGCGGGGCGGTGTGGAGCTGCCCAGGCTCTCGGCTTTCGACAGCCGCACGGGGGAATCCAAGCCCATGCCCGAACGAGCCGAAACCCCTCTGGACGATTTGCCGGCGCATACCGTGCGGCCATTCCGGCATCTGCCCATTTTGTTTTTTCTGCGCAGCATCACATCGCGCATGTACCCCAACCCCATCAGCCAATACCTGTATGCACCCAATGTGCTTCAGGAGGGTCAGGTGGCCCTTTTTTCGTTTCGCCCGCCGGGCCACCCCCGCTCGCCGGCGGATTACGGATCAGCGGATGTGCGCTACTGGTCTGTCAACATCGGAGACAACCACAATACCCATACCTATCATGGATACAAGGACTCCGACACCGTCCCGGATGCCGGGGGCTTTGTTCACTTCATCATTGCCGACCCGGGGGAGCCCGATTACGAACGGATCAAGGCCAAAGTGGAAACCTCGCCCAGCCTTTATCTCCTGCCTTGGCGAAAGGCCGAGTATGGGCCGGGCTTCATTCTGTTGTATCGCCAGACCATTTTCCATCCGGATTACCAACATGCGGTGCAGCGCGTGGAACAATACAATCCCTTCGACGAACAGGGCCGACCCCTGGAAAGCCCGCCCATGCCGCAGCCCGAGCAACTGGCGCATCTGGTGCTTGGAGAATGGGGGCCGCTGGGCCAGATGATGCCGGCCGGCCGGTTCCTTTCCGAAGACTTCCACCTGCAGACGGTGCGGCAAATCGAAAAATGGCTCTGAACCGGCAGCGGAGCTTCCAAGGAAAAATCCCCTTTTTTTTACGTTAAAATTCAGTATATTCGGGATGTTCTGCTAGAAATCCACATCCGATCAAAAAACGGGCTTTCTCCTAGCCGCACACCCCTGGCTGCAAAGCCGCCCCATTGACCAAACCCGATGTCTGGCCGGAAAGGCAAGCGATTTTGCAAAGGATCCTCCGCGTTCGTGCGAGGCGGGTATGCCTTTGCCGATAGCAAGACGGTGACGCCTAAAGTCAATTTGTTGTTTTTTTAACGTTAAAAATATTTTAAATGGCAGCATCTCCGATGAAATACAAAGCCTACGCTCTGCGCAACTACCGCGAAATTCCCCAGCTCAAACAAGCCCTTTCCAAGCGCGAAGAACAGGCTATTGACGTGGTGGGCCACGTGCTTCCGTTCAAGGTAAATACTTATGTGGTCGAGGAGTTGATTGATTGGGGAAATATCCCGGAGGACCCCATTTTTCAATTGACCTTCCCCCAACCCGGTATGCTGTCCGAGGCCCACTTTGAGGAGATGGAACAAGCGCTGGCCCAGGGGCTCAGCAAGGCCGAATTGAAGATCGTAGCCAATAAGATCCGCTATCAACTCAACCCCCATCCCTCAGGACAGGCTCACAATGTACCTATGCTCGATGGCCAGAAGCTAACCGGCTTGCAGCACAAATACCGGGAGACGGTACTTTTTTTTCCCAGCAACAGTCAGACCTGCCATGCCTACTGCACCTTTTGTTTCCGCTGGCCGCAATTCGTCGGGATAGACGAGCTGAAGTTTGCCATGCGCGAAACGGAACTCTTGGTAGAATACCTTCGGCGGCATCCGCAGGTGACCGATGTGCTGTTCACCGGCGGGGATCCCATGATCATGTCGGCCAAGAACTTTACTGCTTATGTGGAGCCTCTGCTCAAGGGCAACCTGCCCAGCCTGCAAAGTATCCGCATCGGCACCAAGTCGCTGAGCTATTGGCCCTACAAGTTCACGACCGACAAGGACGCCGACGATATGCTTCGCCTTTTCGAACGCGTAGTCCAAAAGGGATATCACCTGGCTTTCATGGCTCACTTCAATCATCCGCGAGAACTGGAAACGCCGGCCGTACAGGAGGCCGTGCGCCGCATCCGCAATACGGGGGCCCAGATCCGCACCCAGTCGCCCATCATGCGTCACATCAACGACAGCGTAGATGCTTGGAAGCGCATGTGGCGCATGCAGACCCGCATGGGCATCGTGCCCTACTACATGTTCGTGGCCCGCGATACGGGGGCACAGGATTATTTTGCGGTAAGCCTGGAGCGTGCCCATCAGATCTTTCGCAAGGCCTACCAGCAGCAAAGCGGACTCGGCCGCACGGTACGCGGACCGGTCATGTCGGCCAATCCGGGCAAGGTGCAGGTGCTGGGCACCGCCGACATCCAGGGCGAGCGGGTCTTTTCGCTGCGATTCATCCAGGGCCGAAATCCCGATTGGGTGGGGCGCCCTTTCTTTGCACGCTATAATCCCAAGGCCGTCTGGCTGGATGACCTGGAGCCGGCCTTCGGCAAGGCGCAGTTCTTCTTTCAGGAGAAGGCGTCGGGGGTGTTTCAGAATTAACCCGGATTATTCACGGGTTACCGTGAATCCTGACAATTGCAAAATTTTGTGGGCCCAAACTTGGGTACGGATAATAACAGTGAGAATTGAACTGCATTATTCGTAATAGTTTGATTCACAAAATTTTACAATTCGTCAGCCCTTCGGGCGGAAAATTCGATGAATTTTCCGGGTTAACCCGCACGGATCGGATGACCTGCCGTAGGCAGGGCAAGCTCAGGGCATCCGGTGAGTGATTTTCAGGCCTAATCAAAAAGCTTCTGCTGCCCGCCGCTTCTGGCCTTCAGGTCGAACTCCACGGAATCGCCGGCCTGAAGCCGCTCCTTGGCTTCGGACTCGGTTTCTACCTCCTTGACGGAAAGCAATTTGGCTTCGGTGAGTTTGTTGCCTAAAGCTTTCCAGCCTTTGAGGTCGATAAAATCGGCCGGTTTGAGAAGCTCCTCGTGTTTCTTCTTGTTGGCCCGGTAGGTGTACTGCAGGGTGGGGTCGTCTTCGGCCGTGGCATAGTACAGCCTGGTATCCTTGTGATCGGTGAGAAAGGCAAAGCGCTGATCCAGGCTGTTGGTCTCGATCATGAAGCGCTTGACCAGGGTCCAGCCTTTGCCGCCCTCGTAATAGACAGCGCTGATGGCGCCCAGCTCGTCGTGCTTGCCGATGTACATCAGCTCCTTGGGCGGGTATTTGCGATTGAGGTCAAGCTCATTGAGCTCGTAGCTGCCTTCCTTGTAAATAGCCAGGATGAGGTCGCCGGTATCGAAGGCGCCCAGGTAGCGTCCGCGCTTGTCGGTATTGAGGCGGCCGCTCACTTCGTCCATCCACACCTGCATGGCGCCCAGAGTGGATTTGCCCACCTCTTTGAGGGCGATCTTTCGCACGGGATATTTGGTGAGGGTGTTGCCCTTGGAGCCGCGGCCTTTGATGTCCAGCTCGCCGAAGTCGAAATCGAACACCTTATTTCGGGCACGGGACTGGGGGTGGAGGGTAACGGTCACCACTTCGGCTTCCCCATTGGGGTTGGCCGAGAAATAGAGCACCTTGGAATGCGGCTCGCCTGTAGTGAGGTCGTACTCCTTGTCGCGGGTGATGGCCTTCACGTGGAAGCGCTTGACGAAGCTTCTTCCCGTTTTGCCGTCGAGGTAGGCCAGGTTGTAGGTCGTTCGTTCGTCGCCTTTCTTCCACACGTCCACGTGGATGATGTCCTTGCCCACGAAGACCTTGTCGGCAATGCGCGTCACCTGGAACTTGCCGTCCTTGCGAAAGACGATGATGTCGTCGATGTCCGAGCAGTCGGTCACGAATTCGTCCTTCTTCAGGCCGGTACCGATAAAGCCTTCCTTGCGGTTGACGTACAGTTTGGCATTGGCAGCCACCACCGTGGCCGCTTCGATCTCTTCGAAGGTCGCGATCTCGGTCTTGCGCTCCCGTCCTTTGCCGTATTTTTCCAGCAGGTGCTGAAACCAGGCAATGGCGTAGTCGGTGAGGTGCTCCAGGTCGTGTTTCACCTGAGCCAGTTCTTCCTCCAGCCTGGCGATCTGCTCGTCGGCCTTGAAGACGTTGTATTTGGAGATGCGCTTGATCTTGATCTCGGTGAGGCGGATGAGGTCGTCTTCGCTGATGTCGCGCAGCAGCAAGAGCCGGTCGTCCGCTTTCTCGCCGGGCACGCACACGTGCTTTCGCAGCCCCCTATCGATGGCCTCCAATACGGCCTCCCAGGTCTCGCATTCCTCGATGTCGCGATAGATGCGCTTCTCGATGAAGATCTTTTCCAGGCTGGCGAAGTGCAGTTTTTCTTCCAGCTCGTGCTGTCGTATGGCCAATTCTTGCCGGAGTAGCTCGCGCGTGCGCTCCGTGCTGATGCGCAGGATCTCCTCCACCGTCACGAAGTGCGGCTTTTCATCAATAATGATGCAGGCGTTTGGCGAAATGGATACCTGGCAGTGGGTGAACTTGTACAGCGCATCGATCGCCAGGTCGGGTGAATAGCCGGAAGCCAGTTCGATGAGCACTTCTACCTCGGCGGCCGTATTGTCGGTCACTCGTTTCACCTTGATCTTCCCCTTCTCGTTGGCTTTGATGATGGAGTCGATAAGGTTGGGAACCGTCACGCCGTAGGGCAGTTCGCGCACGGCCAGGATGTTTTTGTCGAGCTGTTCGAGGCGGGCCCGCACCTTTGCCCGGCCGCCGCGCCGGCCGCTCTGATAATCGCTCACATCCACCAGGCCCGCGGTGGGGAAGTCGGGGTAGAGCGTGGTTTTTTTGCCCTGCAACAACTTTATGGAAGCCTGCAAGAGTTCGATGAAATTGTGCGGCAGGATCTTGGTGGACAGGCCTACGGCTATGCCTTCCGCTCCCTGTGCCAGCAGCAGAGGAAATTTCATGGGAAGGTGAATGGGCTCCTTCTTGCGGCCGTCGTAAGAGAGTTGCCAGTCGGTGGTCTGCGGGTTGAAGGCCACTTCCTTGGCGAAGGGCGTAAGCCTTGCTTCGATGTAGCGGGAGGCCGCCGCGCTGTCGCCGGTGCGATAGTCGCCCCAGTTTCCCTGGGTATCGATCAGAAGCTCGCGCTGGCCGAGATTCACCATAGCCTCGCCGATGGCTGCATCGCCATGGGGGTGGTATTGCATGGTCTGGCCGATGATGTTGGCCACCTTGTTGAAGCGGCCGTCATCCATCTCGCGCAGCGCGTGCAGAATGCGCCGCTGCACTGGCTTGAGGCCATCCTCCACGGCGGGAACGGCCCGTTCCAGGATCACATAGGAGGCGTAATCCAGGAAATAGTCCTGGTACATGCCGTTGAGGGAGATGATGCTTCCGTTTCCGTTTGCCTTGTTCTCTTCTGGCTTAGGCATAGCGTCTTATTAGCCCGGTAAAGATACGAGAATCGCCTGACCGGAACAAACAAAATGTTTTAAAAGAGGCCGCCGGTTTACCTCTGGCGGCCTTCCCGGCGCGGTTCTTTCCGCCGGATCACCAACCGGAGTTAGCTCTTCGGCGCACACCTGTATCCCATAAGGGCTGGGCGACCGGCATTCATTCCTTGAAATACTTCAGTCGCCGCACCTCTTCTTCCGTGAGGTGGCGGTGAAACCCGCGGGGCAGGTCTTTCTTGGTGAGGCCGGCGTAGTGGGTGCGATCCAGCCGGTTGATCTCATAGCCCAGATGTTCGAACAGCCGGCGCACGATGCGGTTTCGGCCGATGTGGATCTCCAGGGAGACCTCTTTGCCCTGCTTGTCGGGCAGCAGCACGATCTCATCCACGGGGGCCGGGCCGTCGTCCAGTTCCAGGCCGTTGCGGATCTGCTGCAGATGTTCGGGGCGGAGCGGCTTGTCGAGCGCTACCAGGTAGACCTTGCTCACCTCGTGGCTGGGGTGCGCCAGGCGCTGGGCCAGTTCGCCGTCGTTGGTGAGCAGCAGCAGCCCGGTCGTGTTGCGGTCCAGCCGGCCGACGGGAAAGATCCGTTCGTCCACTTTGCCCCGAAGCAGGTCCAGTACGGTGCGGCGGCCTTTTTCGTCGCTCACGGTGGAAATCGTATTCTTGGGTTTGTTCAGCAGGATGTAGACCTGCTTTTCCTCCGGACGGATCACCCGGCCTTCGTAGGCGATCTCGTCGCCCTCCTGCACCACGTAGTAGGGCTCTCGCTTCACCTCGCCGTTGACGGTCACCTTGCCGGCCTTGACCAGTTCGGCCGCCTGACGGCGCGAAGCGATCCCGCAGTGCGCCACGTACTTGTTGAGCCGCATAGGACCGGGCGGCTCCGGCCGGAAGGCCGGTTTTTTCTTATTGGGTTGGGACTTGCGACGGAGTTGAAGGCGGTTTGGCTTTTTTTTCTTCATACGCGATTAAAAGGGAATGTCTTCATCGGGCGTGAGCGTGGAGTCGTCGTCGTTCATCCGGGAGGAACGGGTGATGACGTTCATGCCACTCAGGCTGTCTTCAAAGGTGCCCTCGGGCAAGTCGGCAAAGTCGGGTTCATCCCAGTCGGAGAAGCGGGCGTATTCCTCTGTGAAGCGCAATTTAACGGTCCGGGTCTCGCCGTTGCGGTGCTTGGCTACGATAAGCTCGGCCACGCCCTTGTTGGAGTTGCCTTCTTCATCTTCGAGTATGTCGTAGTATTCGGGGCGATAGATAAAGGAGACGATGTCGGCATCCTGTTCGATCGAGCCGGATTCCCGCAGGTCGCTGAGTTGCGGCCGCTTGGTGCCGCCCCGGACCTCCACTGCTCGGCTGAGTTGAGAGAGGGCAATGACCGGCACGTTCAGTTCTTTGGCCATGCCCTTGAGGGCCCGGGAGATCGCACTCACCTCCTGCTCGCGGTTGCCCCGCTGGTTTTCGCTGCCGCCGCTCATGAGCTGCAGGTAGTCGATCACGATGAGCTGGATATCGTGCTGCATCTTGAGGCGCCGGCATTTGGCGCGCAATTCAAATACATTGATGCCGGGGGTGTCGTCGATGAAAACGGGCGCTTCGCTGATCGCCTCAATGGCCTGGTGGAGCTGTTTCCACTCCTCTTCGCCCAGCTGGCCGTTGCGCATTTTGCTGCCCGAAATTTCCGCTTCCATGGAGATCAGGCGCTGGGCCAGTTGAAGCGCCGACATTTCCAGGGAGAAGATAGCTACCGGTCGGCGAAATGTGCCGGCCGCATTGCGCGCCAGCGAGAGGGTGAAACTGGTCTTACCCATACCGGGCCGGGCCGCGACAATGACGAGGTCGCTGGGCTGCCAGCCGGAGGTGAGGCGGTCCAGCGAGGAGAAACCGGTGGGCACTCCGGTCAGGCCGTCTTCTCGGGTGCGCAATTCCTCCAATTGCTTGAGTGCCTTGGAGGCCAGCGAACTCATCGTCTCCACGCTTCGGCTCATATTGCGCTGGGCGATGTCAAACAGCCCCTGTTCGGCCCGGTCCAGCAGGTCGAACACATCGGTCGTATCCTCGTAGGCGTCTTTGACGACCAGGGAGGACACCCGGATCAGCTCGCGCTGAATGAACTTTTGAGCCACCAGGCGGGCATGGTATTCCAGGTTGGCCGAAGAGGCCACCCGGTCGGTGAGCTGAACCAAATAGGCAGCCCCGCCCGCAGCCTCCAGTTCGCCCTCCTTCTTGAGCGCTTCGGTGACGGTGAGCAGGTCGATGGGTTGCGAACGCTCGAACAGGCGCATCATGGCCCCGTAGATAAGACCGTGGGCATCGTGATAAAAACTTTCCGGGCGGAGGATATCCAGGACTACAGCCATGGCGTCCTTTTCGAGCATGAGTGCGCCGAGAACCGCCTCTTCAAGCGCCGGAGCCTGTGGGGGCATCTTGCCAAATACGAAATCGGACAGGTCTTCCTGGCGCTGGCGAGGCCCCTTGGACAAGGAGGATTTGGGCTTGATTCCGGGTCGGTCTTTTGCCATGGTCGTTCACATTACATGCTCAAGGGCTGGTCTCGTTTGCTAATTGCATGATTCTAAGGCTGTTTTATTCACACATGTGGAGAAAACAGCTCTCCATTGTGGAAAAACAGCGTATTTGTTACCGCACTGTTAAGCGTAGTATAAATTAGTATCAAGCGGTTTTCCTTTCAAGCGATCGAACGGAAAACCGCAAATCCGACAGGAGTTATCAAATCTACAGCTTTTGCACGGCAAACCCAAGGATTGTTTTTCCACAAAACCCTGTACCGGATGGGGAAAAAAAGTGGTCTTTGCCGACCGGCGCGCCGGCCGGCTGCCCGGGCTGTTTTCATTCCATCGGCATACCGGCATAAAGCATAATTTTACCTATACTTGCTTCATTTTGAGTTCGGTTGTTTCAGCTGTGCGAAACGCCCGGAAAACGAAGTCCGTTCCTTTTGCGTTAACCCCCATGTAAAGCAGACACCAAGTTTTCAATATGGCAATTTTGCGACTGGAAGAGGTGATGAAGACGTACGGAAAGCAGGTGGCTGTCAACAGCGTGAGTTTTGCCGTGCCGGAGGGTGCCATTTTCGGCCTGCTGGGGCCCAACGGCGCCGGTAAGACCTCTTTGATTCGCATTATCACCACCATCACCAAGGCCGATTCCGGTCAGGTGTACTTCGATGGAGAGCGGCTCGGCATCCGGCATCCGGCCCGCATCGGGTACATGCCCGAAGAGCGCGGTCTGTACAAGAAAATGCACGTCGGAGAGCACCTCAAATACCTGGCCCGCCTCAAGGGGCTTTCGCGCCAGCAGGCCGACGAACAGATCAATTATTGGTTCGAGAAGTTCGGCATCCTGGATTGGTATGAGAAAAAAGTGGAAGAGCTCTCCAAAGGGATGCAGCAAAAGATCCAGTTCATCTCCACCGTCATTCACAATCCCCGCCTGTTGATCCTGGACGAACCCTTCTCCGGCCTGGACCCCATCAATACCAATCTCATCAAGCAGGAGATCCGGCAGCTCAACGAACGAGGGACCAGCATCATCTTTTCCACGCATCGCATGGAGCAGGTGGAAGAGATGTGCGAAGATATCGTACTCATCAACAAGGGGGAGAACGTGCTGCAGGGCCGGGTGCGAGCCCTGAAGGAGCAGTTCAAGGAAAACCGCTTTCGGGTAGAATACGAGGGGGAGCTGCCCGAGGGCCTGCTGGACATTGCTCAGTTGGAGGAGCAGCACAACGGGCAGGTGGTCTTTCGGCTCCAGGCCGATCATTCGCCCAACGAACTGCTTCGCCACCTCCTGGACAAAGGGCTCGTGATCCACGGGTTCAACGAGCTGTTGCCCACCCTCAACGAAATATTCATCAAACAAGTGAACGAGTCCTCGGCAGCGAAACTGCCGGAGGCCTAAGCAACGGCTATGGAGAAACTCTGGCTCATCATCAAACGCGAATACATCACTCGGGTGCGGCGGCGGTCCTTCATTCTGGCGACGCTGCTCACGCCCCTGGGGCTCGCCGTGTTTTTAGTGGTGGCCAGCCTGATCTTCCAATACCAGAGCGACGACGTGCAGCGCATTGCCGTCATCGATCAGGGCGACGTCCTCAACCGGGCCATACCCGATGAGGAAAACCTGATCTTCCAGTTCGTCGATACCGACCTGGAAAGCCTGAAAGCGGTCTTTGACACCACTCGCTACGACGGCATCCTGGAGATTCCACCCATCGACAACCTGCTCTCTACCCGGCATACGGTGTTCTACTACTCGGACCGGGTACCCAGCCTGGAGGTGGAGAGCCTCATTCGCTCCCGCCTGGCCGAACGCATACGCGACTACAAGATCGATGCGCTGGCCCTGGAGCGCAGAGAACTGGATGCGCTCAATCCGAAAGTGGACCTGCAACCGCGCACCATTTCCGAGGCCGACGCGAGCATCAGCACCCTCAGTAGTGCGATCGGAGCCGGCATCGGCTTTCTGATGGGCATGATCATGTATATGACGGTATTCATCTACGGCACGATGGTGCTGCGCTCGGTCATGGAGGAAAAAACCAGCCGGATCGTAGAAGTAATGATCTCTTCGGTTCGGCCTTTTCAACTCATGCTGGGCAAGATTATCGGCGTGGGAGCTGTGGGCCTGACACAGGTGGCCATCTGGGCGGTGCTTATTCCCCTGGTCGTCACCATCGTGACCCTGCTCTTTGGGTTCGATTCGGCATCGCTGCAAAGCCAGACCCCGCAGGCAGCGGCCGCCGGCCTGGATCCCGACGATACCCAGGCAAAGATCGCTCTGGCGATCAGCGAGTTCAGGAACCAGAACTGGGGCGTCATGCTGCTGTTGTTCGTGCTTTACTTTCTGGGGGGGTATTTCCTGTATTCGTCCCTTTTTGCGGCGGTGGGCTCGGCTATGAGCGACGACCTGGGCGAAGGTCAGGCGCTGACCATTCCCATTTCCATCCCCGTCATCCTCGCATTCTACATCATGGTGATGGCCATTCAGTCGCCCGATTCTTCCCTGGCCGTATGGTCGTCCATCTTCCCGCTTTTTTCGCCTATTGTGATGCCCGCGCGCCTGGCATTCGAGCCTCCCGTCTGGCAGGTGCTGCTTTCGGTGGTGATCCTGTTTCTGGCCGCTGTATTTTTCATCTGGCTGTCCGGGCGCATCTACCGGGTCGGCATTCTCATGTACGGCAAAAAGGTGACTCTGCGCGAGCTGGCCCGCTGGATGTTCATTAAAGAGTAGCCGCCGCCTAGCTTCTCATCGCCTGGGGCTTCGGTTGGGCGTCGGGCATTGCGGGGGCCTTGGGCAGTTTGATGCAGAAGGTGGTGCCCTTGCCCTCCTCCGAGGATTTCACGAAGATCTTGCCGTGGTGGTATTCCTCAATAATGCGTTTGGCCAGGGAGAGGCCGAGGCCCCAGCCGCGTTTTTTCGTGGTGAAACCAGGTTTGAACACCGTCTGGAACTTACCGGCCGGGATTCCCTTTCCGGTATCCGACAGGTCGAGGCAGGTGAAGTGGTTCTCGTCGTAAATGCGAGCCCGGATGGTGCCCTCGCTGCCCATGGCGTCCAGGGCATTGCGCAGCAGGTTTTCGATCACCCAGGCAAACAGCGGGGCATTCATCAGGGCCGGAGCTGCCTGCTCGTCCGGGTCGGGGAAGTCGAAGACGACCTTTCGGGGCGCCTGGCGCTGCATGTAGGCGCGCGCTTTGTCGAGTTCCCGGCTCACGGATACCGTCTCCAGGGCAGGGAGGGAGCCGATCTTGCTAAAGCGCTCGGCGATCAGTTCCAACCGCTTGACGTCATTGCCCAATTCGTTGAGAACCTCCTGGACCTCAACATCTTCCGCCCGGCTCTCGCGCAAGTGGTCGATCCAGGCCACGATGGCGGAAATGGGAGTGCCCAGCTGGTGAGCCGTTTCTTTGGCCATGCCTACCCAAACCCGGTTTTGCTCGGCACGGCGGGCCGATGAAAAGCCCAGGTAGCCGAGGAAAACGAAGCCGGCGATCAGCAAAAGCTGGATAAAAGGAAAGAAGCGAAGCTGCCGCAAAAGAGTGGATTCCTTGTAGTACACCTGATAGGCAAAACCCTGAATGGGCTGGAAGCCGCCGGACTGCAGCTTTTCCACCTCTTCGAGGAGAAAGGTTTCGGAGGTGTCCAATCCGTTGGGGAAATTGGCTGCAAAGTCGATGCCGCCCCGGTCGTTGACCAGAATGACCGGAATGGTCTTGTTGGACTCCAGCACCTGCAGATGCAAGGTGAGATCAGTGAGGTTTTTCGTGGTGTCGTTGAGCTGCTCCTGGGCCAGCACCCAGCTTTCCACTTTGCGCCGCTCCTCTTGCCCCAGCTTTTGGGCCAGGTAGTTGGTGTAAAAAAGGGAAATGGCGATGATGAGGGCACCGCCGATGCCCAGGTAGATCTTCCAGCGGTCCTTTTTGGAGTAAATGTCCATACGAAACTTGCCCGGTGGGTTGAAATCAAAGGTATAGAAAAAACGGCCCGTGCCGGGGCTGTATTTCCCGTGCCCGGTCTGGGCAGGATCTTCCAAACGCTTTTCGGGCGGATTGGCTACATTTGATCAAACTCCTCATTATGGTGAATCCATATCCCATTGCCCTCTTACTTGGCATGTTGCTGGCCGGACCGGCCGCACTATTTGGTCAATCGCTCAGCGGCGAGCAGCGGGCCGTTTTTCAGGTCGTCACCGAATTGTTCGACGCGATGCGGGCCGGCGATTCAGACCGGGCCGCCGCAGTGTTTCATCCACAGGCCCGATTGTTTTCAGCTCCTTCGGAGAAACTGGGCCAAACCCGTGCGGCGCCCGCATCCGAATGGGTAGAAGCCATAGGCCGCCCGCGTTCGGAGGTGTGGAACGAAAAACTCTGGACCCAGGAAGTGCGTATCGATGGCCACCTGGCCACCGTCTGGACGGAATACTCCTTCTTCCTCGACGATCAACTCAAGCACTGCGGGGTCAATACCTTTCAGCTGGTTCGCGACGGAGGGCCCTGGAAGATCGTTTCCGTAACCGATACCCGCCGGGAGACCGGCTGCTTGCGCTCGAAGGCCGACCAGGAGGCACAACTCGACCAGTTGCTGAACGACTGGCATCGAGCGGCCGCTCTGGCCGATGAGGATACCTTTTTCGGCCTGATGGAGCCCGAAAGCGTGTACCTGGGAACCGATGTTCGGGAAAACTGGCGGCGGGACGATCTGCGCAAGTGGTCGGCCGAATATTTCGAGGGGTCGTCTGCCTGGGAGTTCTCGCCCAATCACCGCCACTGGTTCTTCTCAGCCGATGGCCAGACGGCCTGGTTTGATGAGGTGCTCGATACCTGGATGGGCCCCTGCCGGGGATCGGGGGTGATGCAGAAGCAGGCAGACGGCAGCTGGAAACTCATGCATTACAACCTGGCCGTGCTGGTGCCCAATGAGAAAATGGACGAGTACAAGAAACTGATCGGAAAAGGATAGAGAGGCCTTGCAGGCCGTTCAAGGTTACGGGCCCCGATATACCACCGCACTGGTGGGGGTTTCGAAGAGTTCGATGCGGTCCAGCAACGGCAGTTGAGGCTTGAGTTGATCCCAGATGTACATGGCAATGTGCTCCGCCGTGGGGTTCTCCAGCCCGGGAATATCGTTGAGAATGTAATGGTCCAAGCGCTTTTCCAGGGGCTTCCAGGCCGATTTGATGTCTCCGAAATCCATGACCCAACCCAGCCTGGAGTCCAGCGCCCCTTTTACCCAGATGCGCACCCGATAGGTGTGGCCGTGCATGCGCTTACACTTGTGATCGTCCGGCACATGGGGGAGATAATGAGCGGAGTCGAAGGTGAATTCTTTGAAGATTTCCATACCAGGCACTTCTGCTGATCGCAAATATACCGGAAGGCCGCTGAAAAGCATACGGCTCCATGATCTCCTTGTCCAAAGGGGTCATATTTTGCGGCCCCGCATAGCTCGGAGGCATCGTACATTTTCCGGTTTTTGGACTAAAATCATTTGTTGGAGCATTCGGCTTTTGTATACTTTGGAAAAAAAATGAACGAACTCAAAGTCAACCACCTGGCCATCCTGACCTGTGTCGTAGTTATTCAGGTCGTTCTCTTTTTGTGGTACTCCCTTTTCAGCAGTTTCTGGGGCGAGGGCGCCATGATGGGCGGAGGATTCGGCCAAAACCTGTATCGCCTGGGCCCGATTGTGATCAGCGTGCTTACCAGCATCATCGGAATGTACTCGCTGTCTTGGGTGTTTCGGCGCATGGCCATCGACGATTGGTTGTCCGGCATGACGGCCGGCCTCATCATCGGCATTGCGTTCAATGTGTTCAGCATCTTCACCATTTACTCGTTTTCCACCGAACCCGTAGCCCTGTCCTTCATCGACGGAGGGGCCAATATTCTCATTTTCACGATCACGGGCCTTATTCTCGGTGCCTGGACTCAGCCCGACGACCCGCGGACCATGCCGTAAGCTCCGGCATCGAATTGCTTTCGGGAGACCCAATGACCTTTCAACGTTTAGCTTATGCGCGTCAATATCTGGGCGCTTCTACTCGCCCTTCTTTTCGCTCTGTTTGCGATGGCTCAGCTCAATGATGTCGACCCCTGGGCCTGGGTTTCGCTCTACCTCCTGGTTGCTGCTATTCTGGCGTTTTCAGCCTTCGGCCGCTACCGCCCATGGGCCGTTTGGGTCGGGCTGGCAGTGATCGTCGGCTGGATGATCTTCCTTTTGCCCGAGTTTGTGAACTGGATTCAAATGGGCATGCCCACCATTACCGGCCAGATGAAAGCCACTGCGCCCCACGTGGAATACACCCGGGAGTTTTTGGGTTTGCTTATTGCCGGCCTGGCTTTGGGGTGGGTGGCCTGGCGAATGCGGCGAACGGATTAGGAAGGCTGTTCGATCCCGTTCATGGCCCGGTATTCGGCAATGTTCTTGGGCAGGCAGTGCCGTGCCCACAGGGCGGGCAGGCGTTTCTGCACAGCCGGACTCATGCGAACCGCCCAATAGCGCGCTTTGGCCTGGCGGGTGGCCTCGTCGTAGGCGACCCATGGGCGGGGGTAGTCCTTACCCAGCTCGCAGTGATAGTACTTCTGATCCAGTGGAGTCATCGCCCAGGGGCGGTAGATGAGCGGGGCGGGAACCCGCGCCAGCTCGGGGATCCATCGGCGGACGAAGGCCCCGTCCGGATCGTGCTGCTCGGCCTGGACGATGGGGTTGAAAATGCGCAGGGGGTGATAGCCGGTCAGCCCTGCCTGCATCTGGATTTGACCGTAGTGAATGCCGGGCTCAAAATCTGTGAACCACTGTGCCAGCTGGTGGGCTACGGGCTGCCAGTCCAGCCAGAGGGGAAACGAAGCCAGGGTGGCCAGCATCGCGCGCATGCGAAAATTGATCCAGCCGGTGGCTTTCAGGCATCGGATGCTCGCATCGGCCATCGGGAATCCCGTGCGGCCCGCTGCCCAGGCATCCAGCCATGGGCCGCTCGTCGTTCGGTCCAGGGCCCGCATACCCCGGTTGATGGGCTCAAATTCGATCTGCCATTCGCTTTCCAGTTTTTGGATGTAATGGCTTCGCCACCAAAGGCGGGAATGGAAGTTCTCCAGGTTCCATCCGAGGTCGGCATGCCGAAGCAGGTTGGCCGACCGCTGCCAAACTTCGCGCACGCTGAGGCATCCCCAGGCGATGTAGGGCGAGAGGCGGCTGCAGGATCGCCGGCTGGCCAGGGGTTTGGACAGATGGCGGCTGTATTGATGAGCCCGACTTTCCAAAAAGCTCTGCAGGTACCTTCGCCCTGCCGTTTCGCCTCCCGGCTGAAATCCGTCCTGGGCCGTGCGAAGCGCCTCGGGCAAGGGCGGACCGGCCAGGGCACTTTCCAGCCTGGGCCGGGGCTTGGGCGCCCTGGCATTCGCCCAGTCGGGCTGCGCCAGGGGGGAACGCATGTCCTTTTCCCAGCGCTCCTGCCAGCCGTCGCGGCACCGCAACCCACGGAATACGCCGTCCTGCCGGAATTCCCTCCAAGGTATGCCGTGTTCGGCACACCAGGCCTTTACGGCCAGGTCGCGCTCGTAGGTGATCTTCAGCCCCGTTTCCTGATGCGACCACAAGCCCGCCAATTCGTATTCTTTACTCAGCTTCTTCAGGGTGGGCAAGACCTCCCCGTTACAGATCCACATCGGGAGGCCATGCCGGGCCAGCCGATCCCGGACATCCATGGCCGATTGGTAGGCAAATCGCCAGTGGCGCACGTCCGATTGGGGGACGGCCCGAAGGCTGGGCTCCATCCAGAAAAGGGTCAGAATGGGCAGGCCGGTTCGAATGGCTTCGGCCAGGGGCTGGTGGTCGTGAAGGCGCAGGTCGCGCTTCAGCCAGATCAGTTGTATGTTCTCCTTGCCCATGCTGATAAGCAAACAGCCCCCGCAGAGCCTAGTTCAGCCCAGGGGGGCAACATTCCCCTGCCCACCCTGTTAAAAGAAGCGATGATGATTTAGCCAATCGCCTTCAATTGGACCATGGATCGAAATCCTCTGCTCGAATTTACCGATCGCGGCATCTACTGCGCCGGAGCCGATGTGTATATCGACCCCTGGAGGCCGGTAGATCGGGCCCTCATCACCCACGGGCATAGCGACCACAGCCGATGGGGGCACAAGCACTACCTGTGCACCCGGGAAGCCGAGCCGGTGATCCGCCATCGCTTGCGCGACATACGAACCGAAACGGTGGCCTATGGTGAGGAAAAAACCATCAACGGGTACCGCTTTTCTTTCCATCCGGCCGGGCATATTCCGGGTTCGGCTCAGATCCGCGTGGAGCACAAGGGGGAAATCTGGGTCGTGAGCGGCGACTACAAGCTGGAAGACGACGGCCTGAGCACGCCTTTCGAACCCTTGGCATGCCACAGCTTCATCACCGAGTGCACCTTCGGGCTTCCGGTCTATACGTGGAAGCCTCAGGAAAAGGTATTCGCAGAGATCAACGACTGGTGGCGGACCAACGCGGCTGCCGGCCGGGTGAGCATCCTCACCGGCTATGCTCTGGGAAAAGCCCAGCGGCTCATCCAGGGCCTGGATGCGCAGATAGGCCCCATTTTCACCCATGGGGCCGTGGAAAACACCAATCAGGTGCTGCGCAGGCAAGGCATTGCGCTTCAGGATACCGTTCGGGTGGGGCAGGAACTCGACAAAGCGGCCTACCGGGGCGGGATCGTCATCGCGCCTCCCTCGGCCCTGGGCTCCTCCTGGGTAAAGAAGTTTGCGCCCTATTCCACGGCCATGGCCTCCGGCTGGATGAGCCTGCGCGGAACGAGGCGCCGGCGGGCTGCCGATCGCGGATTTGTGCTCAGCGATCACGCCGACTGGGAGGGACTCAACAAGGCCGTGGCCGATACGGGAGCCGAACGCATATTCGTTACGCACGGATACACCGACATCTTCCGTCGCTGGCTGCTGGAACAAGGCTACGACGCGCATATTGTGAGCACCGAATACCAGGGCGAAACGGCTGAGGAAGAAGAATGAGAACCGGGCGAAAAGCGCCGGGAAGGGCGGTTCGCCCCGACTGGCAGGCCAGAACTTGAATTTGCACATGAGAGCTTTTGCCGAATTGTTTACCCGCATCGATCAGACCAACAAGACCAACGCCAAAGTGGAGGCTCTGGCAGACTTCTTTCGGCAGTCCGGTGCGGAGGATAAGCTTTGGACGGTGGCCATTCTTTCCCACCGGCGGCCGCGGCGAACGGTGAACACCGCGATGCTCCGCCACTGGGCTGCTGAAATGGCGGGCATTCCGCTCTGGCTGTTCGAAGAATCCTATCCCATCGTCGGGGATCTGGCGGAAACCATTGCCCTCGTGCTGCCGCCGGCTTCGGAGCGAAGCGAACGCTCCCTTTCCCAGTGGATTCGATACATCAAGTCGCTCGATCAACTGGATGAGGCGGAGAAAAAGGAAAAGGTGCTCGCCGCCTGGCGGTGCCTGGACACGACGGAGCGCTTCCTCTTCAACAAACTGATAACAGGTGGTTTTCGCATGGGCGTCTCTCAAAAGCTGATGACCCGGGCTCTTTCCGCAGCCACGGGCATAGAGGAAAATAAGCTGGCCCATCGCATCATGGGCAACTGGACACCCGACAGCACGACTTTCGAAAAGCTCATCCTCACGGAAGACCCGCTGGAGGACATTTCGAAGCCGTATCCGTTCTACCTCGCCTATGCCTTGGAGAAGACGCCTCAGGAAGAACTAGGCGATCCCGCCCATTGGTTTGCCGAGCGCAAATGGGATGGTATCCGAGGTCAGCTCATCGTTCGGGAAGGCGCGCTGTTCGTCTGGTCGCGGGGAGAGGAGTTGGTCACCGATCGCTTCCCCGAGTACCGGCCGCTGGCCGAGCAATTGCCGGACGGCACGGTACTCGACGGGGAGATCCTGCCTTTTCACCAGGGCCGGCCGCTGCCCTTTCAGACCCTGCAAACCCGGGTAGGCCGTAAAAACGTAACCAAGAAGGTCCTGGAGCAGGCGCCGGTCATTCTCATGGCCTATGATCTGCTGGAATGGGAAGGCCAGGACCTCAGAGCAAAGCCATTCAGCGACCGGCGTCGCCTGCTCGAGCAGCTGGTGTCGGCCCAGGCATCGGATAGCCCGCTGCGGTTGTCGCCTCAGGTCCCCTTCCACTTTTGGGCTCAGTTGGAAGCCGAGCGTGCAGATGCCCGCAAGCATTTAAGCGAAGGCATCATGCTCAAGCGCCTGGACAGCCCCTATCGCAGCGGCCGGAAAAAGGGGGATTGGTGGAAATGGAAAGTGGATCCGCTCACCATAGATGCCGTGATGATCTATGCGCAAAGCGGCAGCGGTCGACGGGCCAACCTCTTCACCGACTTCACCTTCGCCGTGTGGAAGAATGCGGACGAGCTGGTACCGTTCACCAAGGCCTACAGCGGCCTCACCGATCCCGAATTCCGGGAAATCACCCGTTGGGTCCGTCGCAACACCCTGGAGCGTTTCGGACCGGTGCGCAGTGTGAAACCCACCTTTGTGTTCGAGATTGCGTTCGAAGGCATTCAAAGGAGTAAGCGGCACAAAAGCGGTGTGGCTCTTCGCTTTCCACGCATCAAACGCTGGCGCAAAGACAAGCCCATTGCCGAAGCCAATACGCTCGAAGACCTGCATGCCATGCTGGAGGCTTATGGCTAAGCGGATGGTTGTTGGGCTTCTTCGATTTCCGGGAAAAAAAGGGCTGCAGCGATGTGATCGGCCAGCAACATGCCGGCCCGGCTGAGGCGGTAGATGCCCTCCTGTTCTGTGATCTGGCCGCGGCGAAGAAAGGGGAGGGCTTCGGTGTGAAAGTGTTGCCAATAGCGGGTGCCCAATTGCTCCAGCTCGCCTTGCGCGCATCCCCAGGCCGTGCGCAAGCGGGTGAGCACGTATTCGTTGTAGCGTTGATCGGCACCGAGCATTTCCCGCTCCCAGACAACGCCTTCGAGTTGATCCCAAGGCCGGCCCGACTCGAGCGCCCGGATATACCGGGCGTTGTTGGCCAGGTTCCATTGCCGGCTGAGCCCGTCGAAAGAGTGGGCTGAAGGACCAAGCCCCAGATAGGGGCGGCCCAGCCAATAGTTGCTGTTGTGGCGGGCCCGGTGGCCGGGGCGGGCAAAGTTGGAGATCTCGTAGTGTTCATAGCCCGCCTGCTCCATCCGCTCAACAAGCCATTCGAACTGCCGGGCGACTTGCTCTTCGTCCGGAGGAGGTGTTCTTCCTTTTTCGATCTGATAAGCCAGGGCTGTTCGGGGCTCTACGGTGAGTGCATAACAGCTCAGGTGGCGAATGCCGTGCGTCAGCACAGCCTCTACATTCGCTTTCCATCGGGCATCGGAGGTGGTGGGGGCGCCGTAGATGAGATCTACTGTGAGGTCTTCGAAACCGGCTGCCAGCACCCGCTCCAGGCAGGCATGGGACTCGGCGGCCGTATGGGCCCGATTGAAAAAGTGAAGATCTTCATCCGAAAAGGACTGCAAGCCGATACTCAGCCGGTTGACGGGGCTTCGGCGCAAGGCAGCTACCTTTTGGGGGCTGAGGTCGTCGGGATTGGCTTCCAGGGTGATCTCGGCATCGGGGGCCACCCGGAAGGTATCGAACAGGAGCTCGAACAGATCCGCCAGTTCGGCCTCCGTGAGCAGGGAAGGGGTGCCTCCACCCAGATAGATGGATTCGATGGGGGCGTGTGGATCCAGATACCCCTGCCGGCCCATTACCTCCTTTTTTAAGGCGCTGAGCAGGTTCTTCTTCAACCGCAAGGAGGTGCTGAAGTGGAAGTTGCAGTAATGGCAAGCCTGCTTGCAGAACGGAATATGAAGGTAGATGCCGGCCACAGCGGTTGTACTTTTGAAAGGCAATACAACGTTTGAAACGGCAAAAACGGGCCATAAGATTTGCAACTCCACCAAAAAAAGGCAATCGGCGCTTTGCTCCTTCTCCTGGGCTGGGTAATGCTCCCGGGGCAAACGCCCGAAGACTACCGCATCGAACTCCGTATGGACGAGGCGGGACGGTCGCTGCCCCGAGGGGTTCGCTTCCGCGCGGAGCAGCCCGACAGCCTGGCTGTTTGGGATGCCCTGCGCACCCTTCGCCAGGACCTGTACGCCGCTTCTTACCTGGAGGCTTCGGTGGATACCGTACATTGGGCGGGGAAGGCCGTCCGGGCTCATCTCCATCTGGGGCGACCCTATCGTTGGTTGCGGGTATATCCCGGGCAGCCAGACGATCCCTTCTGGAGCCAGATCAAGCTTCGCTTTAAGAATTATCGCGACAAACCCCTTCAGCCGTCCGATGTGCGCATCCTGCGCGAACAGGTCCTGCAGGAGTTGGAAAACCAGGGGTACCCTTTTGCCAGGGTATGGCTGGACAGCATTCGCCTGCGCGCAGGCGAACTGGAAGCCGGGCTTTTCTGGGACAAAGGCCCGCAGATCCTCTGGAAAGACCTGGTCGTCACCGGCCCGGCTCGCCTCAGCCGCTCTTTTCTTCGCCCCTACCTCGGCATTAAGCCGGGCAATCCCTACAGCCGGGAGCGCCTGCTGAAGGCATCTTCCCGCTTGCGCGAACTTTCCTTCCTGCAAATAGAGGAACAACCGTCCGTGGCCTTCACGGAAGAATCGGCTACGCTGAACCTCTACCTGAAGAGCCGGCGGGCCAGCCGCTTCGACTTCCTCATCGGCGTGTTGCCCAACAGCACCCAAACGGGCAGATTGCTCATTACGGGCCAGTTTGAAGGTGAATTCCAGAATCCCTTCGGCCTGGGCGAGCGACTCTATGCCCGCTTCGAACAGCTGCGCCCCCAGACTCAGGAGCTGCAATTGGCTTTCAACCTGCCCTACATCCTGGAACTGCCCTTCGGCCTCGACTTTTCCTTCGACCTGTACAAGCGAGACACCAATTACATCGATCTGAATGCCCTGGTAGGCATACAGTACCTCTTTGAAGGGGGAGACTTCCTGGAGGCCTTCTGGAATTTTCGATCTTCCAGCCTGCTCTCCGTCAACAACGCCCTGTTGGACCAACTGGAAACCCTGCCCGACACCCTCGATTATAACACCCAGACCTACGGCCTGAAATACGTCGTCAACGAACTGGATTATCGCTTTAACCCCCGCCGGGGATGGGCATTACATCTGGAAGGGGGCGCCGGCATAAAGACGATACGACGCAACAACGAGATCGAGAATTCCGAACTGGGCCCCCTGTACGACAGCATCGACCTTCGAACCATTCAATTCCGGGCGCTCGTTCAGGCCGAATACTTCATTCCGCTGTTCAAGCGAAGTACGCTGAAGACGGGGCTGCAAGGCGGAGCCCTTTTTTCGGAGACGCCCCTGTTTGCCAACGAGCAGTTTCGCATCGGGGGCACCCGGATCCTTCGCGGGTTCGACGAGCAGCTCATTTTCGCTTCCCAATATGTGGTGGGCACTCTGGAATACCGGCTCCTCATAGGCACCAATTCCTACTTGTTCACCTTTTTGGACTATGCCTGGACGCGCAACTTTACCACTCAACTGGACGTGTCGGACACTCTGCTGGGCTTCGGCGGCGGACTTTCGTTCGAAACCAAGGCCGGCGTGTTTGGCCTGAGTGTGGCCTACGGAAGGCAACAGAATATTCCCATCGACTTCGGAGCTCCCAAAGTGCATTTCGGGTATTTGAGTCTGTTCTAGAGGCCGGGTACAAAACCGAAGGTATTGCCGTGTGCCTGCCAGCCGGATTTCCTTCCGCAATCGTCGATTGCCAAGTGACAAAATGCGCTTCAAAGGGGTGTCCGAGGATGCTCTAAGCGATTGAGGCCTTGAGGCTGCGCCACGTTTTTCGCACCCGTAGCATCCCGTTGAGCCAGCCCGGGAGGTCGTTCTTTTCCAGCAGATGGTAGGTTTCCTGCACACTTCCGAACGACTGAAAAAAATAGGCGATGGAGGGTATGGCCGAACCTTCGAAGTCGAGCAGCAGCGGCTGGCCGGCAAACTGAGCTATCAGGCCATCCAGCAAGACGTGCATCGAATGCTCTTCGCGGCCCAGGTGGGTGGAGGTGCCGAAAAGATTGATCACGCGGCCGTGGCTGAAGAGAAAGAATCCGGCAGCGCCCTGTCTGCCTCGCAGGCAACGCGTCTGAAAGATCTTTCCCTTGCCCTGGTCGATGGCCGCTTCTATTTGTCGGGTGATGATCGTAAAGTCCCTGGCGGAAGCCTCCACCTTGGGGCCGGTGTACTGTTGGTAGAGCCGTACGAGTTCGGCGGGTGACATGCCGCCTTCCGTCCAGTCGTGCCGGGGACGGGCCTTTCGCAGTCGTTTGCGAAGGCTTTTCGAATAGGCGGCGAACCGTTGCTCGTAGGAAGTGCTTAGGTCGAGAATGAAATTGGGGCGAGGGGTGACCGACCAGGCTCCCGAGCGGGGAAGCGGGCAGCCGGTATTGAGATGCAGGCGCAGCCGGCGAAAGGAAGGAGGGATCGCGTCGAAAAAAGCATCGACCGTGGACTGGCTTAGCGGTTGCCGGCCCATGGGGCCCAGTTGCTGGCTCAAAATGGGGTTGTAGGACTGCCGGTATCCCAACAACCGGCGGTCCCAGGGCAGCGGAAAGACCGCCGAATAATCGCCCAGCACCAAGGCGTCCCAGGCCGTACACACCACGTCCAGGTGCCAGCTGTAGGCATAGGGCATGCCGTTGACCGCCTCATCGATACATTGATTCCAGCGGACGGTGTCTATTTCCGAACGGCGGAGATACCGGATATTCATCGATCAATGCTTTCGGGCGAGGAGCAGGCCGTCGCGCAGGGGCAGCAGTACTTGTTCGACCCGTTCGTCCCCGGCTACGAAGGTATTAAAGGCGCGCAGGCTTTCCGTATCGTCGTCCGTTGCCGGCCCCATGACCTTGCCGCTCCAGAGAACATTGTCGGCCAGGAGGATTCCGCCCGGGCGGAGCAGAGGCAAAAGCAACTCGTAGTGGGTGCGATAGTCCTGTTTGCCGGCATCCAGAAAAGCGAGGTCGAAAGGGCCGGCCAGCCCGGGAAGAACCTCGGCGGCATCTCCCAGATGAAGAACGATCTGTTCTTCCCGCCCGGCCAGGCGGATGTATTTCCGGATGAGGTATTCCAGTTCGAGGTTGGCCTCCACGGTGTGCAACCGGCCGCGAGACGACAGGCCTTCGGCCAGGCAGAGGGCCGAATAGCCGGTAAAAGTACCTACTTCGAGTATGCGTTCGGGTTTCATCAGTAGGCTGAGCATGCGCAAGAACTGGCCCTGTAACCGGCCACTCAGCATTTGCGGGGCCAGGGTTTTGAGATGGGTTTGCCGCTCCAACTGGTACAGCACATCGCCCGGAGGGCTGCTATGTGCCTCGCAGTAGAGCTGGACCGCGTTCCAGGCTTCTGTGAGCTGCTTGATCATCCCTGCTCCAGGAGTTGCTGCAAGCGATGAGATACTTTCTGCATGGCTTCCCGCTGTTGAATAATGAGCGGAGGCGCAGCCCGTTCCGAGCAATTGGGGATGGCGCAGCGTTCGCAGGTGCGGTTCACTTCCCGCCGCTGTATGGCGGGATCGTCCAGGAAGGCCACCTGACGGCGAAGGGTGGGATTGATCTCCAGCCCCAGCGTAACGCTGACGTTCTGATCGGGCGAGGGATAGGCAGCCCGGGCCAGCGTCAGGCAGAGGTACTCGTCCTCGGTATCGTGGAAGCGAGAACGCTGAGCCCGAACCAGGGTATCGGCGTATTTGCCTTCCTCCTGCATGGACTTGAGGTCGTATAAAAGCGACAGGGCAACCCACCGGCGGCAGTAGTGTTCGCTGAGGTTGTTGCCGTGCGGATGGTGTTTTCGGCTGAGGTGAAGCTCTTTATCCATCTGGAAGGCGTCGCGCTCGGGCTGGTGGACAAAGCGGAGGAAAAAAAGTTGCTTCATTCCGAAAAAGCGCGGAAGGATATTGGTCAGGCGGTGGTACAGCATTTCCGGGCTTACGTCGTATTTCCGCATGATGGCGAGAAAGGCCTCGCCATTCCACTGGGGGCGCTGAAAAAAGGCCCGCATGTCGGCCTGGATGGCGTTGAGGGGCATGTGCAGGGCCACGGAAAAATAGATGGCCTTAGAGTGGTTGAGCACTTCCTCAAAGACGCGTCCTCGCAGGATGGAAGAGGTATAGGCCCGCTCCTTGAGCCCCAGCCATTGAAAACCCAGCTCCTTGCCGAGCTGAAAAGCGGTTTGCCGCTGATCCAGTTTACTGCTCAGCAGCAGTTTTTTGCTCTTGGGCAGGAAAAGCGAACGCAAGCCCTGAAGTTCGGGATAGGCCGCCAGGCCGTCGGCTACTATGGTGTACCCGAATTCCTTCTCCAGCAATTCTTCGAGCATAGCCACCGGTAAAGGGCGACTCGGAGACAGGCCGAACTTCTTGGAGAACGCATCTACGGCTTCCTCCAGTTCCTGAAAGTAGTTGTGGTGCAGCTCGAGATAGGAACGCAGGGCGCCGAAGTAGAAGTTTTCCTCCTGCAGGGCATAGTTGCGCGATATTTCAAGCAGGGTGGAAATAAAGGCCCCTACCCGGGTGGGGGCATTCGCTATGATCTCCACCACTTTTGCAAGCTCGATGCCGAAAAGATCGAGCGGCAGTTCATTGAGGAAGTTGGACTTGAGCAGCTCGGCTACCGGGGCCAGGCCGTTCTGCAGTTCGGAAGCCGTAAGTTCTTCCATCGAAACGTCCAGGGCCCTGGCCAGGTCGTTGAGCTTGTCCGGCTTGGGATATTTCTTGCCCTTTTCGATCTCATTGAGGTAAGAAACGGAGAGTCCTGATGCTTTGGCCAATTCGGCAAAAGAGAGCTTTTTGCTCTGGCGGTGTTGCTTGACTTTCAGCCCAAGAAGAATACGCTCGTTCTGCGACTTGACACTCATATCCCCGAAAAATAGGGCTTTTCTGCGAATTTTCGCTAAAAAACCTCAGATAGAGGCGGATCAGCCGCTGAGTCAGCGAAAGCCGTGAGGCGTGCCGGAAGGCCTGGGTTCTACACGTCGATGTTTGCGTAAATGGCATTTTCCTCGATAAACTCGCGTCTGGGCGGCACTTCATCTCCCATGAGCATGGTGAAAACCCGATCCACCTCCATGGCGTCTTCGATTGTTACCTGCCGCAGTTTGCGGGTATCGGGGTCCATGGTGGTCTCCCAAAGCTGTTCGGCATTCATCTCGCCCAGGCCCTTGTAGCGTTGCACCTTGACGGATGATTCTTTTCCGCTCTTACCGAACTGTTCGATGGCCTCTCGCCGTTCGGCCTCGTTCCAGCAATACACAGCTGAGCTGCCTTTTTTGACAAGGTAGAGCGGCGGCTGGGCAATGTAGACGTACCCCTGTTCAATGAGGGGCCGCATGTAGCGGAAAAAGAAGGTGAGAATGAGGGTGACGATGTGGCTACCGTCGACATCGGCATCACACATGATGATGATTTTGTGGTAGCGCAGCTTTTCGGTATTGAGAATGCGCTCCCCTTCATCGTTCTCCTGTATGCTCACGCCCAGGGCGGTAAACATGTTGCGGATCTCCTCATTCTCGTAGATCTTGTGCTCCAGGGCTTTTTCCACGTTGAGGATCTTGCCCCGTAGCGGCAGGATGGCCTGGAAGTTTCGGTCGCGGCCCTGTTTGGCCGTACCGCCGGCCGAGTCACCCTCCACCAGAAAGAGCTCAGAGCGATCGGGATCCTTGCTGGAGCAGTCGGCCAATTTGCCGGGAAGGCCGCCGCCGGTAAGGGGGCTCTTGCGCTGCACCATCTCGCGAGCCTTGCGGGCGGCATGGCGCGCCGTTGCTGCCAGGATCACCTTGTCCATGATCCGTTTGGCCTGGTTGCCGTTTTCTTCCAGGTAGTGTTTCAGGGTTTCGCCCACGGCTCGCGAGACGATGCCCGTTACCTCGGAATTGCCCAGTTCGCCTTTGGTCTGGCCTTTGAACTGAGGTTCGGGCACTTTGACGGAGACCACGGCGGTGAGGCCTTCGCGAAAGTCTTCGCTGCTGAGGTTGAACTTCAGCTTTTTGAAGAAGCCGTTGTCTTCCCCGTACTTCTTGAGCAGGCGGCTGATGGCCATGCGGAACCCGTTGACGTGGGTGCCGCCCTCCCGCGTATTGATGTTGTTGACGAAGGAGTAGATGTTTTCCTTGTAGGTGTTGTTGTACTGCATGGCCACTTCCACCTCCACGTTCTCCTCCTTGCCGGCCACCAGAATGGGGCGCTCGGTGATCACGGGTTTGTTCTCATCCAGATGCTGGACAAACTCGGCCAGGCCGCCTTCGGATAAAAAATCCTCCGTGTGCGGGGCGCCGTTCTTTGCCGGCTTGCGCTCGTCGATCAGCCGAAGGTGCAGGCCCTTATTCAGGTAGGAAAGTTCGCGCAGGTGATTTGCCAGAATATCGTGTTGGAATTCCAGCTCGGTGAAAATGGTAGAATCCGGCCGAAAGTGGATAATGGTGCCGGTATCCTCTGCCTCGCCGGTCACGGCGACCTCGGTTTGGGGCTTGCCCTGGCTGTATTCCTGCCGGAAGACCTTGCCCTCGCGATGAACTTCGGCGGTGAGGGTTTCGGAAAGGGCGTTTACACAGGAGACCCCCACGCCGTGAAGGCCGCCGGACACCTTGTAGGTGTTTTTGTCAAATTTTCCGCCGGCGTGCAGCACGGTCATGACCACCTCCAGGGCAGACTTTTTCAATTTTTTGTGCATGCCGGTGGGAATGCCCCGGCCATTGTCGCGAACGGTGATGGCATTGTCTTTGTGGATGGTCACCTCGATCTCATCACAAAATCCGGCAAGATGCTCGTCAATGGAATTGTCCACGACTTCCCAGACCAGGTGGTGGAGCCCTTTGGTATCGGTGCTCCCGATGTACATCCCGGGCCGTTTCCGCACTGCCTCAAGCCCTTCGAGCGCTTGAATATTACTGGCGGTATAGTCGCCGTTTACCGGCAATGCGGAAGCCTTCTCTTTTGCTGTGCTCATTCTGCAAAAATACGAAAAAAACCCGTCATTCTGAAGGCAAAAAAGGACTGCAGGCCAAGGCGTTTCACTCCTTTTGCCATCAAAAAGTGGACACCCTTAGAGGCGGCCCAATGCCCCGGTTTGCTCAAAGCTGTGTAGTATTGTCCTGTGGAAATTCTCGTCTCCGATATCGCCGAATTGGATGCTGCAGCCGGGCAAATCCTGGAGGAAGCCGGCGAATGCCGGGTTTTTCTGCTATTCGGTGCGATGGGCAGTGGAAAGACAACCCTGGTACGCGCCCTTTGCAAGCAATTGGGGGTGCAAGACGAGGTCACCAGCCCCACCTTTTCCCTGGTGAATGCCTACGCCATGCCGGGCGACGGGCAATGGGCCTATCACATGGATCTCTACCGGATCGAGCGCCCGGAAGAGCTGCTGGAGATCGGCTTGGAGGAGTACCTTTTCAGCGGCTTTCCATGCTTTGTAGAATGGCCGGAACTCGCCGAAGGGCTTTTCCCCGAGGAAGTCGTTCGCCTTAGCCTGGAGGTGCTGCCGGATTCCAGCCGAAAAATTGTAGTTTTGTAAGCCGGCGTAGGATGCGCGAGGCCCCCGCAATCAGAAGGTATGAGCGAAAAGGAAGGTCGCATACGAATGCCCAGGTCTTTTACCGGCCTGGAAACCCAGCCCGAAATCCTATCTGTGGGCACAAAATTCGACAAACTGTACATCGGGATTCCGCGCGAGGTCACCCTCAGTGAAAACCGGATCGCTCTGGTCCCTTCATCCGTCGCGACCTTGGTCAATAACGGGCACCGCGTGGTCATTGAAACTCAGGCCGGCGCCCAGTGCAGTTTTTCGGATCACGAGTTCTCGGAGGCCGGCGCTGAAATTGCCTATGACCCGAAGAAGGTCTACGAAGCCAAGGTCATCATCAAGGTGGCTCCGCCCACTCTGGAGGAGATCGAGCTGATGCATCCCAACCAGATCCTGATCTCCCCTCTCCAATTGCCCATTATCACCAGCGAATACATCAGCCGGCTCAAGCAAAAGCGGGTCATTGCGCTGGCTATGGAGTACATCAAGGACGAATCCGATACCTTCCCCATCGTCCGCATCATGAGCGAGATGGCGGGGTTAAGCGCTATGCTGACTGCCGCAGAACTCCTGTCGAGCACGAGCGGGGGGAAAGGGGTTTTGCTCGGGGGTGTCAGCGGTGTGCCCTCTGCCCGGGTCGTCATTCTGGGGGCGGGCATCGTGGCGGAGTACGCCACCCGAACGGCTTTGGGCCTGGGCGCTGAAGTACGCATTTTCGACAACAACATCTACAAGCTGAAGCGCATCCAGAACCAGGTGGGCCAGCAACTTTACACTTCGGCTATCAACCCCGTATACCTGGAAAAAGAGCTCATCGAAGCGGATGTAGCGATCGGGGCGATGCACGCCAAGAGCGGCCGAACGCCCATTGTAGTCAGCGAGGCTATGGTCGCCAAAATGAAGCCCGGGTCGGTGATCATCGATGTGAGTATTGATCAGGGCGGCTGCTTTGCTACGTCCGAAGTGACCAGCCACGAAAAGCCCACCTTTGTCAAACACGACGTCATCCACTATTGCGTGCCCAATGTGGCGGCCCGGGTGGCTCGTACGGCATCCGTTGCCGTAAGTAATATTCTTACGCCCATTTTGCTCAAAGCCGGAAGTACCGGCGGTATCGAGAAGTTGCTTTTCCACCACTTCGGCCTGCGCCACGGCGTGTATACCTACAAGGGCTGTCTCACCAACGAATACCTCGGCGAGCGCTTCAAGATAAAGTTTACCGACCTGGATTTGCTGATTACCTCGAGTCTCTAGCCTTTTCCTGCCGCTGAATTTCCAGCAGCTTGCTTTCCCGCAGAAACACGTACTGGGCAGAAGTTTTTGCAATGACAAAACCGTAGAAACCGTCCAGGCAGCCGCCTCGCAGCAGGTATTCGCTGAAGAATCGAAGCCGGGGCTTGGTCAGCAGCCGCAGCCAGCTGCCGCGCTTCCCCCGTTCGTGATAGGCCCGGGCAGCATGGGTGCTCAGCTTGTTGATGGTGAGGGCCCGGTCGTGGATGTCGCTGTTGGTGTAATGAAGAAGGTCGCCGCGGAGCCTGCCGGCTGAGGCCCCAGCTATCGGCACGAATTTGTCGTGCGGGTTGATGCCGGCTGTCCGGTATTTGCGCCGGTCGAAGAGGCGCATCTTTCGATCGGGGTACCAGGCCCCGTGGCGGATCCAGCGCCCGCCCATTTGACTCAGTCGATTGCACCAATAGCAATCGTGCGGCCAGCTGTCCTTGACCTCCCGGATGGCGGCCTGCAGTTCGGGGGAAAGGGCCTCGTCGGCATCCAGAAAGAGAACCCGATCGTGGGCTGCCTGCGCAATGGCCCACTCCTTTTGCTGAATGTGCCCTTCGAAGGGGTGCTGAAGGACCCGGGCGCCCAGTTGCCGGGCAATGTCCAGGGTGCGATCCGTTGAGAAGGAGTCGACGACCAGGACCTCATCGGCCAGTTCGCGGGCGCTTTGAATGCAGCGGGCGATGTTGGCCTCTTCATTCAGGGTGATGGTGACCAGGGAGATCTCGTTCACGACGGTTCGTTTTGGTGGAGTTGGTAGCGAAGTCCCAGGATGACAAAGCAGGCATACAGAGCGGCTCCCAGCTGGGATTCCAGGGTGTGTTCTACCATAAAGGAAGCGAACAAAATGAGATGCAGGCTTACGAAGAAGGTGTCTTGTCTCGCTTTGGGTCTGCTCAGCGGATAGAGGGTGGCGAAGAGAAAGAGGCCCAGCCCGAGCAGGCCGCAGGCGGCAAAGACGAAAAGGTATTGGTTGTGCGGCATCAGATCCATGCCGGAGACCTCGGGATAGCGCTCCTTCAGAAAGGCATCGGTGGCATCCCGGATGTCGCCTATGCCCACACCCACCCATGGGTGCTGGCGGCCGATGGCCCAGCCGGCCTGTAGCGTGGCCAGGCGGCGCGGATCGCTCAGGTGCGTAATGTCCTCCCCCTTCCGGAATTGCTCCAGGCTCCAGAGGGTGTAGCCGACCTTGTTTTGCAGGGTGGGCACGAATTGATAGGCAGCCCAGGCCGTGCCGATGGCCAGCAAAAAGATCCCGATGGCCAGCTTCCCACTGCGGGCTTTCAGCAGGGCTCGTATCAACAGGTACCCCATCCAAAGGTAGAGGGCCAGCAGGCCCGACCGAACCGCCAGCAGATGCAGATAGAGGAATAGGAAGATCAGCCCCGCCAGGAGTCCGCTTCGGCTGTAGCGGAAGGAGGGCGGTGAAGTCCGCCGGTAGAGGTGCCATCCGGCAGCCATGGCGATCACCACCAGCAGGCTGTAGCGAATGTGGTGAATGGGTGTGGGCAGCAGATGGCCCTGTTTATAGGCTTCGACCAGGGCGTTCAGTTCGGGAAGGGCGACCAGCAAGCTCGCCAGCGTTGCCGAAACCATGAGCCAAAAGAAAAAAAAGAGCAAGCGGAAATAGACGGACCGGTCGAAGCGGGGAATGGAAACGACGGCCCAGGGCAGCAGGAGGAACGGCAGCTTCATGCGCAGGCGCTCCACGAAGTCGGCCTCGTTGGCACTCCACGGCCAGGTGAGCAGGTAGATCCAGAAGAGCAGACTGAGTGCGGGTAAGGGTTTACAGGTCCAGAATCGCCGGCTGTTTTGGATCACATCCTGGTTGAACACGGCATTGGCCACCAGGCCGATCATGCCGATGCTGAGCGCGGCCCTCGAGATCAGCAGTCCGACCAGCATGGTCAGCAGGCACAAAAGACCGATCGGCTGGTGCAGGTTCTGCCAACTGGCTTGCCAGTCGACGCCACCGGCTTCAGTCCTGGATATGACCATAGGCAATGAAATGGGGGTTGCGAAGCACGGGCTTGTTGTAGTGCAATGGCTGGTTGCCGTCGGCCTCCACGACCTTGCCGCCGGCTTCTTCCAGAACGATCTGGGCCGCACCGGTATCCCACTCCATGGTGGGGGCCAACCTGGGGTAAATATGCGCTTCGCCCCGGGCCAGCAGCAGAAACTTCAGCGAACTGCCCCTGGATACTTTCCGGGGGTCCGCCAGGCCCGAAATGAACGCCTGGGTCTCTTCATTGAGGTGAGAGCGCGACGCGACCACCTGCAAACCGCGGTCTGTGCGGCGAAAGCTAGCGGCCTTTAGCGGGGTTTCGCCTGCACCGCTTTTGAGCCAGGCCCCCTTTCCGCGCTCGGCGACGTACAGCTCATTCAAAACCGGAGCGAAGACTACGCCCAGGACGGGTTGGCAGCCTTCCACCAGGGCGATGTTCACGGTGAACTCCCCATTGCGCTTGATGAACTCTTTGGTGCCGTCCAGGGGGTCGACCAGCCAGAAGCGGTCGTAGTCTTTTCGCTGCTCGTAGGGCACTTCCTTGTTTTCTTCCGAAATAATGGGGTATTTTTGATCCAGTGCTGCTAAGGCTTCGCAGATGAGGGCATTTGCCCTTCGATCGGCGAGGGTTAGCGGAGAATCATCTGCTTTGGCTTCTACTTCCCAGTTCGTGTTTTGGTCTTGGTAAATGTCCAGTATAGCCTCGCCGGCTTTTTCGGCGATGCGGCAGACCTGCGCTGCGAGGGACGATGTATCCATGGAATTCAATCTAGGTGAATAAGAACCAAAGGTAAAGAAAAACCTATCCTGCTATGGCGAAAGTCCTGGTAACCGGCGGATGCGGCTACATCGGCAGCCACACCGTCGTCGACCTTCTGGAGAACGGCTACGAGGTGATCTCGGCCGACAGTCTGTTCAATGCGGACGAATCGGTATTCGACGGTATAGAAGCCATTACGGGCCACCGGGTGTCCAATTACCGGGTGGATCTGGCGGAGCGAACGCCCACCCTGGACCTGTTTGCCGAACATCCGGACCTGGTGGGTGTCATTCACTTTGCTGCGCACAAATTTGTGGGGGAGAGTGTGGAAAAGCCCTTGCGCTATTTCCGAAACAACCTCAACAGCCTCATCAACGTCCTGGAAGGCATGAGTCGATTCGGGGTGCCGCACTTTATTTTTTCCTCTTCCTGTTCGGTTTACGGCAATGCGGAGGCCCTGCCCGTAACGGAACAGACCCCTTGGGAGGAAGCGGAGTCCACCTATGCACGCACCAAGCAGATGGGCGAACAGATCGTCCGGGATTTCCTGCGGGCGCATCCCGGTCAGCAGAGTATTTTGCTGCGCTACTTCAATCCGGCCGGCGCCCACCCCTCGGCCCATATCGGGGAAAGCCCGATCGTGCCGGCTACCAATCTGGTGCCGGTGATCACAGAAGTAGCTATCGGCAAACGGAAGGAGCTGATCGTCTTTGGCGACGACTATCCCACCCGGGACGGGAGCTGCATACGCGATTACATTCACATTATGGATCTGGCGCGGGCCCATACCCTGGCCCTGCAATACCTGGAAGCCGGCCTGGCGCAGGCTTCCTGCGAAGTGTACAACCTGGGCATAGGGGAGGGCGTGAGCGTGCTGGAGGCTGTACAAGCTTTTGAGCGGGTGACCGGCCGCCAGCTCAATTACCGCATCGGTGAGCGGCGCCCGGGCGATGTGGTCGCGATCTATGCCAACAACGAACGAGCGGGCGAGCGGCTCGGCTGGCAAGCCCGCTTCGGCATCGAGGAGATTATGCGAACGGCCTGGGCCTGGGAAAAGGCGCGTACGGCTGTGAGCTCCTAGGAAGCCCTCTCGGCAAGTGCTCCATTCCGACTATCTTTGCCCTCCCCCAAACGGACAGGTATGACGGCTTCGCGCTTTTTCGATCTCTTCCTGGAAGAACTCCGCCAGAACCCCAACCTCCGGCAGTACTACAAATTTTTGGGCGACCCGGGAAAAATGGCCTTTCGCAAGGCCTATTTTCTGCAGCGCTTGCAGTATGTGCTCGATCACCTTCCTGCCGGAGCCGAGCAGAACTGGGATTGCGGCTGCGGCTACGGAACAACCAACCTGTTTCTGGCCATGAACGGCATACCTACGCTGGGCACCACCCTGGAGTTCTACTACGACCAGATCCCGCCCCGGCTGGACTATTGGTCGGCTTACGGCGATGTGGGTTTGTTTACCTACCGGTATGAGAATATTCTGGACAGCCAGTTTCCTCCCGATACCTTTGATACCATTATTGTCCAAGACACCCTGCACCATCTGGAGCCCATCGGGCAATGCCTGCGCATTCTATTCGAAGCCCTGAAGCCGGAGGGGCGTCTGATCGCCGTGGAGGAGAACGGCAACAACCTCATTCAAAACGCCAAATTATACCTGCAAAGGGGCAACAAGCGAGTCCTTGAGCTGACGGATGAAAAAACCGGGAAGACCTTTTTGCTGGGCAACGAGAACATCCGCGGCCTGGAGCATTGGCGGAGCCTGCTGACCCGGGCCGGCTTTCGCATTGACGGAGAAACGGTTCAGTACATTCGCGTTTTGCCCCCCTTCGTCGAAAAGGATACCCACCGGCTCATAGCCCGCGAACAAGCCCTTCATAGGCCCTGGTTGGACAAATACTTTTTCTTCGGCCTCAACTGGGTAGCCGAGAAAGCCGGTGTGTCTACCGGGTGAGATACATATAGCGCTGTTTGTTCAGCTCCCGGAAGAAGGGATCCGAAAGATCCTTGATGAAGCGTATAGCCTCGCCGGTGCTTTTCATTTCCGGGCCCAGGTTCTTATCCACATTGGGGAATTTCTCGAAGCTGAAAACCGGCACTTTGATCGCATAGCCGCTGGGCCGGGCTTTGATGTCGAAATCCTTCAGCTTATGGGTACCCAGCATCACCTTGGTGGCGATCTGCAGGTAGGGCACCTTGTAGGCTTTGGCAATGAATGGGGTGGTGCGGGAGGCCCGCGGATTGGCCTCGATCACATACACCTTGTCCTCCTCCGGGGTCTCACCCGGCTTGATGGCAAACTGAATGTTGATCAGGCCCCGGATATTGAGGGCCTTGGCCAGCTTGTTGGCGTATTCCACCATAGTGTTTACGGCCTCCACGCTCAGGGAATAGGTGGGCAAAACGGCCGAGCTGTCGCCCGAGTGGATACCGGCCGGCTCAATGTGCTCCATTATGCCCATGATGTGCACCTCGTCGCCGTCGCAGATGGCGTCGATCTCCGCTTCGCGAGCCCGTTCCAGAAACTGATCGATGAGCACCCGGTTGTCGGGCATGTGCTTGAAGATACTGAGCACCTGGCGCTCCAGCTCGTCGTCGTTGATCACAATGCGCATGCGCTGGCCGCCCAGTACGTAGGACGGGCGCACCAGCACGGGGTAGGTCACCCGGTTGGCAATGGCCAGGGCTTCGTCCGTATCTTCGGCTACGCCGTATTTGGGGTAGGGAATATCCAGCTCCTTCAGCAGGTCGGAAAAAGCACCCCGGTCTTCGGCCAGGTCCATGGACGGGAAGTCTGTGCCGAAAATAGGGATGCCCTTCTCGTGCAGAATGCCCGCGATCTTGAGGGCCGTCTGCCCCCCGAGCTGCACGATCACTCCGTCGGGCTTTTCCAGTTCCAGGATCTCTTCCAGGTGCTCCCAGAAGATGGGCTCGAAGTAGAGCTTGTCGGCAATGTCGAAATCGGTGGAAACGGTTTCGGGATTGCAGTTGACCATAATGGATTCATAGCCGACATCCTTGATGGCCAACAGGCCGTGCACGCAGCAATAGTCGAACTCGATGCCCTGGCCGATGCGGTTGGGCCCCGAGCCGATCACGATTACCTTCTTTTTATTGTCGGTGGGCACGCTTTCGTTCTCCTCGTCGAAAGTGGAATAAAAGTAAGGCGTTTGGGCTTCGAACTCGGCGGCGCAGGTGTCCACCATCTTGTAGGTTCGCCGAATGCCCAGCTTCTTGCGGTATCGGGTGACGTGCGATTCTTCTACCCGCATCAGCCAGGCGATCTGCGCATCAGAATACCCTACGGTCTTCAGTTCTTTGAGGAAATCCTGAGGGATATCTTCGGGCACATTGTAAACCTGCAGCTGCTTTTCCATTTTCACCAGCCGCTTGATCTGCTTGATGAACCAGGGGTCGATGCGAGATAGCTTTTGAATGGTCTTTTTGGGTACGCCCAGGCGAAGGGCGTCTTTGAGGCGGAAAATACGGTCTTCACTGGCCTGTTCGAGCCGCTGGAGGATGTCCTCGGTCTTGATCCACTCCTTCATGTCAGCGCCCAGGCCCATGCGGTTGTTCTCGAGGCTCTGGCAGGCTTTCTGGAGGGCTTCCAGGAAATTGCGCCCGATGCCCATGACCTCGCCGACGGACTTCATCTGCAGGCCCAGGGTGTGATCGGCCCCGTGGAACTTCTCAAAATTCCATCGCGGCATTTTCACGATCACGTAATCCAGGGAGGGCTCGAAGTAGGCCGAGGTGGTCTGGGTGATCTGGTTGTTCAGTTCGTCCAGGGTGTAACCGATGGCCAGTTTGGCGGCGATCTTGGCAATGGGGTAGCCCGTCGCTTTGGAAGCCAGGGCCGAAGAACGCGATACCCGGGGATTGATCTCGATGACGATCAGCTTCTCCGTTTCGGGATCCTGGGAAAATTGAATGTTGCAGCCTCCGGCAAAATTGCCGAGGGAACGCATGGCCAGAATGGCCTCGTTGCGCATTTGCTGATAGGCGCGGTCGCTGAGCGTCATGGCCGGCGCCACCGTAATGCTGTCGCCGGTGTGGATGCCCATGGGGTCCAGGTTCTCCACGACGCAAATGACCACTACGTTGTCGTTTTGGTCGCGCAACAACTCCAGCTCAAACTCCTTCCATCCCAGCACGGCTTTTTCCACCAGCACTTCGTGAGTGGGCGACATGTTGAGCCCGCGGCGCAAGGCGGCGTCGAAGTCTTCCGACCGGTGCACAAAAGAGCCTCCGCTGCCCCCCAGCGTGTAAGAGGGCCGGATCACCAGCGGAAAGCCGATTTTCTGGGCGGCTTCCTTGCCTTCCAAAAAGGAGTTGGCGATGTAGGAGGGGGCCACGCTCAGCCCCTGGGCGATCATGTGCTTTCGGAAGGCCTCCCGGTTCTCGGTCAGTTCGATGGCGTCGAGATCTACCCCGATCAGACGCACCTCGTATTTTTCCCAAACGCCTTGCTCTCCGGCCTCAATGGCCAGGTTGAGCGCCGTCTGGCCGCCCATCGTGGGCAGTACGGCGTCGATCTGCCGTTCTTCCAGGATCTGGACGATGCTCTCCACGGTCAAGGGCAGCAGGTAGATGTGATCGGCCGTGACCGGATCGGTCATAATGGTGGCGGGGTTGGAATTGACGAGGGTCACTTCGATACCTTCCTCCCGGAGCGACCGGGCAGCTTGAGACCCGGAATAGTCGAACTCACAGGCCTGCCCTATGACAATAGGGCCGCTCCCGATGATCAGGACGGAGGAAATGGACGAATCTTTTGGCATGGAGAGGCTGGTTTCAAATTCGGGCAAAGATAAGGTGCAGCGCTCTAAAACCGGAATCGAAGAACCCGTTTGCGATCAGGGAGCGACGGTAACGTCCAGAACATCGGAAAAATATTCCAGGGTGGCCTGTGCCCTCAGGTCGTCCTGCGCCCGGGCTGTGGTCTTTTTCTTCACGAGGTAAAGCTGGTGGGTACCGAGGCTGAAATCGGCGACCTGTTTGCCCTGGAATACGTGGCGTTCGCTTTTCGTGGGGCCTTTCAGGATGATGGTATTGGCTTTGTTGTTGGGATCGGCAAAAAGCAGGACGAGGCTTTCGTCCGGATTCAGCCTGGAGCCCTCGGCCTGCAGGGTGAAGCCCTTCTGGCGCGAAACTCCGCCCGGCACCGAGAAACGGCCCAGGGGAGCCATGGCAAACGCCAATTGGCGGGGCTCGGTCTCTTCGCCGGTGCGAAAGGCAAACCGGGCCTCAGCCGGATAGTCCATTGCACCTTTATATTGGTAGCGGGTAATGTCGTTGACCAGCGACCGGGCCTCCATGGCGTGCCCCTGGACCGAAACGCCCTGAGGCAGTGCGAGTGGCTTGGCATCGACCAAAGAATCGCCGCGAAAAAAGGTGGCTTCGGCCTTGAAGTTGCGCTCGCTGGACAAGTAGCGCATGTAGAACTCACCGAACAACAAGGGGCCGGGCTTTTCCGCGGCGGGCTGGCAGGCAGCCAGCCCAAGCACGAACAAGGCCAGGAAACTGATTTTTCTGTGCATGCAACACGGGTTTTATGCTCAAAAATAACCAATCCTTCTGCATGACCCGCCCACTCCGTCAAGAAGGCTAAAAACCGGTTTGGATTCGGTTGCCCGGGGCGGCTTTGCCCGAAAAGCCGTCGAAAAAAGTTAGTCAGAAACCTGACTTTTACAAAAAAAGGGCGTTGGTGGGCTGAAAATTAAGCCTACATTTATATCGCCAAAAAGCCAATCTCCCAGAACCGACTGTTGGTTTTACTGTTGCCATGAAAATCCCCTTTGGCAATTAGCCGACGACGAACCCTTTAACACTTTTAAAAAGCGTTTCATTTTTCTTAACATTGCGTTCTGTTTTGGAAACAATACTTCGCGCAATCATTAAACCCAGTGTATGGCACGTTTTCTACTACTGTTTGTCTTGTCACTTTGGGGGCTTTTCGCCGCAGCTCAGACCTCGCTGCAAGGAAAGGTCACGGAAGAAGAAACGGGAGAGCCGCTTATCGGTGCGTATGTGGTACTCAACAAGAACGGCGTATTCGTAACGGGTACTTCCACGGACATCGACGGAAACTTTAACATTCCCAACCTGGATCCCGGCACCTACGATGTGGAGGTATCTTATACCGGTTTTCAAAAACAACAGATCACAGGCATTCGCGTGCTGGCCGGTAAGGCCAACCGCGTCGACGCGGCCCTTTCGTCGGAAGCCGTCACCATGGAGGCGGTGGAAGTCGTGGAATATGCCGTGCCGCTGGTCGAACAGGATAATACCACCCAGGGAGCTGTGATCACGAGTGAGAACATTCGAAACCTGCCCACCCGGAATATCAATGCCATCGCAGCCACCACAGCGGGCATTGCCCAGTCCGATGAGGGCGGGGCCCTGGCCATACGCGGTTCGCGTACGGATGCCACCGACTACTACGTGGATGGAATCCGCGTACAGGGCAACCTCATTCCCGAATCGGAGATCGACCAGCTCCAGGTGATCACCGGTGGGGTAGAGGCCCGCTACGGCGACGTAACCGGGGGTATCATTTCCATTACGACCAAAGGCCCGTCGAACTCCTTCAGCGGCGGTGCCGAGTTCGAGACCTCCAGCCCATTTGACCCTTACAATCAGAACCTGGTGGGCCTCAACCTCACCGGGCCCATTCTGCGCAACAAGAGAGGCCAGTCCATCCTCGGCTATCGCTTCGCCGGGCGCTACACCTTCCAGCGCGACGACGATCCGCCCGCCACGGACATTTTCGTCGTTCGTGACGATGTGCTGGCGGAGCTGGAAGCCAATCCGGTTATCGACCGCCAGGGCGAGCGCTTTGTGGCTGCGGATTTTCTGACGGAAGACGACGTACAAGTCCTCGATTACAACCCCAATGAAGAACTGGACCGGATCGACGCCACGGGTAAGATCGATGCCCGCCTCAGCGATGCGATCGACATCACGCTTACGGGGGCCATTTCACTCGTCGACAACCGCTTTACGCCGGGCAACGTGCGCACCTCAACAAATACCAGCTGGCAGCTGATGAACAGCCACAACAACCCCCTCTTCGAGGACGATACCTATCGGGGCAACTTCCGCTTCCGCCATCGCCTGGGGGTAAATGCCGACCAGAGTAAATCGGTCGTACAGAACGCCGTGTACACCTTGCAGGCCGGCTATGAACGCACCAACATCAACGTTTCCGATCCCCGGCATGGCGACGACCTTTTTGCCTACGGGCATATCGGCAACTTTGACTTTCAATACGTACCCACGCTGGATTTAGACTTCGATACCACCACCGGCAACTTTTTCCTGCAGCACACCGACTACTTCAGCGTATTGCGCGGCGTGGAGTACAGCGATGCCAATCCCGTACTGGTGAACTACAACAACGTCAACGGTCTGGATCTGGGTGAGCCGCTCAATCCCAACATCGGCGACTTCATCATTGGCGATGTGGGCAACCTGGCCGGCCAGGCTGTCGGCGAGGGCGAATTCATTGCCTTCAACGGCCGGGTTGACAACGTTTTTAACTCCAGCTGGAACTTTCACCGAAACGTGGGCGAGATCTTCAATCAGGTTCGCCGCGACCAGGAGGACATCTTCACTTTCCAGGCCAATGCCAGCTTCGACCTGGTTTTCGGCGGTTCCGACAAGGGGCGGCACACCATCGAACTGGGCGCCTGGTTTGAGCAGCGCACCCTTCGCCGCTACATCGTCAATCCCCGCAACCTGTGGACCATTGCCCGCCAGCAGACCAACAACCACATCATCGGTATTCCTTTCGATGAAGAGACGGGGCAGCCGGCGACCGACAGTGTAGGCATCATTCGGGATATCGGGCTGGTCGCTCCCAATGGGCAAGTGATCGATTCCGCCATCATCTACGATCTCGCGATTGCACCGGATGAAGAAGCCATTTTTTATAAAGAACTACGCCGGAAACTGGGTGGTATCCCCCTCAGCCAGAACGTGAACCTGGATGGAGTGGATCCCGACCTGCTAAGCCTGGATATGTTCACGGCCCGCGAGGTCCGGGACGTGCTCAACTACTACGGCTACGACTACTTGGGTAATGTTTTCAACGGCAACTTTGAGGATTTCTTTACCGCAACGCGCACGCTGGAGGACGGCACGCAGGTACGGACTTTTCCCGTGGCGCCCAACCGGCCTATCTACACGGCCTTCTATCTGCAGGATAAGTTCACCTTCCGCGATATCATCTTCCGGGTGGGCGTGCGCGTGGATCGCTACGACGCCAACACCCAGGTGCTGAAGGACCCCTACTCGCTCTACGACATCGTCGGAGCCGATGATTATCATGCCGAATTCGGCGGAGAGCGCCCTGCAAACATCGGTGGGGATTACAAGGTGTACCTCAACCAGGCCGGTTCGGAAGTGGAGGCCTACCGCAGCGGCGACAACTGGTTTACAGCCGAGGGAACCCCGGTCAACGACCCCTTCAGCATCTTCGGCCAGTTGGGCCGGGTGAATCCGGTATTTGCAGACCCGCGCGCTCGCGGCAACAACAACTACATCCGCGAACTGGACTACGATGTGAATGCATCCTTTGAAGACTACGAAGTGCAGGTGAATGTCATGCCCCGCCTGGCCTTCTCCTTCCCCATTTCAGATGCAGCCAACTTCTTTGCCCACTACGACGTACTGGTGCAGCGGCCGCCTTCCAATACCATTGCCACGCCGCTTCAGTTCTTCAACTTCCCCGACCGGACCTTTACAGCGAACAATCCGCTGAACAACCCCAACCTGCGGCCGGAAAAAACGGTGGATTACGAAGTGGGCTTCCAGCAAAAACTGTCGAACTCCTCAGCTCTGAAGATCTCGGCCTACTACAAGGAAATGCGCGATATGATCCAGTTGCGGACCTTCCAGTTTGTGGCCGGTAACTCTTCGGGTGAATACACCACCTACGACAACCAGGACTTCGGTACGGTGAAGGGCTTTTCTTTCCAGTACGACCTGCGCCGCACGGGCAACTTCTCCCTGCAGGCCAACTATACCTTGCAGTTTGCCGACGGTACGGGGTCTGACCCCAACTCCCAGGCCGGCCTCACCAACCGGGGTACCAACCTGCGCGACCTGGCTCCGCTCAACTTTGACGAACGCCACCGCATCGTGGCTACGGCAGACTACCGCTTTGCCTCAGGGCGCCGGTACAACGGACCGCGCATCGGCGGGCTGGACATCCTGTCCAATTTCGGCGTCAACCTTCAGGGCATCTTCGTAAGCGGACGTCCGTACACGCCTCGGCGGGAGCCCATCGAACTGGGGGGGCGGATCATCGACGGATCGATCAACAGCGCCCGCCTGCCGGCCAATATCACCGTAAACCTCCGGGTGGACAAGCAATTTCGGATCACCGATAAAATGGGGCTGAACGTTTACATCCGGGTGCAGAATCTGCTGGATCGCCGCAATGTGCTGAATGTGTACACTGCTACGGGTTCACCCACCGACGACGGATTCCTGATTACGCCGGATGGTCAGCGCCGCATCCAGGAGATCCAGAACTCGGCCCGTCAACTGGAGGCCTACCTGGCTTCTTACCGCTGGGCCCGGATCAATCCGGATTTCTTTACCCTGCCGAGACGGGTGTACCTCGGCGCCATCTTCAACTTCTAAGCTATTTTGAATAAATCTCATAAAAGAATGCTTATGCGAACCGCTACTACTTGGCTGATGACACTGCTGGGGCTTGTGCTGGCAACCACAGCCATGGCGCATCGGCCCGACTATAAAGGAAAGGGAGAGAAACCCCATACGCCTCCTTCCGGGGAAGAGCAACTCGGGTTTCGTTCGGCTTGTGAAAACCCTTCCAATTTGATCTTTCAGGAAATCAACAATATTCGTGCAATCCTGTCTTCGGGCGGGGATGTATGGTGGAACGGGGACGACGGCGTCTATGTAGCCCCCAAGGTGGCTCCCGGCCAGCCTGAAGTGTCTTCCATCTTTGCCGGTGCCGTCTGGCTTGGCGGTATCGATGACGGAGGTACGTTCAAGGTAGCTGCCCAGACCTACGGCCGTGCCCAGGGGAACTTCGACTTCTACACCGGCCCCCTGGTGCCCACCACCGGCAGCACCAATCAGGATACCTGCCGCCGCTGGGACCGCTTCTTTACGGTGTCCGCCGCTGAAATTGACGAACACCTTCGCCTCTATGCCGAAGCTCAGGAGGCGGGCACGCCCTACGACCCGGATCAGATCCCGGTGGGCGTGCTCGGTTGGCCGGCCCGCGGCAACGAATTCTTCTCGGATGTATGGCAGTTCGAATTGCCTAACACCCGCCAGGGCCTGGCCGGCTTCTTCGACCAGGACGGCGACGGCAACTACAATCCGGACCTCGGCGACTTTCCGGTCATCGAGATCCGCGGTTGTGAAGAACCACAGTATCCCGATGAGATGATCTTCTGGATCTACAACGACAATGGGGATATCCACCGCCAGACGGGCGCTCCCTCGCCCATCCGGATGGAGGTGCAGGTGCAGGCCTTTTCCTACGCCACCAACGATGAGATCAACAACATGACCTTTCAGCGCTACAAGCTGATCAACCGTGCGGCTGAGCCCATTGACAGTACCTTCTTCGCCATGTGGGTGGACCCCGACCTGGGCTGCTATGAAGATGATTACATCGGTTGTGATACCTCTCGTTCGCTGGGATATGTGTACAATGCCGATGCCGTGGACGGCATTGCCGGCTGTGCCTGTGAGGATGTGAACACATATTGTACCGACATCCCCATTCTCGGGGTGGACTACTTCCGCGGACCGCTGGATGAGTTTGGCGAAGAGATCGGAATGTCCTCTTTTACCTATTACAACAACCAGGCTTTCAATACACCGCCTCCCGGAACGACGGACCCCAACAACTTCCTGGAGTACTACAACTACCTCTCGGGCTCTTGGCGGGATGGATCGCCCTTCACCTTTGGCGACGACGCTTACCAGGATGGCGACCCCATTGATTACGCTTTTACCGACGATCCCGACGATCCGACTGGCTGGTCCATGTGTACGCAAAACCTGGCCGAGTACGACCGTCGTACGATCCAGGCTTCCGGGCCTTTCCGTCTGGAGCCGGGCGCCGTGAACGAACTGATCATCGGTGTGGTGTGGGTGCCTGAAGTGGTGTATCCCTGCCCATCCATTCGGAGGCTGACCGCAGCCGACGACCTGGCCCAGGCCTTGTTCGACAACTGCTTTGAGATCCCCGACGGCCCCGATGCACCGGATGTGGACTGGATCGAGCTGGACCGCGAGATCATTGCCGTGCTCACCAATACGCTTCCTTCCAACAACGTCAACGAAAGCTATGCTGAGCCCGGGTTGGAGATACCGGAAGGAATCGACGATTCGCTCTACATATTCGAAGGGTATCGCATCTTTCAGTTTTCCGGACCGGATGTATCCCTTCAGGAGCGCGACGATCCCTCGCGGGTTCGCGAGGTCGCCCAGGTAGATGTGCGCAACGGCGTGGCAACCGTTTTCAACTGGGCGGAAGCGGAAGAGAGCCCGACCGAAGACCCCTACTACGTGCCGGTGCAGCAGGTAAGTGGTGCCGACGGCGGTATTCGCCATACCTTCCGCATTACCAATGATGCTTTCGGCGACAACGATGCCCGCTTGGTAAACCACAAGAAATATTACTTCGTGGCCGTGGCCTACGGTTACAATGAATACCAACCCTACGATCCCGTCAGCGGGGAAGGACAGCGCACCCCCTATCTGGAAGGCCGGAACAATCTCGGGGAGGACGGGCTTCCGTACTACACGGTGATTCCGCATCCGCCGGTGGATCGAGTCCTCAACTCCTTCTACGGCGACGGCCCGATCATTACCCGGATCGAGGGTGCCGGCAACGGCCGCAACTTCCTGGACGTTTCCAGTGAGTCGCTGGAAGAGATCCTGGCTGCTCAGCCCAACCCGGGCGATACGTACCAGGGGGAAGTCACCTATGAGCCCGGCGAAGGTCCGGTGGAGGTGATCGTCTACAACCCCCGGGAAGTGGTAGACGGCGAGTTCCAGCTTACCTTCTTTGATGAGAACATGGCCAACGACATGCTCGACGATACCATCAATTGGGAGCTGCGCAACCTGACGGACCCCAACAGCCCGGTCATCGTATCGGAAAAACCCTTGGGTAGCCCCGACGAGCAGATCATTAAAGAATTCGGCTTTAGTGTTACCCTCGGCCAGGGCGTTCCACCGGGAAGCCGCACCGAGGGCGAAAACGGCTGGTTGGGTCAGGAGATCCTCTACCCGGCCGGCGGCGATAACCAATGGCTGGATGGCATCCCCAACAAATTCGACCCCATCGGCGGCGGACTGGCCCTGGATAACGATGTGTTCAATTATATACTCACTGCGGAAGGCGAGCGCGATATCGTGTTCGACCCCAACCAGGACTTCACGGAGCAGAACGGTCAGGGTTTGATCTTCACGCCCTATTTCCTGGCTGATTTCGACAATCGCGACGGTGATCCCGGCTTCTACATCACTCCGGCCTGGGGCAGCCGCTCCGGTTCCCAACGGGTGCGCGATCGCACCTCGATGGCCAATCTCAACAATGTGGACATCGTATTTACGGCCAACAAGGATCTCTGGAGCCGCTGTATGGTTATCGAAACGGCGGGTCGCTTCCAAACCTCCGACTTTAACTTGCCGACGGCTGGTACAGAGAGTTTTGATATCCGCCAGGCGCCTTCGGTAAGCAAGTTTGATAATGATGGCGACGGCTTACCCGACGAAGATCCCGAAAACGCACCGCAGCCCATCGGCTTCGGTTGGTTCCCGGGCTATGCGATTGACGTAGAGACGGGGCAGCGCCTCAACCTTTTCTTCGGGGAAAATACTTTGTACGATTGCGACGTACTGCTCGATGCAGGCCTTGACCCGGAAGTTTGCGACGCCTTCATCGGCGGCCGGGATCCCGGTGCGGACATGATGTTCAATCCCACCTCTCAGATCCTGTTTGGAGGCGGCTTTAGTCCTGCGCTGTTTATGGCAGGTGGGCAGCATTTCGTGTATGTGACCAATGAAGCCTACGACGGTTGTGAGGCGATCGCGCAGCAGTTCAGCGTGGCATCGCCCACGCTGAAAGCAGCCGGCGTACAGAAGATCACCTGGACCGGTCTCATCCTTCCCAGGCCGGGTACGAACATGCTTTCCTACGACGAGGGGCTGATTCCCGAGGACGTCGTGGTGAAGCTGCGTGTGGAGCAACCCTATCGCGTAGCGGAAGGCGCCGGAGGGTTTAACGGTTATCCCACCTATCGCTTCACCCTGGACGGCAAGGAGGCTTCGCCCGTGGAAGGAGAGGCTGTCAGCTCGGTGCTGGACCAGATCAACGTGGTTCCCAACCCGTACTACGCCTATTCTGAGTACGAGAATTCGACTTTTGAGAACAAGGTGTACATCACCAACCTGCCGGCTAAGTGCGTGGTGACCATATACACCCTGGACGGCAAGTTTATTCGGCAGTACAACCGCAATGAGCAGCCGCTCAATCCAAGAGGCGACGGCATACAATCGGCACAGTTTCTGCCCTTCCTGGAATGGGATGTGCGCAACAACAAGGGAATCCCGGTAGCCAGTGGGGTCTATCTGATTCACGTGGCTGCCGAGGGCCTGGGCGAGCGCACCCTCAAGTGGTTCGGTGTGAAACGTCCGTTCGACCCCTCCGGAAACTAAAATGCTTAACAGCAAGAGCCGGGCAAGGCCCTGCCGCCTCCGGCTCTTGCTTTTCATAAAATCGAAAGAATGAAAAAAGTCTACCTACTCACCATACTTTCGCTGGCTGTTTTGTCTGTCGAGTTGCGGGCGGGAAATCCCGACCGGCAGGGGGAAGCCGGTGCATACGAGCTCCTCATGAACCCCTGGGCGCGCTCTGCCGGGCTGCACACCATGACGACCTCCATGATCAGCGGGGTAGAGGCGATGCGACTCAATGTGGCCGGGATCGGACAGATCAATAAACTGCAAGTGTATGCCAGCCATGCGTTGTATCTGCAGGGAACCGACATCTCCATGACGGCTGGTGGCCTTTCCACCCGCATCGGAAAGAACGGCGCCCTGGGCGTAACGCTCATGTCGCTCGATTTTGGCGATATCCCGGTGACGACCACGGCCCTGCCGGAAGGTACCGGGGCTACTTTTTCGCCTACCTTTCTCAATATCGGCGTGGGCTATGCGCATACCTTTGCCGAAAAGATCTCCGTGGGCTTTTTGGTACGCGCCGTATCGGAGAACCTGGCCGACCTTAACTCCTTCGGCATTGCGCTGGATGCCGGTGTGCAGTATCGCACGGGCGGATTTAAGTTCGGCGTATCGCTGCGCAATGTGGGTACCAAAATGAAGTTCAGTGGAGAAGCCCTGGGCGAACAGACGACCATTCAGGGCAACGACGGCCCCACGGTGCTCACTTTCGATCGGCGCAATGCGGGCTTCGAACTGCCTTCTACCCTCAACATCGGTATGTCGTACGACTTCTTGGTGGGCACCAAGCACCGCATTACGGCCATTGGAAACTTCACGGCCAATTCGTTCTCCCGGGATCAGATCGGGGCAGGGGTCGAGTACTCTTTTGATCGCTGGGTGGAATTGCGAGCGGCCTATAAGTTCGATATGGGCTCCGGGGAAGATTTTGAGGCTCCCATCTATACGGGACTGGCCTTCGGGGCATCGCTGGGTGTGCCGCTCAGCAAGCGCAATAAAGACGCTCGCCTGTCCATTGACTACGCCTATCGCGCTACCCGCGTCTGGGACGGTACCCACAACTTCGGCTTGCGCTTTGACCTCTAGCCCTTGCGGAATTCCCGATTTTCCGTAATTTTGTTTTGAAAAGCCAATCGAGAACGTTTCCTGCTACGGAAGCGTTCTCGATTTTTTAATGCCTCATGCGACAGAGGTAGTCCTCCTTCCGCGATCAACTTTCCAAGGCGGGCCCCAACTCGTGCAGCCTACCCGGCGGGGAGGACCTCTCTCGCTTTGAGGACTTACATTACACAATTTTAACATGATATGGCAGGCTTTAATTATCTGACCAAAGAGGGATACGAAAAGTTGAAGACCGAACTTGAAGACCTCAAGTCCCGGGGACGCAAGGAAGCAGCTATGGCTATTGCAGAGGCCCGGGATAAAGGGGACCTTTCGGAAAATGCTGAATACGACGCCGCCAAAGAAGCTCAGGGGATGCTCGAACTGCGCATCAATGAGCTGGAAAAGGTATTGTCCAATGCCCGTATCCTGGACGAAAGCCAGGTGGATACCTCAAAAGTGACCGTCCTGGCCAAGGTGACGATCCGAAATACCAAAAACAAGAAAGAGATCACGTATCAATTGGTCTCCGAATCCGAAGCGGACCTGAAGGCAAAAAAGATCTCGGTGGGGTCACCCATCGGGAAGGGCCTGTTGGGCAAGACCAAGGGGGAAAAAGCCCTGATCGATACGCCGCGCGGACAGCTCGAGTTTGAAATCGTCGATATCTCCCTATAATCATGGCAAGTATTTTTACAAGGATCATACGGGGCGAACTGCCAGCCTACAAGGTTGCGGAGAACGAGCGCTTCTTTGCCTTTCTGGATATTCGGCCCATGGCCAAAGGACACACCCTGGTCGTGCCCAAGGAAGAAGTGGATTACTTCTTCGATCTGGACGACTCCCACCTTGCGGAGGTGATGGTGTTCGCCAAGGGAGTGAGCCGGGCCATCGAGGCGGTGGTGCCCTGCCAGCGAGTGGGTATTGCCGTAGTTGGCCTGGAGGTGCCGCACGCCCATGTGCATCTTATACCCATTCAGGCCATATCCGATATGAATTTCGGCAGGCCGCCGGTACAGATGAGCCCGGACGAGCTGGATGCACTGGCTTCCCGGATTCGTTCGGCTTACGGGGCTAACCCTTGATGCGGCCGGGATTATCCTTCAAAAAGCTTTCCCAGCTCCCGTATTTTCCTTGTTGGCCCGGATCGGATTTGCCGGGAGCCATGGCGCTGTAATAGTGGCAAAGGGCCGTGGCCAAGGCATCGGTGGCATCCAGCTCTTCCCGCTCCAGGTCTTGGCCAAGCAGCTGAGAAAGCATGGCAGCCATCTGTTCTTTGGCGGCGTTGCCGTTGCCCGTTACCGCTTGCTTGATTCGCCGCGGAGAATACTCGGTAAATGCAATTCCGTGCTTCAGAGCCGCTGCGATGGCTACGCCCTGAGCGCGGCCAAGCTTGAGCATGCTCTGTACGTTCTTACCGTAAAACGGCGCTTCGATCGCCAGGGCCACAGGCCGGAAGCGGGTCATGAGCTGGTCGATTTCGGTAAAAATGCGGGTGAGCTTCTCGCTTGGCGCTGCCTGGCGCGCCATTTTCACCGTACCCAGCTCCAAGAGGTGTAATTCCTTCCCTTGGACTTCCAGCAAGGCAAACCCCAGAATGTTGGTGCCCGGGTCGATGCCCAGGATGCAATACGGAACGGCAGGCATATAAAAATTGTTAAAGAAATGGTAATTAAAGAAAATACGGCCAGATAAGGAAGGGGGCGCTTCGTTATTTGACAAAAGGGCGGACTGGTAGCCGGTGGGATGCGTAAAGCGGCCCGTCCCATTCGCTGCAGATCCTCCCGTACTCCAAACCAAAAGAAATACCATGAAAAATAAGTCCATGCATTGGGGCGTCCTTCTGTTGCCCCTGCTGCTGATGACCGCTGGGAAGCCTGCTCAACAGGCGGAAGTCCGGGCGGTGGAAGGAGAGACGGTCAATCAATGCTCCATACGCAATACCACCTTCGACAACGGCGAGGAAATAACCTATAAGCTGTATTACAACTGGAATTTTGTGTGGATGTCGGCCGGAGAAGTCACCTTCCGGGTCAAGGAGATGGGCGATCAGTATCACCTCTCGGCTCACGGCGCTACCTATAAATCCTACGAATGGTTCTTCAAGATCCGGGACCGGTATGATACCTATGTGGACAAGGAAACCCTGCTGCCCAAAGTGAGCATCCGCGATGTGCAGGAAGGTAAATTCACCCTTTACGATAAGGTGGTCTTCGATCAAAATGTGCACAAAGCGCGGTCGCTGCGCGGCGACAACCGGCGGGAGGCCAAACTTCACGAGTACGAATTGGGAACCTGCATGCACGATATTCTCTCCATTATTTACTACACCCGAAACCTCGATTTCGAGGGCATGCAGCCCGGGCAGACGGTTCCCATTCAGATTTTCATGGACAAGGAAGTATGGCCCCTGAAGGTAACCTATAAAGGCACCGACGGGAAAAAGAAGATCAAGGGGCAAGGCCATTTCGATACCATCCTGTTCAGCCCCGACCTCATCGAAGGGGAATATTTCAAGGAGGGCGACGAGATGCGGGTTTGGGTGTCCAATGACGCCAATCGCCTGCCCCTTCTCATCGAATCGCCCGTGTCGGTCGGTTCGGTGAAAGCGGTCCTCAAAGACTACAGGGGCCTCCGCCATCCGCTAACCGCCAAGCGATAAGGATATGCGCAGTTTGCGATGGATTTTACTGGCCCTGCTGCTGCTGGCGGCCTTTGCAACCGGATGGTGGCTGAGCCGAAAGAGTGTCTTGCCGTCCTTCGGAAAGCCCGAAGTCGCGGAAGAGGGCCAGCTTCTGCTGGAGCGCATCCGGAAAGTAGCCCGGCTGGTGACGGTAGAGGGGCATCTCAACGAGATCTACTCGTACAAGGATTACGTGGGGTACGACATTCCGCTTTTTCAGAAAAAAGCCCTGCTGCGGGTGCGTGCCAAGGTCTCGGTTGGCTATGACCTGGACCGGGTGAGCTGGGAGCTTCGCCCCGACACCAGGACGGTGATCCTTTCCGGGCTTCCCGAACCCGAAATCCTGTCCCTGGACCACGAGCTGGACTATTACGATCTGTCCGAAGGTGTATTCAACACCTTTGACGAAGCCGACTACAATCGCCTTCAGAGCAATGCCAAATCGTTCATCCGGGAAAAAGCAACAACCGGTCCGCTCATGGAGTCGGCCCGGGAGCAAGGGCTGGAGTTGCTACAGGCCATCCGGTTCATGGTGGAAGGGGCCGGATGGCAACTCAAAGTAGAGGGAGAGCCGATCAGGCTACCGGCCCGGGATGCCCGAGGCGATTGACCCGCTGCGGGCGTGCGTCTTGCGCGTCCCGCTTCATCGCTTTCCCGCCCACCCCAATTTTTCTTTTCCAAAGGTTGTACCCCAACAAATAAAAGAGCGCGGTTCTTACCTGTCCAAGTGAAAAGCGCTTATTTTAGCCACGTTTTGTCTTCTCCTCGATGGGAGGGGCGGAGGTTACGCAGGAAAAGAAAAACCATCGTTGACCATGGATGATCAGACCTCAAAGGTCTCGGGCTCGTTTGATTTCGAAAACCAACCTCAGCTACTCGGCCATCCGGCCGGACTTTACGTCTTATTTTTTACGGAATTGTGGGAGCGCTTCTCCTACTACGGGATGCGGGCCATTTTGGTCCTGTTTCTGGTCGCGGAGACCACCGGGGGCAACCCGGGCTTCGGCTGGAACAACGAACAGGCCCTGGCGCTCTACGGCTGGTACACCATGCTGGTTTACCTGGCCTCCATTCCCGGAGGCATTTTGGCCGATCGCCTTTTAGGTCAAAAGCGAACCGTCATGCTGGGCGGCCTGCTGCTATGTGCCGGCCACGGCATTCTGGCCGTAGAGGCAGTGTGGGCGTTTTATACGGGCCTTGGGCTCATTATTCTGGGCGTAGGCTGCCTGAAGCCGAACATCTCGACTATGGTGGGGGGCTTGTATCGCCCGGGCGATGATCGCCGCGACAAGGGCTTCACCATTTTTTATATCGGCATCAATATCGGCGCCTTTCTGTCGGCTTTGGTTGTGGGCTATGTAGGGGAAACCTATGGCTGGCATTATGGCTTTGGCCTGGCCGGCATCGGCATGTTGCTCGGGCAACTCGTTTACCTGTTCGGTCAGCGCTATCTCAAGGGGATCGGCGATTTCATAGGTAAGGCCCAGTCGCCGGATCGCGAGGCGTATGACCGGCCACTCACCCAGGTGGAGATCGACCGGATGAAGGTCATGTTCCTATCCTTTCTTCTGGTAATCATTTTCTGGGGGGCGTTCGAGCAAGCCGGCGGCCTGATGAATTTGTATGCCGAGCAAAAGACCAATCGAATGTTGCTGGGCTTTGAGGTGCCTGCGAGCTGGTTTCAGTCCGTAAATGCCTTTTTCATCATCACGCTGGGTACGGCGGTGGCCAACTTTTGGTACCGCTGGAAGAAGAAAGGGCGGGAGGGCTCGTCCCTCTTCAAGATGGCCTGGGGCGTCATGATCATGGGGTGGGGATTTCTCTTCATGACGGCGGCCTCTGTACAATACGAACAGGTTGGGGAAGCGGCCATGGTTTGGCTGATCCTCGCCTACCTCTTTCATACGGTCGGAGAATTGTGCGCCTCGCCGGTGGCGCTTTCCTTTATCACCAAACTGGCACCCGTAAAATATGCCTCCTTCATGATGGGGGCCTATTTTGCGGCTACCGGACTGGGGAATAAGATCGCGGGTCTTTTGGGCGAATGGGCTCAATCCGCGGGCGAACTTGAGATCTTTACCGGGATTGCCGTTTTCTGTACGCTGGTCGGGCTCATCGTTCTGGCATTGCTGAAGCCTCTGAAGCGGCTGACCCATGGCGCGGAAGACAAGTTGAGCTCGCATTTTGAGGAGCAGGAGGGATTCGAGCTGGCCGACCAGCCCAAAGTTGGATAGCGCGTTGCGGAATAACCACTTTATAAACTAACAAGAGACATGGATTCAGCACTAGGTTTACTCATCTTCGGTTGGGTCTTCGTATTCATCTGGGTGCCCTTTATCATTTTCACCCAGCGCAAAACCCACCCCAGGGCCTTGTTTACCCTGTTCTTCACCGAGCTTTGGGAGCGCTTTTCCTTTTACGGCATGCGGGCGCTTCTCATTCTGTACATGACCAAGGAGCTCTTCGACATGATGGCTCAGGGGGAGGCCGATGCCCGGGCCTACGGTATTTACGGAGCCTACAATGCCTTGTTGTACGGCACCCCCATCCTGGGAGGCATCCTGGCCGACCGGCTCATGGGGTTTCGAAAGGCGATTGTGCTTGGCGGGCTTCTCATGGCTGCCGGACAGTTCACCCTGGCCCTCACGGCCGGAGCCGGCCTTTCCGAGCAGATATTCTTTGTCGGGCTGGGCTTGCTCACCATCGGTAACGGCTTTTTCAAACCCAATATTTCCAGTTTCCTGGGCACCTTCTACGACCGGGATGACTCTCGCAAAGACAGCGCCTTTACGATCTTCTACATGGGCATCAACATCGGCGCTTTCCTGGCTCCGCTGACCTGCGGTTACCTGGGCGAACAGATCGGATGGGAATACGGCTTTCTCGCTGCGGGTATCGGCATGGTTGTAGGCGTGATCAACTTCATCATCAACATGCGAAAATACCCGGACAAGGGCCTGGCCGTGGATCCCGATTACCGGAAATCCTGGAAAGCGGGCTTCAGTAAAGAAAGCCTGGTCATCATCGGCGCTTTGCTTTCCGTCTTTCCGTTGATGTTCTTGATCAATCGCGAGGATATAACGAATTACATCCTCCTCATTGGCGGCCTGGGCGTGCTGGGCTACCTCGTCGTAGGCGCGCTGCGGGCCGAGGACAAGGTGGAAGGGCAGCGCATGATCGTATTTATTTTTCTGTTCGTGTTCCACATGGTTTTCTGGGCACTCTTTGAACAGGCCGGCGGCTCGCTCAATATTTTGGCTGATCGCTACGTCGACCTCAAAGGGTTTAAGGCCTCTCAGCTTCAGGCGCTGAACCCACTGTATATCATTTTGCTCGCCCCGGTTTTCTCCTGGATCTGGACCCGACTGGGCAAAATGAATCGCGAACCGCGCACCCCGATCAAATTTTTCCTCGGCCTGGTGCAGATGGCCGTAGGGTATTTCATCATCGTATGGGGGATACGAAGCGTGATCGGTACGGCCAATGCCGGTATGCTGGTGCCCTTGATCTTCCTTTTGGGCATGTACCTCTTTCACACCACAGGTGAGCTGAGCCTCTCGCCCGTAGGCCTTTCGGTGGTTACAAAATTGTCGCCGGCCAAGATCGTAGGCTTTGTCATGGGCAGCTGGTTTTTGTCCATTGCCTTTGCCCACAAGATCGCCGGGGAATTGGGCAAGCTCATCGCTTCGCCCGGGGAGGGGGCTCAGCCGGCCGAGGCCTTGCAGGCCTTCGCCGATGTTTACCTCATGTGGGGGGTATACGTCGTGTTGGGGGCAGCCGCGGTGCTGTTGCTGTTGAGCCCAATCCTGAAGAAATGGATGCACGGTATCCACTGATCTGTTGAGGATTGCGCAGCAGAGAGCTCGTCAACACACTCTTTGGAAAACCTGAGCGTCCGGACCGAATCGGGGCAAGAGAGGGGGGGATCGAAACGCGTTCAGCATTTGCCCCCCCCTGACGCCGGACGAAGCAGCGCTTGCCGGGGTCGAAGAGGCCCGGCGGGTTCTGCTTCGTCGGGCTCAAAACCAGCACTGAAAAAACGGTCTTGGATAGGTATGGTGGATACGGAATACTGAGCCCTTTTATCCATGCGAAGCGACTGCTTTTTATACGGCTTTCAGGATAAAATGACCTTTTTACCAAGACCTATTTTATCCTGAAAACCGTGAA
>CAZQSF010000007.1:0-70666 GCA_964595955.1 uncultured Saprospiraceae bacterium
CAATGGTCAGGGCTATCCTGACGATCCTGCGGATGTCAGCACTAAAGACCCTGACGATAAGTGGCTGAAAACAAGCTTGTTTTCAGCCACTTATCGTCATTATTCACGGATTACCGTGAATAATTCGGGTTAGTCCGCACCGGCTTTCCGGTATGCCTTATACCCTCCGGCCAGGTCGATCACTTCCGGGAAGCCTCGCTTGAGCAACTCCCGGGCTACCAGCGGGCTTCGATGGGCGGTGGCGCAATAGATGAACACCGGCCGATCGCGATCGAGACTGTCCAGTCCCTTTCCAAAAGTAAAGCTCAGGAAGTTCAGATTATCGAAACCGTCCAGATGACCTTTTCGGTACTCCAGGGGGGTGCGAATATCAAGGCGATGAGCGTTCTCCGCTTTTCGGAGCCGCTGCAGGTATTCGGCGGGGGGCAGTTGTACCGCCTTTTCAGATTTTCGGTAGATGCTTCCGCAAGCCATAAGGGTACATATCAGCAGAAAAAACAGGGTGTATCTCATGGCGTATCTCTCTTCCGGAGGGTCGTTTCGGGCCTTCGGGCGCAGGCGCCGGAGGCACACCCCAATTGCTTGTTGAATACGGCCTGGGCCAGCAGCACTATTCCCAGGACAAGTACGACCCCTTGCCCGGAGTAGAAGAAAAAATCGCCCAGGCAGAAGAGCCCCATGGCCAATTGCAGAATTTGTATCAGGCTAAGCCCCTTGAACAGAGATTGCATAGAAAATCGTATTCTGCCGGCAAAAATACACATGAGCGATCCAAGCCAGCGTGATAAACCGCACATTGTCGTTCTGGACGGCCATGCGCTCAATCCCGGCGACTTGAGCTGGGAACCTTTGAAAGCACTGGGCCGGGTAGACCTTTACCCGCGCTCCAGCCCGGAGGAGGTTGTGGAGCGGGCCCGGCAAGCCGAACTGGTACTTACCAACAAGGCCCTGTTAGGGCAGGAACAACTCGAGCAGCTACCAAAGTTGAAATACATAGGAATAACGGCTACCGGTTTCGACAACGTAGATCTGCAGGCTGCTGCCGATCGGGGCATTGCAGTGACGAACGTCGCAGGCTACGGCACGCAGTCGGTGGCGCAGCACGTATTCGCTCTGCTGCTGGAACTCACCAACCGGGTTGCCATGCACGATGCCAGTGTCAAACGGGGAGACTGGGCGGCCCAGCCCGACTTTTCCTACACCCTTGGCCCCGTGGTTGAACTTGCGGGCAAGACCCTCGGCATTCTCGGGTATGGGCAGATCGGCCGGCAGGTGGCCCGCATCGGTTCGGCCCTCGGCATGGAAGTGATCGCCTACAGCGAACACATGCCGGAAGGCGAAGGTCCTGAACGGGTCGGGTTGGAAGAACTCTTCGAGCGAAGCCAGGTAGTAAGTTTGAATACGGCCTACCGGCCGGAAAAGGAGGGCATGGTCAATCGAGAACTCTTGCAGCGCATGCCCGAGGGCGCTTTTTTGATCAACACGGCCCGGGGAGCCCTGATCGAGGAAGCGGACCTGCGGGAAGCCCTGGTCGAAGGGCCGCTCGCAGGGGCAGGACTGGACGTACTCCGCGAGGAGCCCCCGCCCGCCGACCATCCTCTTTTGGGCTTGACCAACTGCCTGATCACACCGCATATGGCCTGGAAAAGCAGGGAGGCACGCCGGCGGCTCCTGGACCAAAGTCTGGAACAGCTGCGTGCCTTCCTGCAGGGCAAACTAAAGCATCGGCTGTTTCCTACGGACTAGGACTGCGGCGGAATGCGCAAGACTTGGCCGGGGTAGATCATATTGGGATCCTTCAGCATGGGCTTGTTGGCCTCAAAGATCTTCATGTACTTCTGCGCATCGCCGTACTGGGCCAGCGCGATCTTACTCAGGGAGTCGCCACTTTTCACTTCGTAAAATACGGCTTCCGGTTCCGGATTGTTGACCACGACGCGATCGTCGACCGTAGCTACTCCCTCCATATTGCCCAGGGTCAGTACCAACAGTTCTTTGGTAGACTGCTTTTCCACTTCGCCATGGACAACCACCGTGTCGTCCTGCAGGTCAATCTTGAGGTCTTTGACATCCAGGCCGTAGTCATTTACTTCGTCGTAAAGCGCCTTGATCTTTTGCTGGCGAATGGCTTCGGCATCCGCTGCGGCAGATGCAGCTGCTTTTTCGGCTTCCTCGAGCTTCTTGGATCCGGATTTCTTGAAAAAAGAGAAAAGTCCCATAGTTTTCAGAGTTTAAGGTTGGTTTGTGAAATTGAATGTCTGCGTAAATATATGTGAAATGCAATTGGTAACCGCTCCATCCGGATGAGATAAATTCTCGCAGAACCTGCATTTGAGGAGCGGGGAATTGCGGGGAGAGTGCTCAAAAGGAGCAAAAGGTTTTTATATTTGCGGAGTTTTTCTTTTAGGTATGGCCATCGGCGTTGTTTCACGCTGAAAATGAAGAAGTTCGAACCAAAACACAGCAGAAAGCCATAGCTATTTTTTACATGCATTCAAAAAGAACATAGGCGTTATGCAAGGCAAAGGGTTTGTGAAGGTATTCCTGGTTATTCTCACCCTGGTGACACTGTGGCAGTATTTCCTCATCTGGCCCACCAACAAGGTGGAGAACGCTGCCGAGGCATATGCGGCGGAAGTGAGCGCAAACGCACCGGAAGGAGAACGGGAAGAAGCGGAAAAGATAGCCGAAGTGAAGTATCTGGACAGCATGTCGACCGAGACCGTGCTGGACATCCCGCTGCTCAAATCGTACACCTATCAGGAGCTCAAAGGCCAGCAACTGGCTCTGGGCCTCGATCTGAAAGGCGGCATGAGCGTTGTGCTCCAGGTGAACCTGGAAAACTTCATCCGCAATATGGCCGACAACAGCGAAGACGAGACCTTCCAGGCCGCCCTGGAACGGGCCAATGAGATGCAAAAGGATGCCCAGACGGACTACGTATCCCTGTTTGCCGATGCCTGGGAAGAGCTCTCCGGCAACAAAAAACTGGCGCCCATCTTCCTGCGCAATGAAGGACTGCGGGAAGAACTCAACTACGAATCCACGGATGGCGAGGTAATCCGCCTGCTCCGCCAGAAGGCCAATGAGACGGTCAACCTCACCTTCAACCTGCTCAAAAAACGGATCGACAAATTGGGGGTAGCTCAGCCCAACGTTTCCCTGGATGAAAGCCGCGACCTCATTCTGGTCGAGTTGCCGGGCATTGACAATCCCGAACGGGCGCGCACCTTCCTGCAGGCAGCCGCCAAACTGGAGTTCTACGACGTATTCCGCATCAACGACCCCGGTATTCAGCAGGCCCTCATCCGCGCCAACGAGATCCTGACCGCTCAGGAGGGCGGCGAGCTCGAACAGGAGATCGAGACCATCAACGTCACTTATGCTACGGATTCGCTCGGCCAGGTGGATAGTAGCACGGTGGTCAGCCGCGACACTATCTACAAGGCGCAAAATACCGACCAGGGGGTTTTGTTCAGCAAGTTGGCACTCAACAACGGCTCGATGGGCTTGGCCATCATGGGCCAGGCCAATAAGAATCAGAGGGAAGCCATCAGCAACCTGATGGAGCGGGAAGAGGTCAAGGGTCTTTTCCCACCCGAGCTGGAGTTTAAATGGTCGCGCAACCCGGCCAAGAACTACGAGACCGGGGAACTGACCGATCAGTACAACCTCTTTGCCATCAAGAAAGACCCGCTCAAGCAAACGGCTTCGCTAACGGGTGAGCACGTCACCGACGCCAGTGCACAGCCCGATCCACTGACGAATGAGCCGGCCGTAAGCCTGACCATGGACGACCAGGGAGCCCAGATCTGGGGCCAAATGACCACCAAGGCCGCCCAGGACAACGAGCGCGAGATCGCCATCGTACTGGACGACGAGGTGGTATCCGCTCCCGGCGTGCGGGGGCCCATACTCAACGGCAGCTCGCAGATCTCCGGAAGCTTTTCCATCCAGGAAGCGGAAGACCTGGCCAGCATACTCCAGGTGGGCAAACTGCCCACCGAAACCAGCATCATCCAGGAAAACCTGGTAGGCCCCTCGCTGGGTGCCGAAAACATACAGCGCTCCATCCGGGCCCTGCTCATCGGATTTGCCATCGTGCTCATCTTTATGATCCTGTACTACGGCGGCGGTGGTATTGTATCGATCATTGCCCTCTTTCTCAACCTGTTCTTCATTTTCGGCGCACTGGCTTCCCTGGGTACCGTACTCACCTTGCCGGGCATAGCCGGTATTGTGCTGACCATCGGTATGGCCGTGGATGCCAACGTGATCATCTTCGAGCGCATCCGGGAAGAGATCCGGGAAGGAAAAGGCCTGTTGATGGCCATACAGGACGGCTTTAAGAACTCCTATTCGGCCATTATCGATGCCAACGTGACCACCATACTCACTGCCATCGTACTGGCCTACTTCGGCCTGGGCCCCATCAAGGGCTTTGCTGTTGTTTTGATCGTGGGCGTACTGGCCTCCCTATTCACCGCCGTTTTGGTAGGCCGGCTCATCATCGACTGGTGGACAGGCGGTGGCCGCAGCATGAGCTTCCACACCGGCTTTTCCAAGAATGCATTCGCCAACCTGAATATCGACTGGCTGGGCAAGCGGCGCTTTGCCTACCTCCTGTCCGGCACCCTCATCGTGCTCGGGCTGGCCTCCTTCTTCATGCGCGGCTTCGACCTGGGCGTGGATTTCAAAGGCGGATACTCCTACAACATCACGTTTGACCAATCCGTCGGTGCTGAAGATCTTCGCCAGTCGCTTACAACCGCTTTTGAGGGCAGTACGCCGACCGTAAAGGCCGTCGACACAGAGAACACCTACAACGTGGTGACGGACTACCTCATCGACAGCAATGCCGAGGATGCCGATCAGCAGGTGATGGCCAAATTGCACGAAGGCGTGAACAACCTCCTCGGAGGTTCCATTGCGCTCGACAGCTTCAAGGATCCCGAAGGAAAAGGGACCCACGTTACCAATTCCAGCAAGGTAGGCCCCACCATAGCCGACGACATCAAGAACAGCGCTCTGGAAGCGTCCATTTTCGCCCTGCTGCTTATCTTTCTTTACATTTTTATTCGCTTCAGCAAGTGGCAGTACAGCCTGGGCGCTGTGGCAGCGCTCTTCCACGATACGCTGATCGTGCTGGCCACCTTCTCCATCCTGCACGGCATTGTGCCCTTCAATCTGGAGATCGACCAGACCTTCATCGCCGCTATCCTGACGGTGATCGGCTACTCCATCAACGATACCGTCGTGGTATTCGACCGCATTCGGGAATACATCGGCCTCTACCCCAACAAGGATAAGAAGGAGGTCATCAACCTGGCCGTCAACAGCACGGTGAGCCGTACGGTCATCACCTCGTTGACGACCCTTTTCGTGGTAGCCATTCTGTTCATCTTCGGAGGCACCAGCATCAAGGGCTTTGCTTTTGCTCTGCTGGTGGGCATTATCGTGGGTACGTACTCTTCCATCTTCGTGGCCACCCCGATCATGAGCGATTTCTCCGGTAAGCTGAGCGGCAAGAAACCGGCCGAGCGGAAGGCCACCTTCTCGCGGGCCGCTACCAAAGCCCGTTAAGGCGAGGCGCATCCCGGAAAAAGATACGCTTGCAAGAGGGCCGACGATCTGCGGATCGCCGGCCCTCATTGCATACGCAACAACCTTTTCCCTGGCGGCGTTTTTAAGAGGTAAAAGAGATACCCCGAAATGATCATACGCTTTCCCCTCTTGCTAGGCCTCGTCTTTACCCTGGCGGCTTGTACCTATACGATGAAGATCAAGGATGGTCCCACAGCTTTCGACCGAAAGCAATATGCGGTGGCTGTTGACATGCTGAAAAAGGAGTACCGAAAGACGAAAAGCCGGGTGGAAAAAGGCAAAATCGCCTTCATGCTGGGCGAATCCTACAAGAACCTGAACCAGAGCCAGTCGGCCATCGACTGGTACAAGATCGCCTACGATAATCAATACGGATTCGACGCCCTGCGAGAGTATGCCTATACGCTGAAGCAGGCAGAAGAATATGAAGAGGCCCGCCAAGCCTTCAGGGACCTGGGCTTCGAAATCGGAAGCCCGTACGAGTTCCGCCGCGAAGTGAATGCCTGTGAGGTGGCTTTGGGCTGGAAAGAGATCGAATATCCCGAATACGAGGTGAAGCTGGCCGCATTCAACAGTGGCAGTTCGGATTATTCGCCGGTCCCCTACGGCAATCGTCAGCTGGTCTTCTCTTCGGACCGGGCCGCGAGCACCGGCGACGACACCTACAACTGGACCGGACGAAACTTCAGCGATCTGTTTGTAGTCGACCTCGACAACCAGACGGTGGCCGGCTTCGAAACGCCCATTAACTCGCCGGCCAACGAGGGTACGAGCGCCTTCAGCGCCGACTTCAAGCAGGTGTTCTTTACCCGCTGCGACAGCGACGGCAAATGGGAAGATGCCTACTGCAAGATCTTTTTCAGTGAGAAGCAACTCGACGGCAGTTGGACGGTCCCGCAACCCCTGGCTTTTCAGCAGGCCGATGTCAACTACGGCCATCCCACCCTTTCGGCCGACGGCCAAACGCTCTATTTTTCGTCCAATCATCCCGACGGATGGGGCGGATACGACATCTGGCGCAGCCAACGCACCCCCGATGGCTGGTCAGAACCCCTCCCACTTAGCCGTTCCATCAACACCGAACGCAACGAGAAATTCCCTTTTTCCGACGGCGACACCCTTTATTTCGCCTCCGACGGTCATACCGGTATGGGCGGGCTGGACGTTTTCCGGAGCTACAAACTCAACAACGGCAGCTGGGCCCCGGCCTTCAATCTCCTTCCGCCGGTCAACTCGGGCAGCGACGACTTCAGCTTTTTCGTGGATCGCCGGGAGGATCTGCCACCCGGTGTGCTGCAAACGGGCTTTTTCACCTCCTCCCGTGCTTCCGGCGCCGGAGCCGACGACATCTATCGCTTTCGGAAGATCGTTCCCCCCATCCCCGAGCCGGAGGAGGAGGAACCCGAAGAAATTGTCTATACCATGACCCTCAAAGGGTACGTATTGGAAAAGATCTATGAGGAACCCGATAACCCCAACACCCGGGTGCTGGGGCGCAAGCCCCTTCCGGGTGCAGAGGTGAACATCCGGTTGGGCGACGGCCAAAAAACCGTCACGGTGGGCGAAGACGGGCTCTTCAGCCTGGAGCTGGACGAAAACACGGATTACCAATTCAAAGCCTCCAAGGAGAACTACCTGACCAATGTGGAAACGTTCAGCACGAAAGGGATCGGAAAAGACCCCAACCAGCCGGATCAGGAATTTCTGGTAGAGATCGTTCTCGACAAAGTTTACCGGGAACGGGAGATCACCCTGGAGAATATTTATTACGATTTCGACCGCTGGGAGATCCGCGACGATGCCGAGCCCACGCTGCAAGAGCTAGCCAGCTTGCTGAAGCTGAACCCGGAGCGCAAGATCCAGCTTGGCTCCCATACCGACTGCCGGGGTAGCAATCGCTACAATCAGGAGCTTTCCCAGCGACGGGCTCAAAGTGCGGTAGACTACCTCATTGGCCAGGGGATAGAACCCACCCGCCTGACGGCCCGGGGATACGGAGAATCCTCCCCGGCTGTGGATTGCGTCTGTGCGCGCTGTTCCGAAGAGGAGCATCAGATGAATCGACGGACGACCTTTATGTTCATCGAGTGACTTTGAGGATCCAGTGCTGCTCCAGAACACGGCCGCTTTCCGGTGCTGAAAACCGCAACACATAGCTGCCGTCCGGCCAATTCCCGGTGGAAAGGCGATGTACCTGAGCTGCTGCATTCGGCAAACGCTCGGTATGCACGATCCGGCCGGCCGCATCGAAGATCTGGAGTTGCACCTCTTTCCCGTAGTATTCTCCGAGGTCGATCATCAGCTCATTCTGTACCGGATTGGGAAAAACCCGGATCGGCTCCGATACACCCCCCTTTTCCGCAGTGGAGGTAATGAGGTCCGAGTCCATGGCCGTACATTGGTTGGCATCAGTGACGGTAACGCTGTACACTCCGCCTAAGATTCTGGTAATGAGCTGGGTCGTATCTCCTCCGGTCCACAAATAGCTGAAGGGAGCAGTACCTCCTGTCACCTCGGCCAGCAAAATAATGGTATCCGCTGCCTGGCTTCTCTGGATCGTTACATCCAGCGGCTCGGGCTCCTGGACGGTCGCGGTAGCCGCCCTGATACAGCCGGCCTCATCCTCCACAGCCAAAATATAGGTGCCGTCTGACAGTCCGTCCAGGAACGGGACGTCGGTGGCAATAGGCATCATATCCCGTATCCAAACCAACTGGTAAGGACTTATTCCACCCTCTACCAGCGCGTTCACACTTCCATCTACCTCACCAAAACAACTGATGTCCTCGGCATCTACCGAAACCTCCAGCGCCTCATCGGGTTCCGTGATCTCAAAATCCTTGAAGATCAGACTACACCCATTTTTGTCTTCGATGAGAACGGAGTAAAATCCGGCGGGCAGGTGGGTTGCCTGGGCCCCTTCGGCATCTACTCCCTGCCAGTCGTAGGTGTAGGGAAGCGTGCCGCCTGTGAGCGCAAGGGAAATACGGCCCGTGGAATCGCCTCTGCAAGCGACATCGACCACCTGGGTAAGTGAATCCAGCAGGGTTAGCGGTTCGTTGGGCGAAATGATCTGAATATTGGACAGGCTGTCCCGGCAGCCCCGGCTGTCGGTCACCTGAAGGAAATAGGTACCTTCCGGCAGGCCGGTCAGGTCGGGTACAGAGTCCAGGACATCGCCTTGAGCATTGGTCCACAACCAGGTGTAGGGAGGGGTACCGCCACCGCTGGAGGTATAGACGGCTCCTTCCCCATCGCCCATGCAGGGAGGGTGGATGATGCTGTCTCGTTTGACAATGAGTGGCGAAGGGGCCGTAATATCCTGGTCTTCGGAAGCTACGACGCATCCCGTGATCGCGTCGGTAACGGTTACCCCGAAGTGATCATCTACCGGCAGATCACTCAGCGAGACCTGGTTTGCGCTGGTGTCGAGAATGGTGTTGTTGCTGAAGTGGAAAATGTATTGCTGGGATCCGCCCGATACCTGTACGAATGCCGAACCGTCGCTCCCGCCGAAACAATTGACCGGTTTGGTCGAGAAGCTGTCTAGCGAAAAGGCTTCAAAAAGGGAGGGGATCTTGATCTCTTCAGTAGAGGCCGTGCAACCGTTGCCGTCCACCACTGTAAGGGAATAATCGCCGGGGGGCGGATCCACCAATATGGCCCCGCCGGCGCCGTTTGACCAAAGATAGCTGTACTTGCCACTGCCGCCTTCCACATCGGCCACCAGAACGATCGAGTCGATCGAACCGCAGGGGTCCAGCGCATCGACTTCGATAGACACTTCCAGAGGGTCGGGCTGATCGATGACGAATGGCCGCTCGTCCAGGCAGCCGTTGGCATCCTGGGCGGTAAACTGATACGTGCCCGCAGGTAGTTCGGCAAAAACCGAAGTATCTACCGGCCCCCCGTTGAGTCGGAGTTCGTACGGATTCGTTCCGCCCTCCACAACCAGCGCGACGAATCCGCTGGAGTCGCCGTGACAGCTTACGGGCTCCAGATCGAGCAGGCGGATGTTAACGGAGTCCGGCTCGGCCAACACAAAGGCCGGAGGCGAAAGGCTACAACCTTGTCCGTTGGTAATGGTCAGCATATAGCTCCCGGCAGACAAGTTGGTTCGCTGATTGGTCATAGCCCCGTCTGCCCACACAAAGCTCGTACCCGGGCCGCCGCCCTGCACGACATTTACCGTAATGCGCCCATCCTCAATGCCGTTGCAACTGGGCTGGATCACCGATGAGGCGATCTGGATGAGTTGCGGAGCAGTAAGCTGAAGAGAAGTATCTTCCACACAGCCATTGATATCCGTTACGGTGAGTCCGAGGCTATCGGGTCCAAGGCCCCCTATCACGGCCGTTGTATCGCCAGTACTCCACTGAAACGAGAATGGGCCGTTGCCCAAAGGCATGGCGGCAACCATACCATCTTCCCGGCCGATGCAGGAAGGGGGGGTCGGTTGCAGCTCAATCGACAGGGGGGAGGATAGCGCTTCCAAATTCACCACTGCCGAATCCCCGGGGCAGGCCCGCGAATCGGTAAGGCTCAGCTCGTACAGCCCTACGGGCAGGCCGGTCAAACCGGAGGTCGTGTCTCCGGTATTCCATTGATAAGCATAAGGCGGTGTGCCTCCGGCGGGCTGGAAGCTCAAGGCGCCCGTGGAATCGCCCACGCAGTTGGGTGGCTGAACGAGCGGCAGGCCCAGGCGAAGGGAATCCGGCTGAACCAGAGGATAGACGGCCTCATCCCGGCATCCGTTGGCGTCCGTCACCTCCACCTCGTAGGTGCCGTCCGGCAGGCCCAGCTGAAGGGAGCCGCTGGGGCCGTGCGCCCATTGAAAGACAAAGGGGCCCACCCCCCCCTGTGCGCGCAGGGCGATCAGGCCGTCGGCAAAGCCGTAACAGGAGGGCGGAGCGAGCGAATCGGTCATCACTTGCAGGAGGTCCGGCTGGGTCAATACGAGCTGGGTGTCCAGCAGGCAGGCATTCTGGTCTTGTACCTGAAGGTTGTACGTCCCCGCTTCCAGTTGATCAAAAAAAGGCAAAAAGGACTGGCCGTTCTCCCAATTGTAAGTATACCCGCCGGAGCCGCCGAAAGGGGCCACGGCAATGGCGCCGTCGGTATCGCCAAAGCAGGTGGGGGGCTGGTACTCGGCAACAATCGATATCGGGTTGGGCTGGCCAACCTCCAAGCTGTCCAGGACGATCTCGCAGGACCCCTCGGAAATGGTGACGCTATAGGAGCCGGCAGCCAGGTCTGCTGCAACAGGGCCGGTTTGCCCGTCGCTCCAGAGATAACTGGTGTTGTTGCCGGATACCACCAGCTGAATGCTACCGTCGTCATTTCCCGCACAGGAAGCATCATTGATGAAAAAGGTATCCAGAACGGCCGACGGCCCATTTACCACCAGGGAGGGCAAAATGATCGAACAGGCCTGAGCCGAATTATCGGTAATGGTAAAGCTGTAGGTGCCCTGCATCACGCCATCGAGTAGGAGCGTACTGGCTATCCCGGAGGTATCGCGCAGCTGCCCACCGGGCGTGGTCCAGGAAAAAGAGAACGGAGGAAGGCCGTTCAGCGGTTCCAGGAATATTTGGCCGTCGCTGCCCCCGCAGGTCGATACCGGCTGCACCTGCCGACGAATGGAGTCAATAGCCGTAGTCGTGGTCACTTTTGCCGACTGCACCGCCGTACATCCCAACTCGTCGGATACGGTGAGCTGATAGGAGCTTACCTCGCCGGGGCTTCCGCTCCCGGCCACCAAAATGGAAGGTGTCTGTGCACCCGTGTTCCAAAGATACTGGTATGGTCCGCTTCCGTTCGCGATCTGTCCGGTGAGTATTTCTTCAGCCCCCAGACAGAGGGAAAAGGAATCTGCCGGACTGAAAACGATATCCGGCAAAGGACGAACACGCACCGATACACTATCGACATCGGTACACCCACCAGCGCCCGAAAGCTGCAAATAGTAGTGGGTATCGGTGGCGGGCGCGACCAGAGGCGGGTCGATTTCATTTTGATCCGCAGGCGGCAAGGAGGTGTGAAAGCTCAATTCGGCGCCGGTAAAGTTCTGATCCAGTACGGTCAGGTTGCGCAAATCGTAAGTCTCGCCCTGGCAGATCAAAGGCGTATCCTGAACCAGGATGTCGGGTTGCGGCCAAACGCGGATTCGTGCAACAGCCCGGTCTGTGGACGAACAGAGCCCGACCTGAGCCGCATAGACCGCTACATCCATGGGTAGGGAGGTGGGGTTGTCGAAGGCCTGGGAGTAGCAATTGCCGAAGGCCAGGGGCGTTTGGCTGTCGGGCGAATCATACCAGACGATGACGTTTCCCGGCAGGGGCTGGGCGCAAACTTCGGCAAGCTCTCCGCTGCAAATCGTATCGGAGGTGACCGGCGGCGGCGGAGCCAGGCTGTCGTCCGCCATGCCGTTGCAATTTTGGTCAATCCCATCGCAGGGCAATTCAGAAGCCGATGGATTTACGCCGACCTGCGAATCGTCGCAGTCCTGATCATTGTCTACAAATCCGGGAGGCAGGCCCGAACAGCTTCGAATCGGCAGAGCCGGGTCGCCAAACCCGTCGCCATCCTGGTCGGCAAAATACAGGCTGCCTTGCCCGAGATCCTGGCTGCCGTAGAAAACGACCTCGTCCAGGGCGATATCGCCAAGGCTTCCCGGGCCTTGAACCGCTACAAAGCGGAATTGCAGCGCCGTCCCATCGGCAAAATCTCCGAGCCCCACGTAAGCCTTTCGCCAACGGTTGCCCTGATTGCCGGTCTGTGACCACAGTGACGTCCAGTTCTGCCCGCCGTCGTCGCTCACCTCCAGTTGTAAGGTACCTACTGTGGTCCCCCACATGAAGTAGTGAAAAGACAGGTGGCAAGTGTCGCTCCCCTGTTTGTCAAGTAGGAGGCAATTGGACAGCAGGCGGGCCTCGCTTCCTTCCGGGCAGTTGCCCGTGGACTCCAGCACCAGGAAGCGGCCGGTGCCGCTCACATCCGCGCCCGGTCCGGTATTGGGATTTCCGCCGGGGCCGTTCCGAACCAGCCAGTCCTGCTGATCCGTTGTGTCGTTTTGCCAGAAGCCGTCCAGCGGGCACACCTCATCACAAAGCCCGGGGCAGGTTGGCAAGCCGTCGAAGAGGAAAGCAAGACTCTGCGGGGGCGGATCGCAGCCCGTCTCGTGTACGATCGGGCACGTATTGGCCGAAAACCCCTCGTCCTGGCAATAGCTTCGCACATAGATCTCATAGGTCGTTTCGCCGGCCAGGCCTTCCAGCAAAAAGGGCGGGCATCCCCCGATGACGACTGTACCGCCGCCGGGCATAGAATCGGTACCCGGGGTAAAGCCCGGCGGGCCGTATTCCACAATGGAGGTAGCACAATCGCCCGGACTTTGCCAGTCCAATACGACGGATGTCGTATCCGCCGAGGCAACTTGCAGATCGGTGGGCGGCAGGCATTCGAGAGGTGCAAAGATCAACTCTACATATTCGAGCGTTCCCACATCGGCCCCGGCATCATCGCACAGGCGCAGGGTCCAGATGCCGTTAGCAGCCGTCGTGCCGTCGTTGAACTGGAGGAGGGGCTGTTCGGGCAAATAGGGCCCGTCCAGAAAAGGAGCTGCGCCGTCGACAATCGAGGTACAGGCGTCGAGGTCGGAAAAACGCACATAGGCGGTGCAGCCCGGCTGCGCGGGATCGCCATAGTTGTCGGCGCTTCCCCCGTTATCGGAACTCAGGATCACCTCCTCCCCGATCGGACTGATGAGCGTGATATCCAGGTCGTTGGTCCAGGTATGGGCAATGATCAGGCGGACTTCCCGAAGAAATACATCCTGCCCTAATGTGCCCGGATTGTCGGTTACTGCTATTGAATAGGTGTTCGGGCAGGTATCATCGGGAATATTCAAGCCCAGGTTGCAGGCGGAAGGATTGGACAGAGGCCCCGGCTGGGCAAACGCAAAAGCCGGGCAGGCCAATACCGGCCAAAACGCCAGAAGATAAGCTTTCATTCGATAGGGGTACTTCATAGTATGTTTTGGGATCGAGAAGCGCGTACCGGGCGCCTGGCCCTTTTGCTTACTGCCCAAAATACTAACAATGTGCCAATTATGCAGAACCCATCGCGCCGCAGAAGCAGGATTGACGACTATCCGACCACAATGTTGATCATGCGCTGGGGTACCACAATGATCTTTCGAATGGTTTTCCCCTCAATCCACTTTTGGATATCGGCCACGCTCAGCACCTCCTTTTTGAGCTCTTCGACGGAGGCCTCCGCCGGAAACCGGGCATTGGCCCGTTTCTTGCCGTTTATGCTTATGGGGTATTCGATAGCGCTTTCTTTCAGGTATTCTTCGTTGACCTCCGGAAAGGACTGCAGGTGGACGCTCTCTGCCCTGCCGAGGCGATGCCAGAGTTCCTCGGCCAGGTGCGGGGCAAAAGGAGCTATCGCAATGACCATGAGCTCCAGAATAGCCCGCTTGGAGGTGCTCAACTTCTTGAGGTCATTGGTGGCGATCATGAAGGCACTCACACAGGTATTGAAACTGAAGCGCTCAATGTCTTCCACCACCTTTTTCAGCAGCGTGTGGAGGATCTTGAGCTCTTCGGCACTGGGCGAGTCGTCGCTTACCGCCCACTGGTTTTTGTCATCGAAGAACAAGCTCCAGAATTTTCGCAGAAACTTGCTGACCCCATCTATGCCCTTGGTATCCCAGGGCTTGGCCTGTTCAATAGGGCCCAAAAACATCTCGTACATGCGGAAACAGTCCGAACCGTATTGCTCCACGACCTCGTCCGGATTGATGACGTTGAACTTGGATTTGGACATTTTACCCACTTCCGAATGCGTGAAGAAGCGCCCCTCATCATCGGGGAAGACGAATTCGGATTCGGCATATTCCGGCCGCCACTTTTTGAATTGGGCGATACCTTCCGGCGTGAGGTGGGATGCATCGGAACCGTATTCACTTACGTAATCGATCAGCACGGGAATCTCTGCCAGGGCTTCCCGGCCGTATTCATCCACCAACTCCGCACTGATGAATTTCCCTTCGGCTTTGTGCAGGAAAATGGTCTCGATCGTACCCTGGATCATCCCCTGGTTGATCAGCTTTCGAAAGGGCTCCACGGTGGGTACCAGGCCTTGGTCGAAGAGAAATTTGTGCCAAAAACGCGCGTAGAGCAGGTGACCGACGGCGTGTTCGGTACCGCCCACGTACAAGTCTACATCCCGCCAGTAGGACAAGGCCTCCGGGCTGGCAAAAGCCTCCTCGTTGTGGGGGTCCATGTAGCGCAAATAATACCAGGAAGAGCCGGCAAAACCGGGCATGGTATCCGTCTCGCGCGTCCATCCTTCGGGAAGGTTCACCCAGTCTGTTTTTCGCGCCAGGGGCGACTGGCCTCCGGAGGCCGGTTTGAAATCCTCCAGCTCGGGCAGCGAAACGGGCAGCTCCTCATCGGCTACCGCATGAGCTACTCCTTCCGGATCGTATACGATGGGAAAGGGCTCGCCCCAATAGCGCTGCCTGCTGAAAATAGCGTCGCGCAGTTTGTAATTGACCTGCCGGTTGCCAATGTCCATGGATTCGATTCGTGCCAGGGTTTCCTCAATGGCATCCGCGACCTCCATGCCGTTGAGGAAATCCGAGTGAATCATCTTGCCAAGCTTGTCTTCTATGGTCGCATCGGGGTACATGGATTTGTCGATGATCTCCACGATCGGCAGGCCGAACTTTTCCGCAAAGCGACGGTCCCGTTCGTCATCGGCCGGCACAGCCATAATGGCGCCGGTCCCGTAATCCTTTAGCACGTATTCCCCGATCCAGACCGGAATGTTTTCGCCCGTGAAGGGATGGATGGCGTAACTGCCCAAAAAGCAACCGGTGACCTCGCGGGTCTCCGCCATGCGTTCCCGTTCGGACCGGGAGCGGACGTACTCCAGGTATTCGTCTACAGCCGCCCGTTGGTCGGCCGTGGTAAGTTCGTCTACCAGTTCGTGTTCCGGAGCCAGTACCATGTAGGTAGCTCCGAAGATGGTATCGGGCCGGGTGGTGTAGATCTCGATCCGGTGGGCGCTGCCGGCCAGTTCAAAGAAAAGCTGAGCCCCTTCCGAGCGCCCGATCCAGTTGCGCTGCATCTTCTTCATCGCATCGGACCACTCCAATACATCCAGGTCGTCGAGCAGGCGCTCGGCATAAGCCGTGATGCGAAGGCTCCATTGCAGCATGGGACGCCGCTCCACGGGATAGCCGCCCCGCTCCGATACGCCGTCCTTTACTTCGTCGTTGGCCAGCACAGTGCCCAACTCCTCGCACCAGTTGACGTAGGTTTCCTGGCGATAGGCCAGCCGGTAGTTCATCAGAATATCATCCTTTGCCTTGGGAGACATCGTCCGCCAAGCTTCAGCCGAAAAAGATTCGGACTGGGTGGTGGCGGCACGAACCCTGGAGTTACCCTCTCTTTCGAAGCGCTCGATCAGTTCTTCAATGGGTTTTGCCCTTTTTTCGGCCTGATCGTAGTAGTGCTTGAACAGCTGCAGAAAGATCCACTGGGTCCATTTGTAATAGGACGGATCGCTGGTGTTGACCTGCCGGCTCCAATCATAGCTGAACCCCAGGTTGTCCAGTTGCTCGCGATACCGTCTGATGTTTCTCGCCGTCGAGCTCGCGGGATGCACTCCCGTCTGAATCGCGTATTGTTCGGCGGGGAGTCCGAAGGCGTCGTATCCCATGGGGTGAAGCACATTATAGCCCCGCAATCGCTTGTAGCGGGCAAAAATATCGGATGCAATATATCCGAGGGGGTGCCCCACGTGCAGCCCCGATCCGGAAGGGTAGGGAAACATGTCGAGCACGTAGTACTTGGGCTTGCCGGGTTGAAGGGTCACCCGGTAGGTTTTGTGTTCTTCCCAGTATTTCTGCCAGTGCGGCTCGATTTCTCTCGGCTTGTACTGCATAAGGACCATCCGGCTTTTGCTGAATAACAGGTTCGCTGCCCGCGATTGGGCGAAATTAGCCAAATTGCCACACAATGGAAATACATTGGCCCTGCCCGACCAGGCCTCCATTTTCTTCCTTTCCTATTCTCCTTTTTCTCGCATATTTATACCGGTTCAAATGCGACCCCCCCTTTTACCCTTGAAACGGACTTCAAAACCGCAAAACCGAGTATCCGATGATCAGAAAGCTCATTAGCATCGTGTTGTTGCTGGTAGTTGGCCTGTTGGTGTACAACTACTTTTTCGGCTCCGCCGAAGAGAAGGAGAACAGCAAGGAAATCTTTGAGCAGATCGTAGAATTGGGCCAATCGGCCTGGGACCTGCTCAAGTCCGAGAAGAAAAAATTTGAGGACGGAAAGTACGACAGCGCCCTGGACGGCATGCAAAACCTTTTCCATTCCCTGCGCGAAAAAGCAGAAGAGATCGGCGATAGCGAAGCGATCCAAAAGCTCAACGAGCTCGAATCGCAAAGCGAAACCCTGAAAGAAGACTTAGATGCCGAAGGCGAGCCCAGCCCGGCGCTCAAGCGCGACTGGGAGCGACTTCTGAACGAGACCGAACAGCTCATGAACAAGCTGGAAAAAGAAAACCGCTAGCCCCCCGGCGCATGCGCAAAAAGGGGAATATTATTCCATCAGGCCTGCCCGCGAGCAGAGCACGAAGGGACTGATGGCATCGATGAGGATGTTGCCTCGGTAACTGAAACGCCCTTCGCGGTAATGGGCCTCGATCAGGATGTAGTTCAGGTCCTTTTCGGGGTACACCTGCAACTCAAAGGTTTCCCATTCGGCATCGCTCACAAAAGGGGTTTCCAGCAGCAGTTGATCCTTACCGCACTTGGCGGCACCGCCCCAGAGCCGAAGCCTGAGCGGACCGTTGAAGGTAGCGTAGGTCGGCGAATGGGCTACCTGGATGGAGACCTGGTAGCACTCTTTGGCTTTGAGCGGAGCGCTGAGTCGTTGCCCGATGCTCTCAAAGGTGCCGTCTTCCCGGGTGATGAGCCCCACGTAGGTATCCCCGTCGGCAGGCTCAACCCGCACGCTCCAGACTTTGCCGTTGCCCGAAAGGATATCGGGGGTGGTGCCTTTTTCGCAGGGAAACCATCCCACCGGCACGGTAGCGTCCTTGGGCGTGCCCTCGAAGGAAGCGTTGCGGAGCACGATCTGTCCCTGCACAAGACAAACCCCCGAAAGGAAAAGGCCTGTGAACCATACATTCCAATTCATATTCACCTGTTGATTCGGTAAAGATAATAAGCTGCCTGTCAGCAGGCCGGCCCATTGGGATACCTAACCGCACCGGCCGCCTGCCTATTGCCTTCGGGCCCTCTTAACCCCCGGAACCGGACCCGGCCGGTTCAGGACAGCTTTCAAAGTATTTTTTCTACTTTTAATTTTCCATCACCTCTCGCACTATGGCCGGCTCAGCCTCATCATCAACCCCCCGAACACGCGCCAACCACTTTTACTCCATACTTGGGGTAGCCCTGGTCCTTTTTCTTCTGGGGGCTTTTGCCCTGGCTGTACTGCACGCACAGAAATTGGTCGATTTCTTTAAGGAACGAGTCAATGTGCTGGTCGAAGTGGCCGAGGGAACGCCTCGCAGCGAAGTGCGCATGCTGGAAGAAGAGCTCGCCCGCAGCGCCTTCGTCAAACCCGAATCGGTCCTCTTCATCAGCCGGGAAGCCGCTGCCGAGCAGATGCGCAGTGAGTTCGGCGAGGATTTTCTCAAGCTCGATCTGCCCAATCCCTTTTTCGACATGCTGGTGTTCAACGTCCGGGCAGAGTACATGCAGGCCGACAGCCTGAAAAACCTGAGCAGCCGAATCCTTCGGAATCCCGTCGTAGAAGACGTCTTTTATCAGGAAAGCCTCATCGATCAGGTGGCCGCCAATGTGCAGCGCCTGTTCTTCTTTTCGCTCGGGCTGGGGGTCTTTTTCATTTTTGTGGCAGTATTGCTCGTTTTCAACACCGTACGGCTTTCCCTCTATGCCAATCGCTTTCTCATCAAGACGATGCAACTGGTCGGGGCATCCTGGGGCTTTATCAGCAAGCCCTTCTTTTGGAAGGCCGCCGGTTACGGCTTCGTCAGCGGGCTACTGGCCCTGGCCGGGCTTATGCTGCTGGTGCTCTGGGCTTGGCAGGTGTTTCCGGAACTCAGGGAGGTGGAGGATTGGTGGAGCGTAGCTGCCATCGCTCTGGGCATTTTGATACTGGGCATCTTGTTGTACGCCGGCAGTACCTATCTGGTCGTAAATAAATACCTTCGCATGCGCGTGGACGATTTGTACTGAACCCTGCGTTAGATACTGAAGGGATATTTCGCATTCGCCGCGATCAACGAATTGCAAGAAAAGTCTATGAGTACGCCAAAGAAGAAAAAAGTGGTCGTTACCCAACGCGACCCGGCACCGGCCAAAAAGCAGAAATCCGGCGGCCCGGCTCGCCGGCGGGTAGCGAGTCGCACGAGCACCCCGACGCCCACGGGAGGCCAGGAGCTCATTTTCGGACGTTCCAACTACCTGTTCCTGGCCATAGGCGTCGGCCTGGTTGCCCTGGGCTTAGTCCTGATGAGCGGTGGCAGCATGCCCAGCAAGGACGTTTGGGATCCCGACCTGATCTACAGCGCGCGCCGCACGGTATTGGCTCCGCTGGTCATTCTAGCCGGGTTCGGCGTTGTGATCTACGGCATTTTTAAATCCTAAGCCTTCCCCGGATGGATATTCTGCGTGCGATTATCCTCGGCATCGTGCAGGGGATTACTGAGTTTTTGCCCATAAGCAGCAGCGGCCACCTGGAAATCGCGAAGTTCATTCTCGACGACCAAAGCATGGCGCAAGACAGCCTGCTGATGACCGTTGTGCTGCATGCCGCCACAGCTATGAGCACCCTGGTCCTGTTTCGGCAAGACGTGGGCCGGATCCTTCGCGGCCTGTTCCAGTTTCGGTGGAACGAAGAGACCGCCTACACTTTGAAGATTGTCCTGAGCATGGTTCCGGCGGTGATCATCGGCCTGGCTTTCGAAGAGGCCATTGAATCGCTTTTTGACAAACAGCTGCTGCTGGTAGGTCTCATGCTTGTGGCTACCGGAATCCTGCTCCTCTACGCCGATCGGGCCCGCGACCGGAATCGATCCGTTTCTTTCGGTGAGGCCCTGGGTATTGGCGTTGCTCAGGCCGTTGCCATTCTGCCAGGCATTTCCCGGTCCGGAGCCACCATCTCGGCCTCTCTCCTCTTTGGCGTTAAGCGCGAAGAGGCGGCGCGCTTTTCCTTCCTCATGGTGGTGCCGCTCATTCTGGGCAAGATCGCCAAGGACATACTGGAGGGCGATATGGCTCAGACCGGACTGGCCTGGCCTACCCTGGCAGCGGGTTTTGCCGCCGCTTTTATTACCGGATACCTGGCTTGCAGGTTGATGATCCGCGTGGTAAAAAGAAGCAAGCTCAAGTATTTTTCAATATATTGCTTTGGAGTCGCCGCTATTTCCATTGGTTTGTATGTATTCATGCAATAAGCGGGTGCCGTTAAGGACGAACGATTCAAGCAGGAAGACATGAAAGAAGACGATCCTTTACCGTTATACGACTATGCTGCCGGGACCGTATTGCTGGTCGATAAACCCATAGGCTGGACCTCCTTCGATGTGGTCAACAAGGTCCGAAACAAAATTCGAAAAAGGCTGGGCGTAAAAAAGATCAAAGTGGGCCATGCCGGCACCCTGGATCCCATGGCTACCGGCCTGCTCATCCTCTGCACGGGGAAATACACGAAAAAACTCAGCGAATTCCAAAACCTGCCGAAGGGGTACACCGGCACCATGTACCTGGGGGCTACCACGCCTTCTTACGATGCGGAAACCGAGGTGGACGAGGAGTTCCCCACCGACCACCTGACGACCGACCTGCTGGAACAAGCCCGAAAATCCTTTCTGGGTGAGATCGAGCAGATTCCGCCTATGTTTTCGGCCATTAAAGTAGATGGTCAACCCCTCTACAAAAAGGCCCGAAAGGGAGAGCGGGTAGATATTGCCCCGAGGCCCGTGCGCATTGACTCCTTTTTATTCACACGGGTAGCCCTTCCGGAAATCGACTTTGAGGTCGCTTGCAGCAAAGGCACTTACATTCGCTCGCTGGTGTACGATTTCGGCAAAGCCGTTCGCAGCGGAGCTTACCTGACGGCCCTGCGCCGAACGGCTATCGGCTCTTATTCCGTGCAGGACGCCTGGGACCTTCAGAAGCTGCTGGAACACATCAAGCACGGTCCCATGGTCCAGCAGCAAGGCAAGGCCACTAAGGTGTAGGCAGCAGGTTGGGATGCAACTCGATCTCCGCCGGTCGAATGGGCTGGGCGTCGCTCCACCGGCCCAGATTCACGGCTCCGGGCAGATCTCGGAAAAAGGGGCAAAGAGCCGCTTCCCCAGAGCACGCCAGCATCTGATCCACCCATTTCCAGAGGCCGAAGTAATCAAAAGCATCGTACTCCCCGATGCGGGCAGCGCGCCTGCTGTTCATCGATGCATACCCGCTGTCGAATGCCGGATCGGGCGAATAGGCCTCCACGTGGTCGGCTTCCAGCTTGGGGTGCCCATGGCCGTCGGGATGCAGCTTGAGCAAGGCCGTGCGCGACGTTCGGGGAGCCGTCTGCACGACCTTGCGCGCAAACTTCTCCCCGACCAGCCCGTCTCGAGCCCCCACCACTGCCAGCAGGTGGGCTTCTTCCGGCCACCGGGCGTAGGACTTGAGGCGCCCGCCGGGGAAAATGCCGCTACCGGGCATGACCAGCATGACGACTGCCGGGGAGGGAAGCCCCAGTTCGCGGTTTCGAACAGCCAGATGGGCGGCAATCACCCCTCCGTAGGAATGGCCGATGTAGGCCATACGAGTGGTATCCCAAACCACGGCCGAAAACGATGGAGCCTCTTCGCGGGCCCTTCGGAAAGCAGCCGTTGTATTGGGCACGAAGCGCCCGGGAAAGGGAAAAACCAGATTGCGTTGGAAGCGCGGAAACAAAACCACATGCCCCTGGCGCACCAGATGGCGAATCCAGCCCCCGTAAATCATGGGATTGAAATTGCCGTAGCCGTGCAGGAAAACGATCAGGCGAGCCGTATCCGGCGAAGGCTGACTGGGCTCAAACCACCAATAGCCATCCGGCGAATCCGCCCGGTCGATCATGCGCACCTCAGCATGGGCGTACTCCTGCCCACCGGGGCCATCAGACGGCTGTACAGGGCCCAGGGCCATGCCGTGTGCCGTCAGGGCGGCCAACAGCCATTTGGGAATACTTGCGATCCAGTGCATAAGCATCCATAGCGTGACGGGAAGAAAAAACTCAAGAGACAAAAATAGCCGGAATCGCAGCAGATGGTGAACATGCAGTAACATTCTTCTATTTTTAGCCAGCGAATCCATTCAGCATGGCAGCATCCCAAGAACAAGTAGGCGTAATTGGCGCGGGAAGCTTTGGCACGGCTATTTCCAACCTCCTTGCCTACAATGTCGACGTGCTGCTCTACAGCCGGCATGAAGAAGTAGCGCGAAAGATCAACGAAACCCACCGCAACTTTGGAGTGGACCTCTCCCCCCGCATCTGCGGTACCACCAACCTGAAGCACCTGGCCGAAAGCTGCCGGCTCCTCTTCCCCATTGTGCCCTCCGGCAATTTTCGGTCCATGATGCGGGAGCTGGGCCCCTTGTTGCGCCCTTCCCATCTGCTCATTCACGGCACAAAGGGATTTGATATAGAAGAGGAAGCTCTGGAAAGCGGCCTGAGCTCCCCCAAGCAGGTGTCTACCATGAGCGAGATCATCCGGCAGGAAAGCGCCGTAGTTCGGGTGGGCTGCCTGAGCGGTCCCAACCTGGCCAGCGAGATCATGCAGGGACAACCCACGGCCACGGTGATCGCAAGCCATTACGACGAAGTGATCGACGAGGGCAAACGGGTACTGAGAAGTGAGCGCTTTCACGTGTTCGGCACCTACGATCTGCTGGGGGCCGAGTTGGCCGGGGCCCTGAAAAACATCATTGCCATCGGTTCCGGCATCCTTCGCGGACAAGGCATGGGAAAGAACATCCAGGCCATGTTGATCACCCGGGGCCTCATGGAAATGATCCACCTGGGCAAGGCCATCGGAGCTACCAGCTCCGCTTTTTTCGGTACGGCCGGGATCGGAGACCTGGTAGCCACGGCCACCAGTAAGGACAGCCGAAACTTCACCTTCGGCTACCGGCTGGGAAGAGGCGAAACCGTAGAGGAGATCGAACGGAGCATGCCCGAACTGGCCGAGGGGGTGCGCACGCTGAGTATTACGGCCCAGCTGGCCAGGTACTACCGCATCGATTTGCCCATCACACAGATCCTCTATAAGATTGTATTCGAAGGGCTCGAATTCGAGCGGGCGATCAACTTTCTGATGAATATTTCCTATGATGTGGATGTCGACTTCCTCTAACGCAATTTGGTGAGACGTGGCCCTATCCCAGCTGGTTTTCCTATCTCCGGCACATCCCTTGCGCGGCGGTATCGCCGCCTCTACCGAACGCCTGGCCCATACCTTCCAGGAGCGAGGGGTGGAGGTAGCCATTTATTCCTTCTCCTTTCAATACCCCGCCTTCCTCTTTCCCGGTACAAACCAATACACCCAGGATCCTCCCCCGGAGGGGTTGAGTATTCATCCGCACATCCATTCCATGCTGCCGACCAATTGGTGGTCGGTGGGGCGCAACCTGGCCCGCCGGCAACCGGATCTCGTCCTCTCCCGCTTTTGGTTGCCCTTTATGGCCCCCTGCCTGGGCACGATTCAACGGCTGGCGCAAAAAAACGGGCATAGCCATGCCCTGGGCCTGGTAGACAACCTCATTCCTCACGAAAAGAGGCCGGGCGATTTGCCCCTCACCCGCTATTACATGCGACATACGGAGGGCTTTGTAGCCATGTCGCGGACTGTGCTTGAAGATATCCGGCACCTGGCACCGAACAAACCCTCGGCCTATGCCCCCCACCCCATCTACGACAATTATGGCCCAAAGGTTGCGCGAGCAGCTGCCCTGGAGCGATTGCGCCTGCCGGCAGGCCGGCAATTCCTTCTCTTTTTTGGCTTCGTCAGGGCTTACAAAGGCCTCGATCTGCTGCTGGAGGCCCTCGGCAGGCCGGCAGTGAAAGCCCTGCCAGTAGACCTCATCATCGCCGGTGAGTTTTACGACGATCCCTCGCCCTACCTGAAACAGATCCGGGAGCTGGGCCTCACCGAGCGCGTACATCTCCACGATCGCTATATTCCTCAGGATGAAGTGCGGCATTTTTTCGCTGCGGCCAGCCTGGTCGCCCAGCCCTACAAAACCGCCACGCAAAGCGGCATTACCCAGCTGGCCTACCATTTTGAACGCCCCATGCTGGTAACCCGTGTAGGCGGGCTGCCCGAAATTGTGGACGACGGCAAGACCGGCTACGTGACCGCCCCCGAGCCCGACGCACTGGCCGAGGCTATACTCGACTTTTTTGCAAGAGAGCGCGAAAGCAAAATGAGTCGGGAAGTAGCCCGCCAAAAGCAGCGCTTCAGCTGGGAAGGCCTGGCCGACACCATACAGCAAGTGTACGAGGAGGTGGCTTCCGCCTGAAGGGCAATTGCTTCAAAAAGGCTTAACTTGGCCTCGCCCAAAAAAATCTTTTCCCCTATGCACCCCTTATTGCGAAAAGCCCTTCCTCATCTGGCCGCGCTAGGTATCTTCCTGGTTCTTTCGGCGATCTTCTTCTATCCGCAATTGGATGGGAAGGCCATCCGCCAGGGCGATTCGGAACAATACCGGGGCATGTCGCAGGAAGTGCGTGCCTATCAGGAACAAACGGGCGAAACCTCCCTGTGGACCAATGCCATGTTCGGAGGCATGCCCACCTATCAGATCAATACCATCTCAGCGGGCAATCAACTGAGCTGGCTGGACCGGATCGGCCGCCTCGGAATCGGCCGGCCGATGGGTCGCTTTTTCTGGGGCATGACGTGTTGCTACCTGATGCTGGTGCTGTTGGGCGTCACCTCCTGGACCGCTATTCTGGGTGCTATCGGATTCGGCTTCGCCACCAACAACTTCGTACTCTTCGAGGCCGGCCACATCACCAAGGTTCGAGCCATTTTCTACCTGCCCATTATCACCGCAGGGCTGATCCTGGTGTTTCGAAAAAAATATCTGCTGGGCGGCCTCCTCTTTGCCCTGGGGCTCGGTCTGGACATCTGGTCCAACCACGTGCAGATGACCTATTACTTTTTCCTCACGCTCCTGGTATTTGGCGTAGCCCAGCTGGTGGCTATCGCCCGCAGGCAGGAGTGGCCGCATCTGGGAAAAGCCCTGGGTATCTTGCTCGTTGGAGGTCTTCTGGCCGTGGGCTCCTCGGCGTCCAACCTCATCGTGACAGCCGAATATGCCGAAGACACCATGCGCGGCCAACCCATTTTGGAGCCGGAGGGCGAACCCAACCCCGGCAACAGCAGCGAGACCGAGGGCTTGGCATGGGACTACGCCATGCAGTGGAGCAATGGCGTGATCGACCTCTTCGCCACCTTCATTCCCGGTGTGGCGGGCGGTGGCTCACAGGAGCGAGTGGGTGAAAATTCAGCCATTGTCCGGGATCTGCGGCGCAAGGGGGCCAGCAATCTGCCCCGACCTTTCCTGGCTCCGCTTTACTGGGGAAAACTGCCCTTCACCAGCGGGCCGGCTTATGTAGGAGCGCTCATTTTCCTGTTTTTCCTGCTGGGCGCCGTGCTGGTAAAAGGTCCGGAAAAGTGGTGGCTCCTGGGCGGCACTCTGCTGATCTTTTTCCTCTCCCTGGGCAAACACTTCGAGGGGCTGAACCGATTGCTCTTCGACTATCTTCCGCTGTACAGCAAGTTTCGCGCCCCCAGCTCGATACTCAGCATCGCTCCGGCACTCATGGTACCACTGGGACTCCTGGGACTCCACCAGATCGCTGGCGGCAAAGTATCTTCCAAGGAGGCGCTGCGGGCGCTGTACATAGCCGGGGGCACCCTCGCCGGTATTTCCGGTTTATTCTGGCTGATCGGTCCTTCCCTTTTTGATTTTAACAGCCCGGGAGATGCCCGCTATGTTCAGGCCGGCTTCGATGCCGAGGCCATTCTGGAGGACCGCAAAGCCCTTATGCGCAGGGACGCCCTGCGCGCGCTGGCCTTGATTTTGCTTGGCAGCGGCCTGATCTGGGCCTTCATTCAACAAAAGGTGAACCAGGTGCTGCTGATCGGCGGACTGGGTGTATTGCTCGTCTTTGACGTATTTACCGTCGGGCGGCGCTACCTCAACGAAGACAATTTCACCCAAAAAAGCCGCACGGAGCGCCCTTTCCCGATGCGAGCCGTCGACGAGCAAATCCTAAAGGACGAGGACCTCAGTTACCGCGTGCTGGATGTATCCATCAACACCTTCAACTCGGCCCAGGCCTCGTACTACCACAAAACGATAGGGGGCTATCACGCCGCCAAGCTTCAGCGCTATCAGGACCTCATCGACCGGCACATCTCGCGCAACAATCAGCGCGTACTCAACATGTTGAACACCCGCTACATCATTAGTGGGCAACCGGGCCAGGAGCAGGTACAGGCCAATCCGGGAGCCCTGGGCAATGCGTGGTTCGTGGATGCGATCCAGACCGTTCAGACGCCCAATGAAGAGATCGACGCCCTGAACACCATCGATCCGGCCCAGACGGCTGTGGTGCGGGCTCCTGAATTCGGGGATTACATAAACGGCTTTGACCCCAGGCCCAACGGGAGCATACGACTGGTGGAATACGCACCCCATAAGCTCCGATACGAGAGCAACAGCAGCAGCGAACAGCTGGCCGTTTTCTCCGAGATTTGGTACGGTCCCGACAAAGGCTGGCAAGCCTACCTGGACGGGGAACCCGTCGAACACATTCGGGTCAACTACGCACTCCGTGCCATGCGGGTGCCTGCCGGCGAACACGAGATCGAATTCGTATTCGCTCCGAGAAGCTTCGCCCTGGGGCGCAGCTTGTCCTGGATCAGCTCGTCCCTTCTTTTGCTGGCGCTGGGAACCTTCCTCGTAGTGAGCGCGCGCAAAAAGCTCCGGGAAACGCCACCGGCCGGAGAAAAGCCCGAACCCCGGAAACCCGCCGCAGAGCCCAAAGCACGACGGGCTAAGCCCAGGCCTGCTTCCAAAAAGCGAAAAGGCCGCAAAAAGTAGGGCATGCAGGAGCGGCATCAAAACAAGCGGCAATACTTCGAGGAGCAGGCTCGCACCACGGAAAAGTTTGTGATCCCCTTTATCGAGTCGGTGCGCCCCCTGCGCACCGGCGTGCGCGTACTGGAGATCGGCTGCGGCGAGGCCGGCAATCTGATGCCCTTCCTTGAGCGAGGTTGCCAATGCGTAGGTGTAGACCTGTCCCCACACCGCATCCAGCTGGCAGAAAGCTTTTTTTCCGGGCACCCAAGCCGGGACCGGCTAGAGCTCTACGCCGAAGATATCTATGAAGCCCGATCGCTTCTGGCCGAGCCTTTTGATCTGATCCTCATGCGGGATGTGATCGAGCACATTCCGGATCAAAAGCGATTCATGGGCTATGTGAAAGCATTTCTCAAGCCCGACGGGCTTTTTTTCCTGGGTTTTCCGCCCTGGCAAATGCCCTTCGGCGGTCATCAGCAGATCTGTGCACACCCCCTGCTCGCCAAACTCCCCTACTACCACCTTCTGCCCAGCCCGGTATACCGCCGAATCCTGCAATGGGGAGGCGAACCCGATCTGCGCATTCAGGAGTTGCTGGAGATCAAAGCGACGGGCATCAGTATGGAGCGCTTCAAGCGCATTGTGGAAGGCGAGGGCTACAGCGTCCTCAAGGAACAGGCCTATCTCATTCAGCCCAACTACGAGACCAAATTCGGACTGAAACCCCGCAAACAGAGCGCGGTAGTAGCTGCCTTGCCGGGGATCCGGAATTTTTTGACTTCCGCTCTGTACATCCTGCTGGCCCCCGGATCGTGATCCGGATCAGGGCCGGGCGCCAAAAAAGCCGCGAACGACCTTCCAGCGGTAATCGATCAGATGACGGAATACGGCCGGGCGCCCACCGAGAAGGTAGCCCAGGGCAAGGCCGATGGCTGCAATGAATTTGAGTAAAATCAGAACACCGGCCCGGAAGCAGGCCCAGCCCGGCCGTTCGCAGTACAGCATCCGGTGGGTCTGGCCCAGGCCGAAGGCCAGTTTGTCCATGTAGGGCTGCCCCACCCGGTCCGCAGCGATCTGGTGGTAGACTTTCACGCTGGGATCGTAGTAGTAAGCCATGCCCGCCTGCCGGATGCGCGCGAAGAGATCCTTTTCTTCGGCCCCCAACATTTGCTTGCCCTTCCGCCCCAGATTGACGTCGAACCCGCCAAGCCGGTCAAAAACTTCGCGCCGAAAAGACATGTTGCACCCGATGGGATACCCTTGCCCCCGGTACGAAAAGGGGCGATCGCCCTTGTCGTAGTGGCTGAAGTAGAGGCTGGCGCTGAACCGGTTGAACCACTTGGGGCACCGGGTCTCGAATTTGGCAATCACTTTGCCGCCCAGGGCAAATGCCTGCGGGTGAGCCTCGAAGAAATCGAGAATCCGCTGCCCCGCATCCGGCATAGCGATGGCATCGTCGTCAAAAAAAGTGAGGATTTGCCCCCGCGATTCGGCCAGGCCCCGGTTGCGCGCATGGGAAAGCCCCTGCTGCTCTTCGATGTGATATTGGACATTCAGCTCCGGATGGCGGGCCAGGAATGCCCCGGCGATGCGGTGGGTGCTGTCGGTGGAATTGTTGTTGATGAGTACGATCTCAAACGCCCCCGGATCGAGTTTCTGGTTTGCCAGGCTGTCCAGGCAGTCGGGCAGAAACTTTTCCCGGTTGTAGGTACAAATGATCAGGGACAGGGAGACGGACATGGACCTAGGCATTGTGAATACGGCTTCGCAAAGGTAGGATTTCCCGTAATTTCCAAGCCCTTGCCGAAAATGAGCCCTTATACCGTTTCAAGTATGAAATGACCTGTCCCGCTTTAAAATAGGTTGGATGCAGAAACTGAACCTATTTTGAAAGCGGGATTCATACTTGAAGCGGTATTCACGGTTTTCAGGATAAAATAGGTCTTGGTTGAAAGGTCATTTTATCCTGAAAACCGTGTAATGATTAGCTTTGAGGCATTTCCGGACAATTGCCATGGACCAAGAACGCGCGAAGTATCTTTTTGACCAAACCTCGGCAAGCCTGCAGTCACTGGCCAAGGTATTGTTGATCTCCTCCTTTCGCTCGAGGCAGCTGCCTCGGGCAGACCGAAACAAGCTCGTCGTTTTCGGGAACGGCCCCTCTTTTTCCGAAGCGGCACCTCAGCTCCCCCCCCAAGCCGAACAGGCCACGTATTTGGGCGTCAACTTTTTTGTCGAGTCGGACTGGTTTGATATCCTGCAACCATCTCACTACGTGATCTCCGCACCGGAATTCTGGTTGCCCAAAGTGACTCCCCGTTGGGCAAGCCGGCGTGCTCGCTTTTTCGAACGCCTATCCCAACGGACATCCTGGCCCATGCACTTTCTGCTTCCCGCCAAAGCCAAAGGGACGGCAGCTATCCGGGACCTCGCCCAAAGCGCTCCTAGGCTGAAACTCCATTATTACAATACCACTCCGGTGGAGGGATATCCGGCGCTGGCCCATGGCCTTTACCGCCGAAACCTGGGCATGCCGAGGCCGCAAAACGTACTTATCCCCTCCCTTATGCTGGGCATCAATATGGGCTTCCACGAGATCTACCTGCTCGGGGCAGACCACAATTGGCTGCCGGAAATCCGCGTGATGGAGGACAATACGGTGCTCCTCACGCAAAAACATTTCTACGACTACCAGGAAGCGAAGGCCAAAAGCATGAAATGGCTGGATGGCAGCGACCGCCGGCTCCACGAAATCCTGCACAAGTTCTACCACTCCTTTCGGGCGTACTTTCTCATCCGCGAGTATGCCGAGCAGGAACAGGTCGACATATACAATGCCACCCCGGGTTCGTTTATCGATGCGTTCCCGCGAAAAACGCTATCCGCTATTTTTTCATAGGAAGGAAGCCTGCCTTGGGTGTTTTCCGCTCATGTCAGGCTTCTGCCGAGAGGTGATCCCAGCTTAGCGGGGTTCCTTTGGGAATAGCCGTTCGGGCTCTGCGCCCCAGAATTTCGCTCAGATATCTGGGTGCCAGCCCGAGACCCGGCCGGATAGATCGCACATTGTCCCGGCTTACTTCCTCCCCTTCCGCGATATCCCGCACGGCAAACAGGGAGCGGGCCATCCTTCGCCCCTTGCGCTGCTTGTCGGTGAGTTCCAGGGTGCCGGTTCCCAGAGCTTTTTCGGTTTTTCGCACCTCCTCGACCATGGTCTTGAATTCGGCTGGGTTGAGGGAAAAAGAACTGTCTACCCCACCCAGCGATCGATCCAGAATGAAGTGCTTTTCGATGATCCGCCCGCCCAATGCGACCGAGCTGACAGGTACGACGGTTTCCATCGTGTGGTCGGACAGCCCCACGACGGTATCAAAGGTGCGGGCCAGGGTGGGAATGGCCAGCAGGTTCACCTCGTCCAGCGGCGTGGGGTAGGCTGTAGTACACTTGAGCAAGGCAAGTTGGTCGTTGCCTGCCCGGCGGCAAGTGTCCACGGCCAGGCGAATGTCCTCTTCCTCAGCTATGCCGGTGCTGATGATGACCGGCTTTCCCGTTCGGGCCACACTTTCGATGAGAGGAACATCCGTGATCTCCGGCGAAGCGATTTTGTAGGCCGGCACCTGCAGTTCTTCCAGCAGATCCACAGCCGTGAAATCAAAAGGCGAAGAAAAAAAGACCAGCCCCAAATCGCGAGCCACTTTCTGCAAATCGGCATGCCATTCCCAGGGCGTGTAGGCCTTGGTGTAGAGATCGTACAGCTTCTGTCCGGCCCAGGGGCTATCTTCCCGGGTCCGAAAATGCGGCAAGTCGCTGTCCAGGGTGATGGTGTCGGGCCGGTAGGTCTGCAGTTTGATGGCATCGGCCCCAGCATTCTTGGCCGCTTCGAGGGTCTTGACGGCCAGGTCGAAATCCTGATTGTGGTTGGCAGACAGCTCCGCGATGATAAATACGTGGGAATCCTGGCCGATAGTACGGCCGGCGATCTCAATGGTTTTCATATCCTTTCTGTTTGCGTACGGCCGCTACGGACCAGGGGGTTCTTCGTCCCGAGCGAATGATGGCCAACGCTTGTTCCGTTCCAACGTTAAAAAGCAGGTCCAGGATGCACATGTAGGGCAGAAATTCGCCGTGCAACTGCGGGTATTCGGGATGCTCGTAGTGGTGGTACACCAGCTCAATGCCGGCCTGCCCAAAGGCACCCGCCGGACCTTCGGCCTCGATGTAGTCAGCAGACCCCAGGGCGGAGAGATAGCTGTCGGCTTCGAGAGCCCGGCAGAGGGCAACGAGGCGATGGTCTTTCTGGCCGCCGATGCCATCCAACCCGCTGGCCGCCACGAAAGGAGTTTCGATGCGCAGTTGCCCGGCAAAATGCGCAATCAAGGAGCGGTTCATATCGCCCAGCATCTCGGGTGCATTCTGCAAAGCCCGCTCAAAAGGATGAAAAACCTGCTCGAAAAAAGGAGTTTTACTGTACGCCTGCTGTATACTGCGCAGGTGTTTGTCCGTCCAGCCGTGCTCCGGATTGGTGCGAGTGTTGGCATAGAGTCGCTCGTGGCGGGGCCGCTCCTTGAGGATGGACACAGAAAGCATTTGCTCGCCCTGGGCAGTTTTAATGCGATTGCGCACCCCCCAACTCCGCTTGACCACCTGGACATCGTCCAGAAAAACGAACGCGTCCACCTGATCGATCATATCAAAGTAACCGATCCAGGGTAGGTAGGTGGGTTGCATAATAGCTATTCGCATAGTCCTCTTCGTTGAAGGGCGTCCAGTAATGGGCCGGCATCAGCCGGCCAGTCGTAGGCAGTGGGTGTCACGGGCTTGAAGTCCCGATTGCGCCAGGTCCAGTCGTATCCCCATTTCGATAAAGCTTCTTTGATGCGCCGCAGGCTGCTCTCGGGGTCATCACAAAGGTTCTCGTAGGAAAGCACGATCTGCCGCTCGGCCGGCAGGATCTGAAATTGCTCCTGCAGGGCTCGCTGGGTCCATTCGAGCTGTACAGCGATCTTCTCGGGCAGCGCTGCCCCTTGAACGGCTTGCCAGCCGGAGGGCTTTATGAAATACCAGCCGTCCGGACTGCCCTGATAGCGCTCGCGATGGCGCCAGAAGGAACGAGCTACATCCTTCAGATCGCGCCGGATGTACAAGAAAAAGGCCGTGGGAAAAAGCTCGGCTAAAAAGAGGGTCTGCAAGGGCAGAGCCGCAGCATTCTTGAATACCATGGGCAGCTCCCAGGCAGACTCCATCAGTGCCACCTCTGCCCGAAGGCCTTTGCGATCCACCTGCGCCTGTTGGTCGGCATCCAGAAAGTGGCTATCCGAGAAGGGCAGCCAATGTTGCCAGAAATAGCCGAACTCGTGCGGACCATCGTAACCGGCCGTGAAACCCACCTCGGATTCCAGGACAAGGTTCAGCGGTGCGGCGGCCTTGCTGTTCAATGCCCGCACCAACTGGCAACCCACCCCTGGCGCCAGCCAAAACTTGGCAATGAGGTTGTTCACATACCCCAATTGAACATGCCGGATGAGCATCTGCGTGAGCAGGGTCGTCCCCGAACGCGGCAGGCCCATGACGAACAACACAGGCTTTTTCGGGCCATCCATCCCGCTGCGCAAACGCTCCTCCAGAGGCTGGAGGCGTTCGTTCATTTGCCGTATGACCCGATCAGTTTCCATTCGCCCCGAAACTCCGGATTTTTTCAGCCACGGCCAAAACCCCTTGTGGGTTGATCCTGTCGCGCATACGCCCTGCGCGTTCCCGGCGCTCGGCCGGGTCCTGCAGAATTCGAGAAAAGATGTCCAGGAAGGCGTCATCGGATAGCTGCGGGGCAGGTCCTGCGAAGAAAATGCTGCCCAGCTCATCCAATTTGGCAGCTGTTCGGATTTCCCGCTCCGAGGAAGGAAGTACGAGATTGGGCACTTCCAGTAGCCCCAGCTCCCAGGCGGTAAAGCCGCCGGCCGTTACCGCCAGATCGCAACCGGCCATTAGCTCACGCATGCGGTTGGTGTTTCGGTACAACTCGACGCCGGGGTACTGCGATGCAAAGGCCTGAAGGGCTTCCCATCCGGGATAAAGCCCCCCGACAACGACCACGTATTCCAGCGCTGGAAAAGCCGCCAGAAGAAGCCCAAGGATGCGTAGGGTGAGCCCTCCCACATCCCGGCCTCCGAAGTTGAGGAATACCCTTCGGACCGCTGAGACCGGCGGCTGCCGTCCGAAGCGACCCTCCCGAAAGGCCGGCGCTGCAATGAAATACTCCAAGCCCAGCAGCAGTTCCGTTTCGGGCCCCACCTCATAGCAGTGGTCCAAGGCACGTGGGTTCTGGTTGTGTAGAATATCCACGTCGAAAGCGCCCTCGATGCGAAAAACGATCATCATCAGGCGAATTCCCCGCTCCCGAATAGCCCGATGAAAAGTGGGTTGGTAAAAGGCGGAACGGTCGTCGTCTATGACCAGCCAGGGATACGGGCCGGGGATACCGCCGGCCAGAATCGGGTTGGCCAGCAAGCCGGCATCGGTCAGGCTGCTCTCTGCCAGCACAATATGCTCAAAATCAGCCGCCCTGACCTTTTCCCGGGCAAAATCAGCGCCCTCCCGAAGCAAAAAAGTACAAGTGTGGCCGCCCTCCCGCAACACCTCAGCCAGCCAGATGCAACGCAGCACGTGCCCCGAACCCGTGGACGGGGAAGCATCGGCCAGGAAGAAAACCGGCGCTCTCATGAGGTAGATTTCAGGTCGTTCAAAAGAGCTAGGGCACGCTGAAGCCCGTTTTTATCGGCATACGTTTTAAGCTCGGCCAGCTCGTCGGCCAGGTTGCGGCGCAGGGATTTTTGACCGATCGCTCGATTGATCTGCTCCAGCCAGGGCTTTTCGCGCAGCAACGCCAAGATATCGGGTAGGCCAAAGAGGGGATTTTCGTCGTAGAGGTGATCGTAAATTGCGCAGAGCAACCAGTAATCGGACCAGGTGTCGAGAGTGAGCCGCAGATCGGGTCGGGACAAAGCCTCCGGTGCCCGAACCAAATGCAGGCGAAAACGATCGGGATGCGACTTGTAAAAAAAAGGAGTTACATGCTCCCGCTCATACGCATGGGTGGCCTTTTGGCAGGCCTCTTCCAAAAGAGCAAAGGAAAAGACGCTCTGGTCGATACCAATGGGAAAAGTGCGTTCCATCCCGCTGGAAGTAAAGTCGGCTCCATAGAGCAAATGCTCGCTTACCACCTGGTCCAGGATGTTGGGATCCAGGCAAGGACAGTCACTGGTGACCCGAACTACGAGTTCAGCCCCGAATTCTTTGGCGGCCTGGCCGTATCGCTCCAGCACGTTCTCTTCACTCCCCCGGAAGCAGCCCGTAGCCCGGCGCCGGCACAGGTCCTCCACCGGGTCATCGCCTGGATTGGTCGTAGTGGCAACGACCACTTCATCTATCCGGGCAGCGGCCCGGGCCCGGGTAATGACCTGTTCCAGCGCACTCACTTCTCCCCCGTACGGCAGGGGTTTGAGGATCTTGCCGGGTAAGCGGCTCGAGCTCATGCGAGCTTGAATGATGCAAACGGTTTTTCCCATAGGTAACTCGATCAGCGCTCAGTAGCCCCCTCCTGGGTGATAAAGCCCAGGACCTGATCAATGACGTAATCCTGTTCTTCCTCACCAAGAGTGGGGTACATGGGCAGGCTGAGGCAATGCTCGTAATAGGCCTCGGCATGGGGCAGATCGCCCTCTTCCCAGCCGAACTGCCGGTAGTAGGGCTGCAGATGGACCGGAATGTAGTGCACCTGAGCGAAGATGCCCTTTTGGCGCAGGTGGTCGTACAGGGCGCGGCGGTCCGGCACCTGAATGACGTACAGATGATACGCGTGGTGGAAGCCGGTTGCCGGGGAGATGGTCTGCACTTCAGTGCCGTCGAAGGCTTCATCGTAGCGCCCGGCAATAGCCCGGCGGCGGGCCAGCCCCTCTTCCGCCCGGCTGAGCTGGCTTTGGCCAAGGGCCGCCTGTATGTCGGTAATCCGGTAATTGTAGCCCAGTTCTACCATCTCGTAGTACCAGCCCCCGTGGTTTTCACGCAGAAGGTCTTCGCGCTTGGTAATGCCGTGGGTACGCAGGAAAAGCAGGCGGTCATAGAGGTCCTTCCGGTTCGTGGTGATCATGCCCCCTTCCCCGCTGGCGATGTGCTTCACCGGATGAAAGGAAAAAATGGCCAAATCGGCATAGGCCCCGTTGCCGCATCGTTGGATCTCCCCCTGGGCATCGGTATAGGTACCACCGGGCGCGTGGCAGGAGTCTTCGATAATCCAGAGGCCGTGCGCGTCAGCCAATCGCCGGAAGGCATCCATCTGGACGGGATAACCGGCAAAGTCCACCGGAATGACTCCGGCATAGGTGCCGGGGGGCGAGGCTTCCAGCAGGGACTCCACCCGGGCGAGGTCCAGTAAAACGGTTTCCGGGTCGATGTCGGCAAAGACGACCTCTCCCCCGGCATAGCGAATGCAATTGGCTGAGGCCGCAAAGGTGATGGGACTGGTGATGACCTTCTGGCCGGGTTCTACATCCAGGGCCAGGGCGCAAAGGTGGAGAGCGGCCGTACCGTTGGAAACGGCCACGGCATAGCGCGCCCCGACGTATTCGGCAAAGGATCGTTCAAAAGCATCGATGCGGGGGCCCTGCGTCAGGAAGTCGGACTTCAGCACTTCGACCACCGCCTCGATATCGGCCTGGGTGATATGCTGGCGTCCGTAGGGTATATTTCTCATGATACGCGCGAAGATTCTACGGTAAATCCGGCATCGACATGCCGGCGAATGAGCTCGCGGATCTGCTCCACGCTGAGCCAGTCGTCGTTGGTGCCGGAATTGTAACTGAATCCGGCCTGTACGGGCCGGGCACCGGTCTTTTCCCGGTATTCTTCCATCGACCAATTGGGCAGCTGAGGCAAAATGGCGTAGTACTTGCCCAGGTCCACTGTAGTGTAGGAGTCCGCCTCCGTGATCATTTCTTCATGGATCTTCTCGCCGGGCCGGATGCCCACCACCCGATGCTCGCAATGCGGGCAGATGGCCTCCGCTACATCCGTTATGCGATAGGATGGGATCTTGGGCACGAAGATCTCGCCCCCCCAGGCATGCCCCAACGCATGGACTACCAGGTCCACCCCTTCTTCCAGGGAAATATTGAAGCGCGTCATGCGCGGATCGGTAATGGGCAGGACACCCTCCTTTCGCTTGTTCAGAAAGAAGGGAATGACCGAGCCTCGCGAACCCATCACATTGCCGTAGCGCACCACGGAGAAGATAAGGTCGCGGGGGCCCTTCATCTTATTGGCCGCAATGAAGAGCTTGTCCGAACACAATTTGGTGGCCCCGTACAAGTTGATGGGGGCGGCCGCCTTATCGGTAGATAGCGCGACGACCTTTTTGACGCCACAATCCAGGGCAGCTTCCACGACATTTTGTGCGCCCAGCACGTTGGTCTTGATGCATTCAAAAGGGTTGTACTCGGCGGTAGGCACTTGCTTGAGCGCTGCAGCATGCACGATGATCTCGATCCCTTCGCAGGCGCGGCGGAAGCGATCTCCGTCGCGGATATCGCCGATGAAATAGCGCAGTGCCTTGTGTTCGCGAGGCGAAAAGCGCTGTGCCATTTCGAACTGCTTGAGTTCGTCCCGGGAATAGACGACCAGCCGCCTGAGGTGAGGAAACTGTTGTAAGACCCGCCCCACAAAGGCTTTGCCGAAAGAACCCGTCCCTCCAGTTACCAATACCGACTTCCCGTTCAAATCCATCATGTCCTGGTCTGTGTTTCAATGTGTACTTTTGCCCGGCTGGTATGCAGCGGGCTAATCAGGGCTTCACGCTATGGGCATAATCCAACGACAGGGCATCAAGCAGACCGTAGTCAACTATGCAGCCGCAGGGATCGGTGCCTTGAGCATTTTGTTTGTGTATCCCCTGGAGGAGGCGCGGTACGGCCTGTTTTTATTTCTGTACAGTACGGCCAACTTCTTCGTGCCTTTCGCCTCGCTGGGCCTGGGAGCCGTGGCCATCCGCTACTTTCCCTCCTTCCGCGATGCCTCAAGCGGGCACCGGGGCTTTCTGGGCTTTCTGCTCAGCCTGGCTTTGGTCTTTTTTTGCCTGTTCGCCCTGCTGGTTCTGTTGTTCAAAGGGGCGCTGCTCAACGCGCTCCAGGGGCTTCAGTTTCCCAATGCCCAACTGATCGACACCTACCTTCCCGCCATTCTCCTTTTCACTTTTATGCTGTTGCTGTATGGCCTGCTGGCCAATTACACCAGCAACTTTCACCGCATCGTGGTGCCGGGTATTTTTAAAAACCTGTGGCCAAAAATAGCACTTCCCGTCCTTATCCTTTTATCCTGGGCCGGTTTTCTGAGCCTGCAAGCTTACATAGCCGGTCTTTTGATCATGCAGGCGCTCATCGTCGTCGGCATGTTCTGGTACCTGGGGTACCTGGGCGAACTCCGGCTCTCGCGGCCCCGGCAAATCTGGCGTTCGGGCAAACTGCGCGAAATGGGCCACTACGGCCTGTACGGCATGCTGGGACAGGTGGGCAGCATCTTCGCCTTCCAGCTGGATCACATCATGATCTCCACCCTGACCAACCTGTCCAATACCGGGATCTACGGTATCGCTCAGTTTATCGGCAATGCCATCGAAATGCCTACGCGCTCCATTTACGCCATTGCCAGCCCGATTATTGCCAAGGCCTGGGAAGCGGACAACCTGAAGGAGATTGCTCATATCTATAAGCGTTCTTCCATCAATTTGCTCATCTTCGGACTGTTCGTCTTCGCCCTTCTCCTATTGAACCTGGACGACCTGTTCCGGCTCACCGCCAAATACGAAACCCTGAAGGCGGCCAGTTGGGTGGTAGTTTTCATCGGGCTGGGCAAATTGGTGGATATGGCCTTCAGCGTGAACGGCCAGATCATTGCCTTTTCGCGCTTTTATCGCTTTAACCTCTACGCTGTCCTGGGCTTAGGGGTGATCAATGTCGTGCTCAACTACCTGTTCATTCCCCGGCTGGGGATACAAGGCGCAGCGCTGGCGTCCTTTATTGCCATTACGAGCTTCAACCTGCTGCGGGCTGCTTTTTTGTGGTGGCGCCTGAGGCTGCATCCCTTTTCCGGGCACACTCTGGTGCTGATCGGGCTGGCCGGGCTGGCTGGCGGGCTGGTATACTGGATCCCCTTCACCGGGCACCCCCTCCTCAACATTGCATTGCGCAGCGGCCTTCTGGCTTTGCTTTTCTTCCCGCCGGTGCTTTACTTGCGCTTGTCGCCGGAGGTCAACCAGCTCCTGCTGAATTGGTGGAAAAAGCGAAAAAGCGATTAGAAGCCATCTCAAAAATGTTTTTGATGGCGAAAATGAGAGATTTTGGTACCAGATGAGGCGCAAAAACGGAGCATAGCCCCAGCTACGTGACGCTTTTTGTAACGAAATCTGGTGCCAAAAGATCCGTTTGCAGGCCAAAGGATATTATTGAGATGGCTTCTAGTACGGTCAGGGTTTTTCGAAACCCGTAAGCAGCTGGCGATTCGCCAGTTTTCCCTTTTTGTCGTAGGTCTCGGATTTTACCATGCCCACTCCCTTGGCATACCACTGGGCCTGGGTGAATTCGCGGGTACCCATGGTCTTGGTCTTGAAGTTGGAGGTGATTTTGAGGCAATCGAAGGTCCCCGCCGGGGTGGTCACGCTTTCCTGAGCCTCCACTTTTCGTTCGGTGACCTCAAAATTGAACTTCATCAGGCTCACTCCACTCATCGAAGGAGTAATGGTACTGGAAGCATCGGGCAAGCTCTGCCCTACCTCCATATCGTGCGGGAACTCGAGCGCATCGCCCTCGACGGTCACCTCCATTTCCTGGAATGCGCCCGACATGTCGGGCGACAACAGGTCACTCACGTTCATTTGCAGTACGTTCTCCCGGCAAAGAACCTCGAAGGTATTGTCCATGGCTTCTTTACCCTTCTTGTCGCGCATCTTCATCTGAAAGACAGCCCTCGAGCCCCCATCCGCCAAGGATTCGATTTCCCGGATGTATTGGGTGGAGGAGCCCTCTTCCCGTTCTTTTTTGTCGTAGTAGGTATAGGTGAGCTTGGTGCCCTCCTCGAATGCCATGAAGGCATCGCAGGTCTGGGCGCCTGAGAACAGGGGAAACCCTATTGCCAGGAGGAATACAATCAGCTGGAGTTTCATGCGTATCGGTTTTGTGCAAGGTTACAAAATGAAGGCCAATCCACCCAATGCAAGAGTGCCCTCGGCCTGCGTCCCGGACAAGGCCGCAACAAACGTATTCGTATCTTGTTAGTCGATTTATCCCTATAATCGATCTCAAAAAGCACATGAAGCCTATTTACCTTCTCCTTTTCATACTTTCCTACGGAATCGGACAGGCACAATCTGCCAATATCACACTCACCAAGCCCGAAGTGGATGCCGTTCTGCGAGGCAATTTCGATCCGGAAGATTATGCCCCTACCAGCCTCATCGAACATCCCGAGGAGGTCGTAGATTTTCTCCGGCAGAACATATCGGCGGACTCTCTGCGCCGATACCTGGACATCATGGGCGGTTTTGGTAGTCGAAATACGGGCTCCGACACGGCCAGCACAACCTTTGGCATAGGCGCGGCCCGGCGCTGGGGCTACCAAAAGTTCGAGGAGTTCAGCGCAGCCAACGAAAACCGTTTGTTGGTCAGTTATTTGCAGTTCGATCGCTTTGTATGCGGAGCTACCCAGCATCGCAATGTACTGGCCGTATTGCCGGGGGTAGGCCCCAAAGCCGGGGAGGTCGTCCTGGTGGAAGGTCACCTAGACAGTCGCTGTGCCGACCGGTGTGATACCGACTGCAATGCTGAAGGCATTGAAGACAATGCGAGCGGCAGCGCTCTGGTTTTGGAACTGGCCCGGGTCATGGCGCCGCTGGCTTTTAATCGCACGCTCGTTTTTTTGCTCACCACAGGCGAAGAACAAGGGCTGATCGGTGCTGAGGCTTTCGCCGATTACTGCGTTCAGGAAAGCGTAGCGCTTCAGGCCGTATTCAATAACGATATTGTAGGTGGTACCATTTGCGGAACCACTGCCTCGCCGCCGGGTTGCCCGGGCTTGAACCACGTGGATAGCATCAACGTGCGAATCTACTCATCCGGCACCACCACGCCCAACAAACAGCTGGCTCGATTCACAAGCCTGCAATACCGGGAGATGGCCGCCCCCTTGCTCCCGGTCGCCAACGTCATCAATATCATGACGCCCGAGGACCGCAGCGGCCGAGGGGGCGATCACATTCCCTTTCGAGAGCGGGGCTTCCCCGCTATACGCTTCACCGCTGCCAACGAGCACGGCGACGGCAACCCCAGTCAGGACGGCTACGACGACCGACAACACACTGTGGAAGACATCTTGGGCGTGGACACTGACGGCGACCAGGTCATCGACAGCTTTTTCATCGACTTCAATTACCTGGCGCGCAATACGCTCATCAATGGCAATGCCATCGCCATGGCGGCCGCCGGGCCGGTGGCTCCCTACGACCTGACGGTAGAAGAACTGGGTAACGAGCTGGTTGTCAGCTTTCAGGATAGTGTGGGGTATGGCAACTATCGCCTCTTTATACGCACCAACGACGGCGACCTCGATATAGATTCCTCCCTTGCACTGAACACCACAAGCGATACCCTTCGCCTGCCCGGCGTAGAGGTGTATTATTTCTCAGCCTGTGCCGTAGACTCCAACGGGATCGAAAGCCTCTTCACCGAAGAGCGGCAGAAGATCGTGTTCACCAGCACCGAAGAGATCCTGATGCAGCAAAGAGGATTTGAGCTGTTGCAAAACCGGCCGAACCCCTTTGATGAGGCCACAACCATAGGCGTTTACCTTCACGAGCCCCTACCCTACCGCGAGGCTTTCATCGAGGTCAGCGACCTGCAAGGCCGCCGTCTGGCCTGGCTGCCCATCGAGCTGAAGCCCGGCATCAACGAAGTGCTATACGATTATCAAAGCCACAGCTATCAACCGGGCACCTACGCCTACAGCCTGTGGGTGGACGGCAAGCGGCTGGCCACAAAACGAATGATCTATGCCTACTGAGGAAAGCGGGGAGGTGTCGGCCAGGGAACATTTGATCCGCCTTGGAGCAACCCTGTCACAGGTAGCGCCGTTTTCCGAATAAAACGCATGAAATCCCTCTCCCTTAGCTGGTTTCTCGGCCTCTTCCTTTTCGGCACGATGCAACCCACCCAGGCACAAGTCCGGCACGATGCCTGGGACGCCCTTCTCCAAAAACACGTGGACGATCGCGGAGGAGTGGACTACAAGGGCTTCCTGGCCGATGAGGCCAGACTCGACGCCTACCTCAAAACGCTGAGCGAAAACCCCGTTCAGCCCTCCTGGCCGAAGGCACAGCAACTGGCCTATTGGATCAATGCTTACAACGCATTCACTGTGAAGCTAATCCTGAATCACTACCCGGTCGCAAGCATACGAGACATTCACGACGGCAACCCCTGGGATGTGAGCTGGATCAAGCTGGGTGGGGCCAAATATTCGCTCAATCAGATCGAGCACCGCATCATACGGCCGCAGTTCAAGGATGCGCGCATTCACTTCGCAGTCAACTGCGCTGCCCGTTCCTGCCCCCCCCTGCTCAACAAGGCCTACAATCCCCTGGTCCTGGAGAATCAGTTGCAAAACCAAACCCGAAACTTCATCAATCATTCCTCCTACAATAGCCTGGATGAAGAGCCGGCCAAGGTTTCCAAAATCTTCGAATGGTACGCAGAGGATTTCGGCGACCTGAAAACGTTTTTGAACCGCTACGCCAAGGCGTCTATCCCCGCTGAAGCTGAAATCCGGTTTCGAAACTACGATTGGGTCCTGAATACCCAGTAGACTGACCCAATCGTCTATTTTTGCCAAAAATCCGGCATGGCTGATTCGATCCCCGGGGGATTCCGGAACCAAATGGAAGCCCAGCTGGGCCGGGAAAGTGAAGACTTTTTCCGCGCTCTTTCCCGACCCGCTCCCGTAAGTGTACGCTTGCATCCTTTAAAGAAGATTCAACTGGAAGAAATTTCTGGCGGAGTAAAATGGTATGCCGGCGGAAAGTATTTGACCCATCGCCCGGTTTTTACTCTTGATCCCGCTTTTCACGCGGGGGCCTATTATCCGCAGGAGGCTTCAAGCATGCTGATTGGGACGGCACTCCAACAGCTCATGCCTTCCGCCCCCTTGCTGGCCCTCGACCTGGCCGCAGCGCCCGGCGGCAAAAGCACTCTGTTGGCCGAGCTGCTTCCTTCCGGAAGCCTGCTGGTAGCCAATGAGGTCATCCGGACTCGCTATCAGCAGCTTAGATACAATCTCCTGAAGTGGGGGTACCCACAGGTGATTACCAGCAATCACGACCCCCGTGACTTCCGGGAACTGACGGGCTTCTTCGATCTCCTTCTGCTGGATGCACCCTGCAGCGGAGAGGGCTTGTTTCGGAAAACCCCGGAGGCTAGGGCCGAATGGTCGCTTGACCAGGTTCGGCATTGCAGCCTTCGCCAGCGGCGGATTTTAGAGGACGCCCTTCCCCTGCTCAAACCCGGTGGCATTCTTTTGTACAGCACCTGCACGTACAATGCTGAAGAGAACCGGAATCAAGTCGATTGGATGCAAGGGCTCGGCATGGCGCTTTGTCCGCTAAGGTTCAAACCGGAATGGGGAATCGCAGATACGGGAAAAGGCTACCAATGCTACCCTCACCGCCTGGCCGGGGAAGGGTTCTTTCTGGCGGCCCTACGAAAAGGTGACGGACCGTCTTCCCCGACCTACGAAGCCCACGGCCGGTACCAAAGGATGGAGCGCAAGGAGGAGGGTTTGCTAAAGGCGTGGCTGGATGAACGGATCGAATGGGCCGGATACACCGGCGCGAAAGGGCAATTTTATGCTCTTCCCCGGGCTTGTGCTGCCCCGGCTGAAAACGTGCTGAGCCGGCTCAGGCGCAGCCAGCCATTGCTCGAATTGGGCCGGCGCAAAGGCAAGCAACTCATCCCAGCCGCCGGCCTGGCGCTGAGCTTATTTGCATCGCCGGCTGTTGAGAAGGTAGCCCTATCTCGCAGGGATGCATTGCGATTCCTGAAAAAAGAACTCAATCATTTACCCGAGCCTCATTTGGGCTGGGGGTTAGCTACTTACGGGGGGTTGGGCCTGGGATGGTTCAAGGGACTGCCAATGCGAATCAACAACTACTACCCTACCGCCTGGCGCATTCGCATGAACCTGGATTAGGCCAACTTGTTGATATCGCGCACCAGAATTCGGCCCCGATTGAAATAAATCAGATCCGATTTGCGCAATTCGTTGAGTACCAGGGTAACGGTCTGGCGCGAAGTGCAGGTGATATTGGCGATATCCTGGTGGGTCAGACTGTGCTTGAGCAACATTTCGTAGCCCACCCGACGCCCTCGCTGTTCAATGGCATCTTTAATGAATTCGATTATGCGGGCCCGCGCGTCTTTGAAAATAACGGCTTCCAGTTTGGTTTCCGCTTTCAGCAAGCGGTTGCCCAGGGTGTTCATGACCAGCGTGCAGAGGTCGAAATTCTCCTGCATCAGGGCTTTCAGTTCCAAGACCGGGATCGCATAAACCTGAACGCCTTCCTTGAGAGCCTGGGCGAAGTCCTTGCGGTGCGTCTCGCCGATGAGGCTCAACTCCCCAAACATGGATTTGGGGTAAATCAACCGCTTAATAACCTCCTTCCCTTCTTGGTTGTGTTTGCTGATTTTCACGGTCCCTTTCTGCAAAAAATACACGGCAGTGGCGGCATCCCCCTCCTGATAAATACTGTGGTATTTAGGTCGGGAAAGAAATTCCATACTGCTCGCCAGCCTTGCCTTTTCATCGTTGGAAAGGCAATCGAAAAGGGAAAAATCATCGAGGAATGTCGTGTTGATCTTGGCTACCATAATTCCAGTAATTCATAATCTTTAGTACGCAGCCAACTAAACCCTTGGCGTGTTGGTGGTGTCTTTCGGTACGGTCCTGCGTTGTTCTTTCGGTCGTACCGTTTATTTCATCCTCCTGGGCCACATGCTCACACCCAGGCATCAAACACTCAGGTGACCGAACGTCAGCGGGCAAGCAAAAAAGGGCATTTGGTTTTTCGGGCAAGGGGATTGGCGGTGGTTCCGATTTGGCGGCTGGAGATCAGCCCCCAATTTTCCCCTGTGCGTGTATAAGGAAGACACGGAAAAGCAGTCCGGCACCCATGCCGGGGAAAAAAAATTTTGAGATCGACAGGATGAAAAAGTGCTAGTTCCCGATCAGCAAGGAATCTTTAGAGGTGGAGAACCCCGCGAAAATGCCATGCCCGTTTTGAATATTGTTGTAGACGAGTACGGGTTCCTGCAGGGGGCGGTCCTCCTGTTCGCGCTGTTTGCTCAATGAGGAGTGAAACAAAAAGTACTCTTCGGATACCGAACGGAGTTCAATGAGTAAGGGTCCGAGTTCTTCCTCGTCTTTGTTCATCATAAATTCCACCGGAAACGACAGCTCGGCAAAAGTTCCGTCGAAGGGGGTATCTTCCAACAGGATCCCCCCGTCGTGATTCGCAATGATATAATTGGTATTGAGTTCGGGTGAAAAAAAGATCCGGTAGGTGGGCAACTCGCCCAGCAGGGTGTCTCCGGCGGGGCTGGGTGCCAAGGGTCTGAACTGCTGGTATACGTTGAGATGATAGTAATTGGACTCGAAGGGGGGATCTTGAAACTCCACTTCAATATCGTAGGTATAGAAACGGCCTTCTTCGTCCTCGGTATAGTTAAGATTCTGCACCCCCACGTTTTCGAGATTTACCTGTTTGGGGATGGAACTGCTCGCCGTTACGGCGGCAAATCCTTCGGCCTCAACGCGCAGGGTGTACGTTTGTCCTTCCTGGGGCATGAAGGTCGGGTGGGTGTAATAGGGCAGCAAATCCCCACCCTGTCTCATCGTAGCTACTTCCAGGCTCTCCAGCAAGGTGTCGGAGCGAAAAACGTCGCCCTGAGCTGTTGCTAAATACTCGGTCTCCACCTGGCCGATTACGGTTTGGCTTATGGATACAAAGACCTCGATGGGCGTATTCGGGCTGAAATTGGATACGACGACCAGGCTGGGCTCGCCTTCAAACAGTTCCGGGTCGAAGGGGGCTTCACAGCTTACTGTAGCAATTAAAAAGACAAGAACACCTATCTTTTTCGGTGGAAGGTACATGTGCTTTTCATACCGATTTCGGGCAAAACCAAAAAGGCATTTACGCCTTCTCTGCCCAAAAAAATCTTTCCCTGCTTCTAAAGATACGAACTAAATTCGTGTAGCATACGAAAGGGAAGGCAAAACCGGCAGCAGAAAGACCTGCCGAAACTCGCGCCGGGTTCGCAACTTGCCTTCCTCTTCGACCACCTGCTCCTCCAGTTGAATGTACAGAGGGTTCATCCGGTTGTAGACATTGTACAGGCCGGCGTAGAGCACATGGCGGATGCGTTTGTTCTGGCCAAAGGTCATGGTGGCGCCCAAATCCAGGCGGTGGTACCAGGGCATTCGAAACTCGTTTTTATCTCCGAATACAAGGATGGGGTTGGGCTCGGGCAAGCCGGGGTATTCCACCTCGAACTGCTGAACCGGCAGGTTGAACGCCAGTCCGGAGTTCATCATCCAGCTGCAGCTGACTGAAATCCAGGGCTTGGGATCGTACGCCAGGGCCAGCTTAATATCGTGCCGTCTGTCGTAACGCAGGGGATAAGGGCGCCCGAAGTTGATGCGCTCGTAGGTCCGACGGGTATAGCTCAGGCCATAGCTCACCCATCCGGTAACCGGCCCGGCCGTCCGGCTGAACACCCATTCTATTCCCCAGGCCCGGCCGCTGCCGCGCGTAATGTTCTGCTCCCAGTTCGAGGAAGCCTGGGCCCCTTCGCTCAAGGCGACGAGCGGATCGAGGCGTTTGAAATAGCCTTCCAGATTCAGCATCCATCCTTTCCAAGGCATCCATTCCGCCCCCAGGCTCGTTTGCCAGGAAGCCTGAAACCCCGTTTCGGCCGTAGCTGGCACCCAGAGATCCGTGGGCAAACCCACCTCGGAGTTGGAAAGGAGATGAACGAACTGCGACATCCGGCTTACGCTGGCTCGCAGCCGGAGAGCGGCCCAAGGCCTGTAGGCTACAGCCAGACGAGGCTCCACCACGTGAAAGGTTCGGCCCCGAATGTGCCAGCCTGCATAGCGCAGCCCCAAGTTGAAATCCCAGCCTCCCTTCAGGCTGAACTCATCCTCGGCATAAAGCCACCATTCCAAAGCGCGCATCTTTCCGGATGTATCCTGGGGGCTTCCCGGCTCAACCGCTGAGTCGCCGGCAAGTCGCAACAGCCCAGGGCTGAACTCGTGATGGGTTCCGCCACCGCCAAACCGAACGGCCTGATCCGGGGATATCATCCATTCCCAGTCCGACTTCAGGCCGATATCCTGAACCCGGGAAGAAAAATTGCGCAGCCGGTAGTGGTTATCCAGAAGCACCTGGTCGGGCAACCCCCGCAGCACTTCTTCCTGGCTGGTATTGGACAACACGTCCAGCCGGCTGAAGGTAAGCGAAAGGTTTGAGAACAAGCGAGGCGACACCAGGTAATTCCAGCGCAACACGCCCAGCGTATTGCCCCATTCGTTCCGCTCCTGAAGTTCCTGGCTGAAAAGAAATGACTCGATCTCCTCGTTCAAGTCAGTCCGGAGCGTATCCTCCCGCGCATTGTCGTTGGTGAACTGATCTCTGCCGCGATAAAAGCTGAGGTATAGACGATGCTTTCTGGACACGAGGTAATTGATCTTGAACTGAAGGTCGAAAAAGGCGTAGTCCAGTTGGCCCACATTCTCATCCAGCGCTTTCTGACGGCGGGAATACGGGCGTAAATACAGGCCCAGATGCGACCAGCGGGCCGATCCGAACAGAGAGACTTTGTCCGGCACCAGGGGCCCTTCCAGCGCCAACCGGCTGGTGAGCATAGAGATGCCTGCCATCCCTCCCCAGGATTTGAGGCTGCCCTCCTTGGTGTGGATATCGAGCACAGAAGATAATCGCCCCCCATAGCGAGCCGGAAAAGCCCCCTTGATCAAACGGGCTTTTTTGATGGATTCATCGGGAAACAGCGAAATCAAGCCTCCGGCATGGGCCAGGTCGTAGACGGGGACGCCGTCCAGTAAAACGAGGTTTTGCCCCCGGTCGCCTCCCCGTACGTGCAGACCACCGATCCCGTCCGCTCCCGTTTGAACACCGGGCATGAAGTATGCCGTTCGCAGAATATCCGACTCCCCACCCAACCTGGGAAGTTTTTTCCGCAGGGTGGCCGTGAGTTCATCGCTAAACGGAAGTTCTTCAGACGATTCTACTCGGGGGGCGATGACCTCCACTTCCTCGAGCGTCAGGGCGGGCTGAAGTCGAAGAAGCAAGGGCCGGTTTCGATCGTGCCGAAAAGAAAGGGATTCGGGCTCATACCCCAGGTAGCGAACGACCAGTTCGATGCTGTCGGCAGGAAGGGTAAGGCTGAAAAATCCGTAGGCATTGGATACCGTACCCAAGCCCGATCGCTGATCGTAAACGGTAGCCGATATGAGCCTTTCGCCCGACCGAATGTCCTCCACATACCCACTCAGGGTGAACTTTTCGGCTTGCTTCCGGTAAATCACCACCTGAGCGCCGATGCGCTCGTAGGCAAGCCCTGTGTCTTGCAGAAGAACCTCCAAAAGATCGCGAAGGAGCATATCGCTCTCCCGGAGGCTGATCCGCTTTCGGGGCAGCGTCTTTTGACTGAAGCTGAGTAGAACCCCTTGTTGTTCGATCAGGTAGACCAGGGCTTCCTCCAGGAGTTGATCCTCGGCCCTAATGGATACGCGTTGATACAGGGGATCCGCCTGCGCCCCAAGGCACAGGGGAATGAGGGTGAAAATCAGTCCTGTAAGCAGGCCTCTCCCCATGAGCAATTCCGCTTATCGTTTTAAGTCTTTCTGGGTTTTAGGCCATGCAAGCCCATGCAACGAGTACCGGGGTTTCGCACGCCTGTAAAGATAGGCACAATGAGGTTGCACGAATCGGATCCCGGCCGGCCGATAAGATGTACGCTTATGCCCCCGTTCTATGGGCCCAGCTCATCCTTGCCAAAAGCCTTCTTGAGCTAAGGTGGCAAGAAGAAAGAGAATCTCCTTGGCGAAGTCAGCACCTTGAACCGAACCCAAATGGCTGCGTATCGAATAGTCTCTATCAGCGCACTTCCTATTGGCAGTTCCCGCCGCGCAGGTAATAACGATCGGGTCCTACGGAATCCACCTGCATGCCGAGTATGCGCTCCAGGGCTTTAAAAATATCCTGCACGCCGGAGCCCTCAAAGCTAAGGGTAAGCCGGCACGCTCCCAGGGCTTCCGCACCGTCGATGGTGAGGTCGAAATGCCGCTCCATCTCCTCCAGAACGAGATGCAGAGGCTGATTGACGAAATGAGCCTGCCGGGTTCGCCAAAAGTGGGCACTCCCATGTGGGGCCGGTTCAACGGTCATTCCTTTTCCGCTAGCCCAACAACGGCCTCGCTGCTGGGCATTTACCGTGGTCTTTTCGCCGCTGGCCTTGTCCTGAAAAGCCACCCGGCCCGATTCCATTTCCACCTCGGTATAGGCCTCTTCCGGGCGGGCACGCAGATTGAAGGCCGTTCCGAGCACCGTCACCCGGGTATCGGTGGTTTCGATGCGCAAGGGCCTAGTCGGGCGGGGAGCAATATCAAAATAGGCCTCGCCGGAGAGAAACACGAGATCCTCCCCGGGCCGAAACTCCAAGCGACTCTCTTCGTTCAATATGACCTGAAGCCCCTCTTCCAGCAGGATGGCCTGATGGCCTCCGCTAGGCGTGGCGTAGGTCTGTACTCCCGCGCGAAAAAAGAGAAACCAAAGAGCAAAGCCCAGCAAAATAACCAGCAATAAAAGCAGGGCCCAGGTCACAGTCCGGCGAGGTTTAGCCGCCTTGAAAGATGCGATCTCCACATCCTCCATTTTTTCGTGCAGTTTCCTGAGGCCCGCTTCCACGTCGGGCTGGTACCCGCTTTTATACCCGGATAGTTGTTTCCAAATTGGATCCATTTGCCTGGAAAGCATTTTTGGGCTCGATCCCCGAGGCCGAAACCTCTTAACATCACTTAAGATAGGGGAAATCGCCGGCCTTTAATATCATTCGGCCCGGTGGCAGGCCGTTCGCTTGCCATACACCGGGCATTCGTTGTTCTCTGCGGAACGGTCTATGGGTAAGACACAAAGCAATGAATTACCCCCTACGAGCCCAAGCCCGAAAAGGAAGTCTGTCTGCCATCTGACTCAACCGAAATAAGCGGCCAGCCCTTTTCGCAAAAGGCGAAGTGCCTTATTCATCTGGTTTTCTACGGTCTTTTCCGTTATATCCATCTCCCGGGCAATCTCCTTATTGGTCAGCTCTTCAAAACGGCTGAGCACAAACACCAGGCGGCAGCGCTCGGGCAATCGGTCGAGCAGGGCATCGATGCGCTCCTGCAGGTCATTGGCCTGAAGCTGCGACAAGGCGCGGGCTTCCACCAGCCACTGGCGGTCTGTGATCTCTTCGCTTTGCCGGTCCATGCGGTGGTCGCGAAGGTGGTTGAGCGCCTTGTTCCGTGCCGCCTGCACCAGATAGGCCCCCAGGGAGACCCGGACCTGAAGCCGTTCTCGCTTTCGCCACAGATCCAGGAAGACTTCCTGGGCGATATCCTCGCTCACTTCAGGGACCTTGACCAAGCGAAGCACGCGGCGGCAAAGATCGCTGTAGTGCTTGCGGAAGAGCAAATCGATCGCCCGCTCCGGATCGTTCTGGAATAGTTCGAGGAGTTCGTCATCTGTCGGTGTCCCGTTCAAAATCGTTGGCGATGCACTGTGGAAAAGGGAAGAATGGCTGCGATCTGAAGACCCAAATTTATTTCGGTTTCTTTGACCAAGTAAAAATAAAAAAATACCTTAACGGCCATTTCGTCATTCCCTAATACCCGAAAGAAAAAGGAAGCATGATCTATCGTTGTTTGTTGGGTGCACTCATCGTTGGGCTTATCCCGGTCTTGAGTTTTGGGCAGGGAGAAGCATCCGAGGGGCTGGATAAGCGCATCAACGCCACTGTGGAGCCCATCACCAAAACGGTAGAGGATATCGTCTTCTACTCGATCAATTTCGGCGATACCGATGCCACGGCCCTGCCCATTGTGGTTATCGTCCTGCTTCTGGGCGCCACCTTCTTTACGATCTACTTTCGGTTTATCCAGTTTCGCGCGTTCCGCCTGGCTATCGATACGGTTCGCGGCAAGTATTCGGATCCCAATGAAAGCGGGGAAGTTTCCCACTTTCAGGCCCTGACGGCTGCGCTGAGCGGCACCGTCGGTCTGGGCAATATCGCAGGGGTAGCCGTGGCTATTTCACTGGGGGGCCCGGGCGCCACATTCTGGATGATCACGGCCGGCCTGTTGGGTATGGCTTCCAAGTTTACCGAGTGCACCCTGGGCGTGAAATACCGGGATATCGGACCGGACGGGACCGTTTACGGAGGCCCCATGTACTACTTGTCGCGCGGCCTGGCCCTGAAAGGTTATGCGGGCCTGGGGCGCGTCCTGGCCGTCCTCTTTGCCGTCATGTGCATAGGCGGCAGTTTTGGGGGAGGCAATATGTTTCAGGCCAACCAGGCCGCCCAGCAATTCACCGACATGTTCAACATTCAGGGCGGCAGCTCAGGACTGATCTTCGGGCTCATTCTCGCGGTCCTCGTCGCCCTGGTCATCATCGGCGGCATCAAACGCATCGGACTCGTCACGGAGCGGGTGGTACCCTTCATGTGCGGCGTGTACGTGCTGGCTGCTTTGATCATCATTTTCGCTCATCTCGGGCAGGTGCCTGCCGCCTTCGGCGAGATTTTCAACGGCGCATTTACCGGTGAAGGCATTGCCGGCGGCATAGTGGGCGTGCTCATTCAGGGCTTTCGCCGGGCGGCCTTTTCCAACGAAGCCGGAGTGGGCTCCGCAGCCATCGCCCACTCCGCCGTAAAAACGGAAAACCCGGCCAGCGAGGGTGTAGTAGCCCTGCTCGAACCTTTCATCGATACGGTAGTGGTTTGCACCATGACGGCCCTGGTCATCATCATTACGGGCAGCTATCAGGCCGATGCGGGCATGAGCGGCGTGGATCTCACCTCGGCCGCATTCGCCGACGTCATCCCCTGGTTCCCCTATGTACTGACCATAGCCGTCGTCCTTTTTGCCTTTTCCACCATGCTTTCCTGGTCATATTACGGCCTGCAGAGCTGGATGTACCTCTTCGGCCGGAGCAAGGTCACAGATACCGTGTACAAGATCATTTTCTGCCTTTTCATTATCATCGGCAGCGCCGCAAGCCTGGATGCCGTCATCGGTTTTTCCGACGCCATGATCTTCGCCATGGTCGTCCCCAATATGATCGGCCTGCTCTTCCTGCTGCCCGATGTGCGCAAAGAACTTCAGAAATACATCCGCAAAATTCGCACGGGCGAGATCGAAACCGTCAAATAGGCGAAAAGAGACCTTCCGACCTCAGAGCCCACGCTGCGCCCAAGCCGGCCGAAGCAGGGCGTAACACAAGGCGTCGTTGGGGCGGCCGTTCGCCTGGAAATAGGCGCGCAGCAAGCCCTCGCGTTCGAACCCCAGGTGCTCCAGCAGCTTTTGAGAGGCCTTGTTGTAAGGACTTGTATAGGCCTCAACCCGGTACAAGCTCATCTCGCCGAACCCCAGATGAAGGATTTTGCTGACGGCTTCCCGCATCAACCCCTGGCCGGACCATTCTTCGCGGCGAAAACCGTAGCCCAATTCCGCCCGGGCATCCAGGATATACCAGGTGTGAAAACCGGCATCTCCGATCACCGCTCCGTCCTTGCGCCTGACCAACAACCAGTGGCGGTAGGAGAACCGGGCATTCTGAATCAGGCTGTCGCGAAATCGCCGGATCTGCAGGTTGAGGTCCGCGATCGAATGGCATCCGAAAAACTTCATCTTTTCGCTCGGTCCGGCCTCCTCCCAAAGCCATTCGGCCGTTCCGGGATTCAGTTCGCGCAAGAGGAGTCGGTCGGTAGCCCATTCCCGGATGAACGCGCTCATGCCTCCGGCTTTGTGGATGCGTTGGTCGACAGCCCGGGCAGTCGGCCGTCCCACCAGCTGGAGCTGCCCGCTCTGGGCCTGGCAGCCCAATAGAAAAGTACGCCCAACAAAACGCCGAGCACGGCACCGGCCAAAACATCTTCCAAAAAGTGCTGAACCAGATACACCCTTGCCATTCCGGCGCTCAGGGCCATCAGGAAGAGAAGCACGGGGATCCCTTTTTTCCGGGGCACCACCAATGCCAGAAAGGTAAACAAAGCGAAAGCGGCCAGCGTATGACCGGACGGAAAGCTGGTTAACCCGCTATGCACTACCACCCCGTCTAAGGGAACCACCTCCTCCCACCGGCCGATCTGGCGAAAGTAGGCCAGTGGCCGGGGCTTTCCGAACAGCTGCTTGGCACCGTAGGCCAGCAAGGTCGCCGCGCCGCCCAGAAGCGGCACAGCTGCCGCGTACCGGTAGGCGACAAAGAGCAGAAATACGAAAGCAAGCACAAAAGCCGGTTCTTCGCCAAAATGGTTGGACGCACGAAAGAAGGCATCCCAAAAGGATGTGCGATGGGAATTCAACCACAAGATCGACTGGCCGTGTTCCAATCCACCCAGGGTGATAGCAGCCAGGACCACAAAAAACAGAACGAGCGAGAAGTACACTCGGTTAGCTCGCCACAGTTGCGCCATGGTCTCTGTTCGTTTTCTTTCGTTGAAGCCATCGCCGAACCGGGGCCAGATATCGGTCGACATCCACCATTTTGGAGTCATTCATGGCTTTGAAGGTCAGCCGCAGACCCAGGGGCAAAAAGATCATACAAGGAATCCAGGCTGCCGCCCAGGCCGGCACGATAAAGGACTCGGCGATCTTCCGGCAAAAGATGGTGAGAATAATGAATAACATGAAAAAGATAATGGCTACCAAAATGGGGTAGCCAAAACCGCCTTTTCGAATGATAGCCCCCATCGGAGCACCGATGAAAACAAAGAGCGTGCATATGAGGGCCATGCTGTACTTCATATGCATATCGTACTCGTGCTTCACATGGGATTCAGCCAGGTCCGCTACCGTGCGGTTGCCGGCCTCAGCCTGATTGATAATACTCCGGGCAAAGGTGAGGGCTTTGTTCATGTAAGCCTTTTGGCGGTATAAAGGCCCATTTTCGATGAGTTGCGCAAAGGTGTTTAACGTATCCGGCAGGGAATAGTGCCGGGGGGTATACGATCGTTTTTGAGGGCCCATACCTTCCTGCATGGGCGCTTGCTGCTGAGCTTCTTCCAGGGTATCCGACATCCGGGCGGAAGCCGATGTGTCCGGGCGGCGTTCATGAAAGCCCGTCCCCCCCTCAGCACCCTCGGTTTCGGCTGTACGGGTCGGGGCGTAAAAGTTGTTCAGGTAATTCCCCACTCCGCTGCGGCGCTGCTCGATTTTGACGTCAATGGAATCCATGGCTTCGCGCAGCTGACCGCTGGAGAGCATGGTCCGATTGGATTTGAAGAGTTCCTCGTCGGTTCGCGTCAGTTGAAACTCCGACAGATCGAACACTTTGATCCACTCGCCAAAACTCGTTCGCACGAAGGGGAAATTGCTGTTGGAGGAAGGTGTGGTTTCCATGTACTGATGGCCATCCAGCAAGCGCATCACGAAGAACTTGCCGTCCTCGGCCATGAACATCTCCCCTTCCCGCGCGATGATCTCACTCAGGCCCTCCTGGGCCGGTTTGGAATGGTCGTAGATGAGGACATCTTCAATTCGTCGACCATCCTTTCCCTTTTCCCCAATGTGAATGACAAACCCGTCAAAATCGTAATTGAAGACCTTGGCATCCAGGCTGAGGGTGGGTTTTTGCCGCTGAATATCCCACATGCGCGAACCGAACTTCAGATTGGCCACCGGAATAAAGTGATTGGAGGAAAGGTAGGAGGTCGCCGTTGCGGCCAGTCCGAAAAGCAAGATCGGACTCATGATGCGCAACAGCGGTATGCCCGCCGACTTCAGGCTGGACAGTTCGTAGTGTTCGGCCAGGTTGCCCAGCACCATAAGGGACGAGATCAGAATGGCCAGGGGAAGAGCCAGAGGCACCAGGGAAACGCATTTGTAGGCCAGCAACTCCACCACCAGGAAAAAACCCAGCCCTTTCCCGGCCAGGTCGTCTATGTAAAGCCACAGGATCTGCATGAGCAAAACAAAGGTGGCGATCATGAAGGTGACGATGAAGGGCGGAATGAAGCTTCGAAAAAGCCAGCCGTCGATCTTTTTTATGCGCATCATCCAAGGAGCAAATATAGCAGGAATTCAGGGGCAGGAGCTTGAAATATTTATCTCTTTAAACCAGGCTTCCGTCAGCTTTTGTCCGGAAGCCGTACCGCTGCCCGGGTGTGTTGCCGTTGCCGGCACGAAAAAAGGCTGCCATCTCTCGATCGCAGCCCCTTCATTATTGGATAGGTTCACAGAGGTTATCGAAGTTGAAAACGCTGAACCTGGCGGCTATTGGTTACCGAGTTGCTCACCAGATCGAGATCTACCGTACAGCGTTCGTACTTTAGTGCATAGCGCTCCCGAATGTGGTTTTCGTTCAGCGGTTCGCGTTTGAGTTGAGAAAGGCCCAAAAAGGCCCCTACCTCATCTTTAAAGCTGGCCATCAGATCTTGGGCGGCCAGCAGCGCATTGCCTGAAGCGTCGTTCAACAGGCCTGCACTGAGTGCAAATTTGATTTTTCGGCTATTCATGGTCATGGATATGTTATGGGTGTTGTGCTTGTTCTTCGATATATCTAACTGTGATTTTCCTAGCCTTGTTGTAAACAAAGAATTAAAGCTTTGTTAATGGGTCTTAAGAATTTTGCAGCCCCTCCAACCGGCGGGTTCCATGCTTTTGAATACCAAAAAGGATAGGGGTTTAATCCAGTGACGGACTAAACCCCATCCCAGTTACCGACTCAACCAACCTAATGCCCGGTTAAAGACACCAGGAATTAATCCACGTTATCGTGCAGGAAGGCGTTTCCTCCTTCTTCCAGCGTGGGCTCTTCATCGTCGGAGATGGTCCATTTGGAAAGGGAGGGCGACTCGGCATCGGGCAGGTCATCGAGATTGACGCCCCGGCGCAGGTAAGCCGGCTCGCTTTCCAGTTCGTTGATCGTCTTGGGGTTGTTCAGCTTGAGCTTGCCGTTGTTCTGCAAGTGTCGCTTTCGGCGCTGCTCTTCTTCGTAGTGACGCCGTTTGGCTTCCTCCTGGGCTTGTTTCTCTTCATCCGTCCAGGAAGCCTCCCGGGGTTCGCGCCGAATGGGGTTTCGGGGGCGTATATCGTCAAACTCAAAGGTCTGGCCCGAGGTCTCTTCCTGTTGAAAACCGATGTCGGAAAGACCGGGGCGGTTGCGTTGCTCCGGCTTGGCATCGTCGCCTTCCAGGGAAACCACAATGCGGTTGTCCTCCGGGCGGAACGCACTGCCCCGGCTTTTTTCAAAGCCCGTGGCAATAACCGTCACACTGATAGCCTCGCCCAGGTCTTCGTCGAAACAGTTCCCCCAAATGAGATCCGTACCGTGGCCGGCTTCTTCCTGCACGAACTCGGTGATCTCAAAAATCTCATCCATGGTCACTTCGCGGGTTCCGGAGGTGATATTGAGAAGAATGTGCTGGGCGCCGCGAATGTCGTTGTCTTCCAGCAAGGGCGAATGCAGGGCTTCGTCGACGGCCCGCTTGGCCCGGTCGTCGCCCTCGACCGTTGCCGTACCCATGATGGCCACCCCGCTTTCGCGCATCACCGTATTTACATCCTCGAAGTCGACATTTACGTAGCCGGGCACTGTAATGATCTCGGCTATCCCTTTGGCTGCTGTGGTCAGCACGTTGTCGGCCTGAGCAAAAGCATCGGAAAGCGACAGGTTGCCGTGGATCTGCCGCAGTTTGTCGTTGGAGATGACAATGAGCGTATCCACATTGTTCTTCAGCTCGTTGAGCCCGTCCATGGCCTGCCGAAGTCGGCGTTTGCCTTCAAAGGAAAAGGGCAGCGTGACAATGCCGACGGTGAGAATATCCATCTCCTGAGCTGCTTTGGCGATAATGGGCGCCGCACCGGTGCCCGTACCGCCGCCCATGCCGGCTGTAATGAACATCATTTTGCAATTGTTCTCCATGTACTTGCGCACCTCCTCGATGGATTCCTCACAGGCCAGCTTGCCCACATTGGGCTTAGAACCGGCTCCCCGCCCTTCGGTGAGGTTGGGCCCCAGCTGAATACGCGTGGGTACGGGGCTTTGCTCCATAGCCTGCCCGTCGGTATTGCAGATGGCAAAATCCACGCCTACGATGCCCTGGCGAAACATGTGCGTCACGGCATTGCTTCCGCCTCCGCCCACACCGATCAGTTTGATGATGGGGCTTTCATCCCTGGGCAAATCGAACATCATGTTTTCGTTCTTTCCTGATTTCATGGTTGAGTGGTTTTTGTGTTTATAGAGAGTCGGTTAAAATTCCTGATCGGGTTCCGCCTCGAAGAACTCCTTCGTTTTTTTGAAGATTTGCTCGTACCAGGCAGGACCTTCGGGTTGCTCTTTGTCTACTTTTCCCTCAGGCGCCTTACCCGTATCGAGGTTCAGCCGCCCGTTTTCCATATCTTCTATGCCTTTGAGCAACAAGCCGATCGCGGTGGCGTAGATCGGACTGCTCAGGCTTTCGTGGTAGCCGTGGCCCAGGTGCTCGATCGGTATGCCGATGCGGGTTGACATGCCGGTGTGGTATTCCGCCAGCTTGTCCATATGGTTGAGCAACGCCCCGCCTCCAGTGAGCACGATGCCCCCGATGAGCTTGCGCTCAAAACCGGACCGGCGGATCTCCCAAATGACGTGATCCAGGATCTCTTCGGCCCGGGCCTGAATGATGCGGGCGAGGTTTTTCTCCGAAATTTCCCGCGGGCTTCGTCCTTTCAGCCCCGGAATGGTGATAATGCGGTTGTCGTAGACCTCTTCGGCCAGGGCTGAGCCAAAGCGGATCTTCAGCTTTTCGGCCTGGGGCGCCATCACCGTGCATCCCTCTTTAATGTCTTTGGTGATGACATTGCCCCCAAAGGGAATGACGGCCGTATGGCGAATGATACCGTCTTTGAAGAGGGTGATGTCGGTGGTGCCGCCGCCGATATCCACCAGGGCAACTCCGGCTTCCTTCTCCTCTTCCGTGAGCACCGCTGCGGCTGAGGCAATGGGCTCCAGGGTCATATTCGCCACGCGTAGCCCAGTGCGCTCAACGCAGCGATAAATGTTGTTCGAAGCTGAGATCTGCCCGGTGATGATGTGGAAGTTGGCCTCCAGCCGAACCCCCGACATACCCACAGGATCGACGATCCCCTGCTCGTTGTCCACCGTGAATTCCTGAGGGATGACGTGCAGGATCTTGTCGCCCGGAGGCAACACCAGTTTGTACATATCCCGGATCAGCTTGTCGATATCGGCCTGGCCGACTTCGTGGAAGTCGTTATCGCGCGTGAGAATGCCCCGGTGTTGCAGGCTTTTGATGTGCTGCCCGGCAATACCGACGTGCACGACCTCCTCGTCTATGCCCGAACTGCGGCGAAGCATTTCCGTGGCCTGGGCGATGGCGTTTACCGTTTTTTCGATATTGGATACCACCCCGCGCAAAACCCCTTCGGATTGTACTTTGCCTGCGCCGAGGACTTCCAGTTTTCCATACTCGTTCTTGCGACCGGCCAGTGCACATACCTTGGTCGTGCCGATGTCCAGTGCTACGACGACTTGCGATTTCTCAGATTTCATAGTGTTGCATTAGGTTTGGTTGTTGGAATCACCGGCAAGCCGGCTTTCATTCGGTTTTCTTTTATGCTTTTTCACAGACGACCTGCCCGGCATATTCCAGGCTGATGGTCCGATATTTTCGCCATCCTTCGTAAGGCAATGCTTCCCGGTAGAAATAGTGCAGGCGTTCCAGCTTGTCTTCGGCAGACTGTATGCTGCCAAAGCGGATCTTTTGGTCGCCAATTTTCGGCACCAGGGTCATTTCCCCCTGTTTATTCATGTAGATCTGTTCGACCATGGGCTTTAGAAAGGTATCGTCGCGCAGGAGCTTGGCCAGCTCGAAGACGTCTTTCAGGCTGTGCTTATCGCGCTCCAGGAAATCGATGACATGAGGAGCGATATCGCCGGTGGCCACCATGACCCGGGCCGTGAAGTGCTTGGACAACGGCATGCGCACACCGGACTCATCCAGATAATAGTTCAGGCCGTTGTTATCCATGATCCGCAGAACGGGTTCGCGCTGTACCACTTCGATGAACACCTCCTCGGTGGCGTTGACGTATACGTCGGCATCCAGAATAAAGGGGTCTTCCTCCAGCACGCGCTCCAGGCGTTCCACATTGACCGAGGCCAGCGGTAAACCTACGATCTGGTGCCCGAAGCTTCGCTCTATAGTGAGCATGATATCCTTTTCCGTGATCAGGACGTGCCCGCCCTCGAAAGGCTGGATGCGGATGTGCACCTCCTGGGCCAAAGCTGCATCCTTGTGTTCCATAGCCGAGATCACTATGGCTGCGGCAAAGAGCACCAGGGCGACCCAGCCCAGTCGCTTCAGCATTTGTTGTATTTCGGCTTTTTTCATGTCGTATTACCTTCGTTTGGGCCGTACCGTTCGGCCAAATAGGCGCAGATCGGTTCGGCCAGTGTATCTATGTTTCCGGCCCCCAGGGTCATCCATACCCCGGCCGGCTTTTCCTTGCTTTTTTCGAGCGCCTGCTCCAGCGGTACCGGCGCCTCAATTTTCTTTCGCATGTGCTGCCGGATCAAATCCGAGCTCACTCCCGGGATGGGTTCTTCGCGGGCCGGGTAAATATCCAGCAGAATCACCTCATCCAGTGCTTCCAGTGCCTCGGCGAAGCCCTTGGCAAAATCGCGGGTGCGGCTGTAAAGGTGCGGCTGGAAAATCCCTTTGATCCGCTGCCCGGGAAAAAACTCCCGGGCCGCCCCGATTGCCGCTTGCAGTTCGGTGGGATGGTGAGCGTAATCGTCTACGTACACCAGCCCGGGCCTCCGGAAGCGAATTTCAAAGCGCCGCTGTACCCCTTTAAACTTCTGCAGACCCTCCGCCAGCCGCTGGGGGTCCAGCCCCAGCTCGAGAGCTACGGCCAGGGCTGCCGTGGCGTTTTCCACATTGTGCCTGCCCGGCAAGGGCAGTCGAAAGCCTTCGATCGCCTCCCCCTCCGGACACTGCAGGTCGAAAACGAAGTAGCCTTCTTCCACCCGGACCCGTTCGGCCCGGTAGTCGCCTCGATCCAGCCCAAAGGTGCGGTACACCTTTGCGTCGTTCAGCTGATCCGCCCACCGATGCTGTACGTAGAGCTTCCCTCCGGGAACCAACTGCCGGCTAAAAGCCCGAAAACCCGATTCCAGCATACCGGCCTCGTCGCCGTAGATATCCAGGTGGTCGGGCTCCATGGACAGGATAACCGCGTGCTCCGGATGCAGATGCAAAAAGGAGCGGTCGTACTCATCGGCTTCCACCACCATCCAACCGGCATGTCCCAGGCGGTAATTGGACTGAAAGTTGGCCGCTATGCCGCCCAGGAAGGCCGTGCAGTCCAGTCCGGCGTAGGCGAGCAACCAACTGAGCATACAAGAGGTAGTCGTCTTACCGTGGGTTCCGGCCACTGCGAGGGTCCGTTGCTCCCGGCTCAGGAGTCCCAGCACTTCGGCCCGCTTCATCACCGGATATTCCCGGCTGCGGAAATAAGTCAATTCGCGATGCGCCTCGGGAATGGCCGGGGTGTATACCACCAACTCCACGCCCTCGGGAATCCATTCGGGATCATCCTCATAGTGGATGTGCATCCCTTCGGCGGCCAGCGTTCTGGTCAGCGCCGTTTCGGTTTTATCGTAGCCGTATACCTCCAGGCCTTTTTCCCGGAAGTACCGGGCTAGCGCACTCATCCCGATACCGCCTATGCCTATGAAGTACACCTTATGTAGTTCTTCTATGCGCATTCGATTCTCGCTTGGCCAGAGCCAAAACGGCCCGGGCGATTTGCAGCGTGGCCTGTGGCCGCGCTTGTTTGTGTATGGCAAGGGCCAATTGCGAACGCTTTTCCGGCGCATCCAGCAACTCCAGGGCTTTGTGCACGGCGACCTCTTCGGCATCGGCATCCGCTACCATCCAGGCTGCGGCCTGCTCGACCAAGGCCTGTGCGTTTTTCGTCTGATGATCCTCGGCCACGTTTGGCGAGGGCACTAATACGGCGGCCTTCCCCAAGGCGGCAAGCTCAGACAAGGTCAATGCCCCGGCCCGACAAAGCACCACATCGGCTGCCGCATAAGCAGCCGGCATGTCGTCCACAAAGGCGACGGCCTTCACATTGGGCAAAGCTGCCGCCCCACTGTCCAGCATTTCGCGGGCGTACAATTTGCCCACCTGCCAAAGGACCTGAACATCCCTGCGGCCGTTCCAAACTTCCTCGGTCGCCCGCATGGCCTGGTTGAGCGTTCGGGCGCCCAAGCTCCCTCCCAGCACCAGCAGCGTGGGTTTATTCTCGGCCAGACCCAGCCGTTTTCGACCTTCTCCGGCCGGCATATCCAGCTCGATCAGATCCTTGCGGACGGGATTGCCCGTCAATTCGAGCTTTTCGGCCGGGAAAAAGCGCTCCATACCTTCGTAGGCCACGCAGATCCGGTCGACTCGCCTGGCCAGCAGCCGATTGGTTATGCCGGGAAACGAATTCTGTTCCTGGATCAGGGTGGGTACTCCCATGCGAGTTGCCACCTCCAGAGTGGGGCCGCTCGCATACCCCCCTACCCCAACGGCTACCTGTGGCCGGAAAGAGCGAAGGATCTGCCAGGCCTGCCAAAGGCTCACCCCTACTTTCAATGGGAAAAGCAGATTGTCCGGGCTAAGCTTTCGTTGAAATCCGCTAATCCAAAGTCCCTTGATCGGATATCCCGCTTTCGGGACCCGTTCCATCTCCATGCGGCCCCGCGCGCCTACAAAGAGGATATCTGCCCGGGGCTCCAGCTCGCGGAGCTGATCGGCAATGGCCAGGGCGGGGAATATATGCCCCCCTGTGCCCCCGCCGCTCAGTACGACCCGCAAGGTCTGCGCTATTTGTACGGTCGATGCCATCTACGTGTCCGCCGTTATGGATTCCACGTATTTGCTCACACTGAGGATCACCCCGAAGGCAATACACGTAAAGAGCACCGAAGTACCCCCCATACTTACCATGGGGAGCGTAAGGCCGGTCACGGGTACCAGATGAACCGCAACGGCTATGTTGGCAAAAGCCTGAAAAACCAGCAAAAGGGTCAGTCCCATGGCCACCATGGCACCGAAGGCTTTCGAACTTTTCGTCACCAGGCGCGCCACCCGGAAAAAAAGCAGCACGTACAGGCCGATGATCAACCCGCCTCCCAACACGCCGTACTCTTCGCAAATGATAGCGTAGATGAAGTCGGAAAAGGAGCCGGGCAAATAATTGCGCTGAATGCTGTTGCCGGGGCCCATACCCACCCATTCGCCATTGGCGATGGCAATCTTTGCCTGCTCTACCTGATAGCTGCCCCCCGGGTTGATGATGAAGTCGCGCACCCTGGATATCCAGGTTTCCAGGCGAACCACTTCGGGGAAAAACTGCCCGAGTATGACCAGTACGGAGAAGGTTACCAGGCCGAGAAACATCAGCAGCGCAACGTATTTGAGAGAAACCCGCCCGACCACCATCATAAACAGCGCGGTGAAAAACAACAGCATGGCGGATGACAAGTCAGCCGGGGCAATGAGGCCGCAAATGAGCAAAATGGGCGCAATAATGGGTAGGAAGGCGCTCTTGAAATCTTTAATGTAATCCTGCTTGGAAGAAATCGCCCGAGCTACGTACAGCACTAGTGCCAGCTTGGCAAAGTCGGAAGACTGAAACGTGATGCCCACCAGGGGGACTTCAATCCAGCGCCTGGCCTCATTGATGTCGGCTCCGAAGGCAATGGTGTAGACCAACAGGGGAATGGATAGCACCAACAGGACGGGAGCCGATCGATTGAACACCATGTAGTGCAACATGTGGCAGATATAGGTAAGCACCAGTCCGCCGAACAGAATGATCCCGTGCTTGAAAAGGAACGCCTCGGTATTGCCTCCCCGAAAGCGGTAGGCCAGCGTACCCGTCGAGCTGTAGACGGCCAGCAGCGAAAAAACGGCCAGGATGATGATCACTGCCCAAATGGCTTTGTCCCCTCGCAGTTCGGCTACCAACCGGCTTCCTATTGTGGCCATGACGTTCGTTTAATTCGGTTTCAGGTCCAGAACGGCTCGTCGGAATTGATCGCCCCGGTCCTCGTAATTTTTAAAAAGGTCAAAACTGGCACAGGCCGGAGCGAGTAATACGACATCTCCGGACTGCGCATATTTTTGCGCGGCTGCAATCGCATCTGCAGCACGAGTCGTTTCTTCAATGTGCGGCACTTCGCTGTGAAAAGCCGCCTGAATCTTTCGGTTGTCGGCACCCAGGCATATCAAGGCCTTCACCTTTTCGCGGGCCAGGGGCAGCAGGGCCGAATAGTCATTGCCCTTATCCGTACCGCCGGCGATCCAGATTACCGGTTTGTCCATGGCTTCCAGGGCATAATAGGCCGCATCTACATTGGTGGCCTTGCTGTCATTGATGTACTCCACCCCCTTCCAGTTCGCCACCCGCTCCATTCGGTGGGGGTGATTGCGAAAACTGTGCAGCGCCTTCTGCATGGTCTCGGTGCGCACCCCCATCGCCGCAGCCATGTGGACGGCAAACAAGGCATTCATGGCGTTGTGCTTTCCGTAGAGCACCGTTCCGTCCAGGTCGAGCACATCCTCACCTAGCAGCAAGTGCCTGCCGCGGACCTGATCGGAACTCAGGGGTTGCAGGCGGGCCGCTCCCTTTCGCTTGGGCAGGTAGCTTCGAATATTTTCGTCTTCCTGCCAGTAGAAAAAGCGATCCTCAGGCCCCTGATTCATGGTGATCCGGAATTTCGCCTCGATGTAGCGGGCCATCTCGTAATCGTAGCGGTCCAGGTGGTCGGGCGTAATGTTGAGCAATGCGGCCAGCCGGCTGCGAAAACGCAGGATCCCATCCAGTTGAAAACTGCTCAGTTCGAGCACGGCGAGGGGAAATGTGCCCTCGGCAACCAGGCGGGCAAAACTCCGGCCCACATTGCCGCCCAGAACCACCTCCAAACCGGCTTCGCGCAGCAGGTGGTAGGTGAGCAATGTCGTGGTCGTTTTGCCATTGGTGCCGGTAATGGCCACCAGCTCGGCATCGGTGTGCCGTCCAGCAAATTCAATTTCAGATATCACCGGGATCCCTTTGGCCCGGATGGTTCTAATCAGAGGCAGTTGGTCCGGTATACCCGGACTTTTGATCACCTGATCGGCTTTCAACAGCCGCCCCATATCGTGTCCGCCTTCCTCGAAGGGGATGCGGTACCTCAAAAGCTCATTTCGCGCGGGTTCTCCCAGCCGGCCCTTGTCGGACAGCCAGAGATCGTGCCCCAGTTTCTTGGCCAGCAAGGCGGCTCCCCGGCCGCTTTCTCCCCCTCCTAAAATGACCGTGCGCATGGCTCAACGGATTTTCAGGGTAATGAGGGTAACTACGGCCAGCAAAATCCCCACGATCCAAAAGCGGGTCACGATCTTGGATTCGTGCATGCCCAGCTTTTGGTAGTGATGGTGCAGGGGCGACATGCGGAACACCCGCCTGCCTTCGCCGTATTTCCGTTTGGTGTACTTGAAGTAGCTCACCTGGATAATTACGGAAAGGCTTTCCATCAAAAAGATGCCGCACAGCAGCGGCAACAGCAATTCCTTGCGGAGCAAGATCGCCAGGGAAGCAATGACGCCGCCGAGCGTCAGACTGCCGGTATCGCCCATGAATACCTGTGCCGGATAGGCATTGTACCACAGGAACCCCAGACACGCACCGGCCAGACAGCCCGCGAAAATGACCAGCTCCCCCGTATCCGGCAAATGCAGGATGTTGAGGTAATTGGCTGCTATGGCATTGCCCGACACGTAAGCCAGGATGCCCAGGGCCAGCGTGATAATGCCCGAGACCCCAATGGCCAATCCGTCGATCCCGTCGGTGAGGTTGGCCGCATTGGATACAGCCGTTACGATAAAAATCACCAGCGGAACGAACAGCAAAGCGACCCAGGTCCGGCTGGCGTCCTCCCCGGCGAAGGGAATCAGCCAGGCGTAATCCAGGCGATTGCCTTTCAAAAAGGGCACGTTCGTCAGGCTGGTCCTGTAATCGGCTTTTTCCACAACCTGCCCACCGGAAACCACATACATCAAATCCCCGACCTGCTTTGCATCCGTCAGGCCCACTTCCTTTGCCTCCTGGGTACTCATCCGAACCCGAACCTGGTCGCTGAAGAGCATGGTCAGTCCAATGATGAGCCCAAGGCCGATCTGCCCCATAATTTTAAAGCGGCCGTGCAATCCCTTTTTGTTTTTCCGGAACACCTTGATGTAATCGTCGATGAATCCGATAATGGCCATCCAGGTGGTGGCCAGAATCATCACCAGGATGTAGATGTTGTCCAGGCGGGCCATCAGCAGGCAGGGCAACAACAAAGCCATGATGATGATGATACCGCCCATGGTGGGGGTACCCTCTTTTTCTTTCTGTCCTTCCAGCCCCAGGTCGCGGATGGATTCCCCCACCTGCAGCCGCCGCAAGAACCGAATGATCCGCCCACCGAAAAGCATGGAGATGATGAGCGAGAGCACGACCGCTACGCCCGCCCGGAAGGTGATGAACTGAAAAAGTCCGGCGCCCGGCAAGTCTCCGGCCTGCGATTGGAGCCATTCGATGAGGTAGATCAGCATGCTTTGCTTTTCGTTGATCCGTTAGATTTCACACCCCTTCCTTTTTTTCTGGAAAAAGGACCCGGCAACCGGACGAATCCGGCTGCACGACTCCTCTCAAAAGCATATTGGCCTCGTTCATTTGTTTGAGTTCGTGTTTCATAGTGTGGTATCCAAGTCACTTGGCCAATAGCTGTTTTAATTCCTTCAGGTCGTCAAAAGGGTATTTCACCCCTTCGATCTCCTGGTATTTTTCATGCCCTTTTCCGGCCACCAAGACGATGTCGCCCGGACGGGCCAGCGCCACTGCTGCGCGGATGGCTTCCCGCCGGTCGGTTATGCGCAGAACCCGCTGTCGAGCCCCGGCCGGGATACCGGCTTCCATATCGTCGAGTATGGCCTCGGGCTTTTCGAATCGCGGGTTATCCGAGGTAAAAACGACCTGCTGGCTGTAATCGCAGGCAATTTTGGCCATTTGGGGCCGCTTGCCCTTGTCCCGGTCGCCCCCGCAACCGACTACAATGATCAGCCGGGCCTGGCTATCGCGGATCCGGGAAAGGGTCTGCATCACCTTTTCCAGCGCATCCGGACTATGGGCGTAGTCGACGATTCCGGTGCGCCCCTCGGCATCCTGCACATAGCTGAATCGCCCTTCGGCCGGCTGGAGCCGGCTCAGCTCGGTCATCACCTCCTGAGCATCCTGCCCCAACAGCCGGGCTACTCCATAGGCAGCCAGCAGGTTGTAGGCATTAAAAGCCCCGATCAAGCGACTGAAAAAGGGGGCTCCTTCCAACTCGAGCTCCAGGCCGAACAGGGAACTCTCCACCAGTTTGGCCCGGTAGTCGGCCAGGCGGCGCAGGCTGTAGGTGTATACCTTGGCTTTCGTGTTCTGCACCATCACCTGGCCGTGCTTGTCGTCGGCGTTTACAAGCGCAAAGGCCTCCTCGGGCAAATGGTCGAAAAAGAGCTTCTTTGCCGCTATGTAGGCTTTGAAGGTCTTGTGATAGTCCAGATGATCCCGAGTGAGGTTGGTGAATACCGCTCCCCGAAAGGGCAGCCCGGCAATGCGCCGCTGATGGGCTGCATGCGAGCTGACTTCCATGAACGCACAGGTGCAACCGGAGTCCGCCATTTCCCGAAGCAGGCCGTGTATGGCCATGGGGTCGGGTGTAGTATGTGTTGCCGCGAGCACCTGCTCCCCGATCCGGTTTTCCACGGTCGACAACAGCCCCGCCTTGTACCCGAGCCCCTGAAAGAGGTCGTGTAACAGGGTTACGGTAGTCGTTTTGCCGTTGGTGCCGGTAACGCCAACCACCTCCAGTTCCCGGGCCGGATAGCCGAAAAAGGCACTGGCCATCCAGCCCAGGGCTTCCGCCGAATCGGGAACCCGCACGAAGGTCGGGCTGCCGGGAGCCGGCTCAGCGTCCAGGCGTTCGGCCACGATCGCAACTGCGCCTCGCTCTACTGCCTTGTCAATGAACATGTGGCCATCGGCCAGGGTGCCTTTCAGGGCGACGAACACATCGCCCGGGCCTACCCGCCTGGAATCGAAGGCGATGGAACCGATCTCCCGGTCCAGCCGGCCTTTGACCTCCAGCGGGTCTATTTCGTTCAGCACGTCACCAAGGACCGGCATAAAAAATTCTGCTTTGGATGGGTGCTGTATAGCTTTTCATTACCCGAGTTTTATCCAAATCACTTGCCCGCGAATCGCCGTTCCCGGCTTCAAAGACTGCCTGACCACCCGGCCCACTCCACTCACTCTTACCTGTAAGCCCCGGTTTTCGAGGGCGTATAAGGCATCGCGCAGACCCAGCCCGACCACATTGGGCACTTGCTTGGTGGGCAGGGGCTTGGCAACGATCTTCAGGCTGTCGTTTTTCGGAACCAGCATGCCCATGGCCGTGGGCGCTTCGGCAAAGTAAGGCATGCCCAATTCATTGAGCAGCTGCTCCAACTCGTCGAGCTGACCGGCATCGTAGGCGGGCAACTGATCTGCGGCCAGAGCCGGCTTTCGCCGCTGGTTGAACGGCTCGTGTAATTCCAAAATGCTGTTGTAACACCGGTCGGCGATCTCGCGAAAGACCGGACCGGCCACATCGCTGCCGTAAAAACCGTGCTTGCGCGGGTGGTTGATCACCACTATACAGGAGTACTTGGGATCCTCTGCGGGAAAATAGCCGGCAAAGGATGCCTGATACCCGCCGACCCGCCGACCCCGGTTGGTGCGCCGGTAGTTGATCTGAGCGGTGCCGGTTTTACCCGCAAAGCGGTACTGATCCGACTGCAGCTTGTAGGCCGTACCCCTTTCCACGACCCCTTCCAGCAGGCTGCGCGCCTGGGCAATGGTCTTTTCCGAGGCAATTTGCTTCTTGAGCACGGTGGGGCGAAACTTCTCCGCTACCGTCCCGTTGCTTCGGACCTCCGAAACCAGGTAGGGCTTCATCAGCCTCCCTCCGTTGGCCACCGCATTGTAAAAGTTGAGCAGTTGAAGAGGCGTTACCCGCAACTCGTAGCCGATACTCATCCAGGGCAGGGTCGTACCACTCCAATTGTCTTCGGCACTGTAGGCTTCTTTGATGTAAGGATTGGCTTCGCCTTCAATTTCGATGCCCACCGGCAGATTCAGATTGAACTGCTTGACCCGGCTGATATACCGGGCTGCGCCTTCGTTCCGGTTGATGCTCTCCTTGCGGCCGTAGTATTGGTCGACCAGCTTGGCCATGCCTACGTTGGACGACATTTCAAACACCTGACGAACCGTAGCCGAATCGACCTCCTTGCTGAAATAGGTCGCATCTTCCAGGGTTTCTTCGTAGAACTGAGTCGAGCCGCCCTCCAGGTATACGCTGTCTTCCAACTCCACAAAACCGTCTTCCAGCAAGGCCATTACAGAGGCGAGCTTCCAGGTAGAGCCGGGCTCGACGGCTGTGCCCACTGCGTGGTTGTAGGTCTCCCACCAGCCGTCATCTATGCGCCCCAGGTTGGCCACAGCCTTGATGGCCCCGGTTTCCACCTCCATAAGTATGGCCGTGCCCCAGTCGGCATTGTGGTGCTCGACAGCTCGAAACAGGGCCTCTTCGGTGATGTCCTGTAAATTGACATTGATCGTCGTCACGATATCGTCACCGCTTTGGGGCTCTACCGAGCCCAGGTCCTCGATGGGCATCCAAATATCGTTGGACCGGTCTACGCAAAGCATGGGCTGAGTGCCTTCCTCGCCGCCCAGCACCTCGTCGAAATAGCCCTCCAGCCCAACCGGCTTGGCACCTTCGCGCACATAGCCGATGGTGCGTTGAGCGAGCAGTCCGAAGGGGCGCTTGCGTTCGCTTCGCTTGCGCGCGATAAAACCGCCGCGCATCTGCCCCATGTTGAAAAGCGGAAATTGCTCGATAAAGCGCTTTTCGGCATAGGAAACTTTCTTTTTGATGGGAACGTAACGGGCCCCGCTCAGGCGCTTCTCGATCAGAAATTCCTTGTAGCCGCCCGGCGTGAAGGAGGGGTCTACGTAGGTGGCCAGGCACCAGGCCAGGGAATCCAGATAGAGGTTGAAGTCCTCCTCTTTCATCCCCGTGGAATTCGGGTCCATGAAGAGATCGAAATAGGGAATGGAAGTGGCCAACAGGTTGCCCTCGTCCGACAAGATATTGCCCCGCTCGGCTTCGATGGGCCGGTACTCCACATACATGCTTTGCCCGGCATTGCGCCAGCTGGCTCCATTGATAATGCCGATCTCCAGGGTCTTGTAGAACAGCAGGATAGCGACCGGCAAGACCAGGGCGAAGAAGAGAAAGTAAATGCGGTAGAGTATTTCGTTTTTGATATCCATGATCGAGGCCTACTCCTTGACGACTATTTTTCGAGGTTTTCCCTTTTGCGGCTGCAGCCCCAGCGGGGCTACTTTTTCCGCGATTTCCGATTGTTTGCTGTTGTACATGTTCTCGGCCTGCAGCGACATGTAGTACCACCGCAGTTCGCGCAGTTCGCGCTGTAACTCCTGGATCTCGCGCACATTGCGCTCAGCCTGGTGGACGTTGGCGATGTAGATAATGGCCAGCAACCCCAGGAAGAGCACGAAGAGCACGTTCTTCACAATGAGTTCGGAGGTGAGGTAATTCACGCTCGCATATTGCTGTATTCCTCTACGTTTCGCCATTTCGGGTTTGTTTGGCTCCGGCACGCAGCTTCGCACTGCGGGCTCGGGGGTTTCGTTCAATTTCTTCTGCCCCGGGTTCCAGGGGCTTTTTGTACAGGATGCGGTAGGGCCGAAAAATATTTCCGTAAAAATCGCGCTCGGCTTTTCCCGCCGGGTTCCCAAAACGCATCATGTTCTTCACCAGCCGGTCTTCAATGGAGTGGTAGGTGATGACCACCAATCGTCCTTCGGGGCAAAGCACTTCCCATGCCTGGGATAAAAAATCGGTCAGGGCTCCCATTTCGTCGTTCACCTCCATGCGCAGGGCCTGAAAGACCTGGGCCAGGTAGCGATTCCGCTGCCCGCGCACCAGCGGGTCGATCGCGGCCAGCAGGTCGTGGACCCGACTGAAGGGGCGAGCCTGAACCAAGGCGTGAGCCAGCGTCCGGGCGTTGCGCACCTCACCGTAGCGACTGAACAGCTCCTGCAGATCGCCCGGCGGATAGGTGTTGAGCACATCGGCCGCCGTTCGACCCTGCTTTCGGTCCATGCGCATGTCGAGTTCGGCCTCCCCGAACCGGAAGGAGAAGCCCCGTTCGGCTTCATCCAACTGATGGGAGGACACACCCAGGTCGGCGAGAATGCCGTCCACTTCCCGGTGCCCATGGAGTCGCAGAAAGCGCTTGAGGTGCCGGAAATTCTGGTCGATGAGCCGGAATCGCTCGTCCTCCGGAGCGTTTTGCTGTGCATCTTCATCCTGATCAAAAGCCAAGAGGCAGCCTTTGCTGCCCAGCTGTTCGAGGATCAACCTGGCGTGGCCGCCCCCTCCAAAGGTGGCATCCACATAGGTGCCGTTCGGCTGCAGAGCCAGAGCCCGAAGGCTTTCTTCAGGCATCGCGGGCTCGTGGTAAACCCTCTCATTGCTCATCTTCCGATGCCTCTGAGGGTTCGCCCAGCACTTCTTCGGCCAGGCCGGCAAAGTCGGCCGGTTCTTCTTCCAGGAGCATGTCGTAGCGCTCCTTGGCCCAAATTTCAATGCGGTCGTTGTAAGCCGAGAGAATCACCTCCTTGTCAATGCCCGCCCATTCCAACAGGCGCTTATTGACGAGGATGCGGTCCGCACTATCCATCTCCAGCTGTTGGGCCCCGCGATAGAAGTAGCGGACAAACTCCCGGTTCTTTCGCACGTACTGGTTCAGCTGGTTGACCTCCCCGCTGATGCGCTTCCATACGGCGATCGGATACAGCATCAGGCATTTCTCGAAACCGCGGTTGATCACGAATTCCTTTTCCTTCTCCTCGCCTAACTGAGCAATGAGCGCACTGGGCAGGCGCATGCGACCTTTCGCATCCATTTTGCACTCGAATTCGCCCAGTAATTGCTGCATCGCGATGAATTATCCTTAATGGTTTTTCAAATCTATGATATTTTGACACACTTTACCACTTTTTCCCACCTTTTTTTCCAATTTTTTCCCACCAAATCGAAAACCAACGCCTTTTGGGGTTCTTTTTTAATCAAAATGCGAATGCTTTGCGTTTTTATTTCAATAAAACGATAACATCTTTGATAAATGGGGCAAAAGAAAAGTGGGAGAAAGTGGTAGGGAATGCCACTTTTTCCCACTTCATGCAATCCAGGCGAAGATTTTCGCGGAAAAGGATCCGGAGGATAGCGCTTCCGGGACGAGGCGTACAGCATTCCGGGTAGAGCCACCGGTTGCCCGGTAGCTCCCCCACAGATCCGGACGAGCG